>CAIQZX010000153.1 GCA_903876445.1 uncultured Pseudomonadota bacterium | reverse complement strand
AGCAAACCTAATTTGCAATCTAAACCAATCATAGTTAGATTGTGCAACCAATTTGAGGCGGCAGGTTCTGTCGTGACTGTAAAGCGTTCCCCATCTTCTAAACGGGTCAAAGCTCGTGGAGATGCGAAAGGAGCTGATATTCTCAGTTTGGGTCAGTCGAAGCCACCACTAGAACGCGATAGCGTTTAGTGGTTGGTAGTTCACCTTTTGTGCCTTTTTTTGTGTAAATCAACAGAGAGTTTTTATTTTTGATAGTTTAGATGGCTGCGTCGATGAAACGCTTTATCACAAATCCGAAGTTCAAAAAGTTGTCGAACACATTAAACAAGATAACGCCTCGCCCGAAGAAAAAGCCCAAATGATTGAAGAATACAATTGGGAACAATTCAAATTCAAGCAGGAAAAGTTACTTCTTAAAAGTATTGCGTGAAGCAAGTTCGAAGGTAAGCGCGAAGGCAAAATCGAAGGTGAAAAACTAAAGCCTTGTCTAGTAATCTGTTTGCGATAAAAAACATTGTGTTAGACGATGTTTTTGCAATAAATCCTCTATCCCAGAATCATTCAATTTTTTTGGTACAAAAACAAATCTTGAACAAATTATTGGTAATGCAGTTTCTGTGAATATGGCTAAATTTGTTGGATTATCGATAAAGGAATATATATCTGAAAAAAGTGAGTTAAAAAATGACATCAATTAAAGATTCCCTTTACAGCCAACCGCTCGGACAAATCAATAGTTTTGCATTTGATGACCATGTAGCGAAAGTTTTTCCTGATATGATTCAACGTTCTGTACCGGGTTATCAAACCATGATTACGGCGATTGGATTATTAGCTGGACGTTTTGCCAAACCGAATAGCATTTGTTATGACTTAGGGTGTTCATTAGGCGCGGCTTCGTTTTCGATGCGTCAAAATATCTGCGTTGAAAATTGTAAAATTATCGCTGTCGATAATTCGTCCGCCATGTTGGAAAAATTTGAAAGTATTTTAAAACCAGAAAAGACACCGATTGAATTGCATTGTGCTGATATTCGGAATGTCGAAATTAAAAATGCGTCAATAGTCGTTTTAAATTTTACGTTACAATTTTTACCGGTTGAAGACCGCCAAGCATTATTAGCGAAAATTTACGACGGTTTATTACCCGATGGTGCGTTAATTATTTCTGAAAAATTAGCTTTTGAGGATGTGCGTCAACATGAATTGCAAATTGATTTGCATCACGAATTTAAAAAGTCGCAAGGTTATAGTGACCTAGAAATTAGCCAAAAACGAACCGCACTTGAAAATGTGTTAATTCCAGAAACGTTTGTGCAACACCAACAACGACTGAAATCGGTCGGTTTTAATAGCGCCGAATTGTGGTTTCAGTATTTTAATTTTGCTTCTTTTATTGCCTTAAAATAATGCCTTATTCCGATTTATATGAAGATTTAAACGCCGCAAAAGTCGAATTTTGGGCTGAAAAATTGCCCGCACAACTTGCTGATGCGTTTGATATTTCAAAACATGGCGATTTAATTCGTTGGCAAAACCAACTCGAAGATTTACCAAAAATTACACCGCAATTTCGAGATATTTCAATCGATACGATAAAATTTGGTAGTGCAGACGAAATTACGCCCGAATTACAAGCCGAATTGAAAGAAAAGTTACAAGCGTTTTGTCCGTGGCGCAAAGGGGGCTTTGATATTTTTGGAATTCATATTGATACTGAATGGCGTTCGGATTGGAAATGGCAACGACTAGAAAAACATATTGCACCATTACAAAATCGGTTGGTTTTAGATGTGGGTTGTGGCAACGGTTATCATTGTTGGCGAATGCTGGGAGCAGGTGCAAAACGTGTCATTGGCATCGACCCAATGTTATTAAATGTGATGCAATTCCAACTGGTTAAACAGTTTTATGGCGATGCGCCGATTGATGTTTTACCGCTTGGTATTGAGGAATTGCCGCCAAATTTAAATTGTTTCGACACCGTTTTTTCAATGGGTGTTTTATATCATCGTCGCTCACCGATTGATCATTTATTTGAATTGCGTGATTGTTTAAAAAGTGGCGGTGAATTGGTTTTAGAAACGTTGATTATCGACGGTGACTTAGGCAAAACGTTATTGCCCAAAAATCGATACGCGCAAATGCGAAATGTGTGGTTTTTACCAAGTTGTGCGACATTAGTCAGTTGGTTAGAACGGTGTGGATTCAAAAATGTGCGCGTTGTCGATGTTACCGTTACGTCTACCGAAGAACAGCGTACAACCGAATGGATGCGTTTTCATTCCTTAAAAGATTTTTTGCATCCTGAAAATCCGACTCTGACGTGTGAAGGTTTGCCTGCACCGAAACGCGCCATTTTAATTGCGAATGCAATATGAAAACGCCGAAAAAACTTATTGATCGCTTTGGTCGAACGGTTGATTATTTACGCATTTCGATTACAGATAGATGCGACTTTCGTTGTGTGTATTGCATGGCAGAAGACATGACATTTTTGCCACGTCATCAAATTTTAAGTTTGGAAGAGATTTTCATTTTAGCTAAAACGTTTGTCGAATTAGGTGTGAAGAAAATCCGAATTACAGGTGGCGAACCTTTAATTCGTAAAGGTGCATTAGATTTGTTAATGCAAATTGGCGCGTTAGAAGGTTTACACGAATTGGTTTTGACAACTAACGGCTCACAATTGATAACCGCTGCACCAATTTTAAAAGCTGCAAATGTGAAACGTTTAAATATCAGTTTGGATACATTAGATGCCGCAAAATTCAAAGAATTAACGCGCACCGGTGATTTGCAAACTGTTTTAAATGGTATTGATGTAGCGAAAAAAGTGGGTTTTGAACGCATCAAATTAAATGCCGTTATTTTGAAAAATCGTAATCACAACGAAGTTTGTGATTTAGTGCAATTTGCGATTGATAAAGAAATCGATATTAGTTTTATCGAAGAAATGCCGCTTGGTGTTGTGGAAAAACATAATCGTGCGGAAGCGTATTATTCGAGTGATGAAATTCGCGCTGATTTAGAAAACCGTTTTGCATTAAAAAAAAGTACCGATAATACGGGCGGACCATCGGATTATTTCAGCATTCCAAATACGAAAACGCGGGTTGGTTTTATTTCGCCACACAGCCATAATTTTTGCAGCACTTGTAATCGTGTGCGCTTAACGGTCGAAGGGCGATTATTATTGTGTTTAGGAAATGAACATTCGATTGATTTGAAGGCAATTTTGCGTTCTTCAGATATGAATTCTAAAAATTTAAAGCAAGCCATTATTGAATCGATGGAAATCAAACCGGAAAAACATGAATTCAATGTCAACGAACAACCAATAATTTTACGTTATATGAATATGACGGGAGGTTAAAATGTGGGACTTATTTAAACTTCAAAAATCCATTCTCTAACAAATTTTAATTACTTATTATGAATAAAAAATTTTTAACTTTCGCTGTATTTTTAGCAATCGGCGGTAATGCCGTTAATGCAGACACTGTTTTTGTAACGTTGGAAAAAGACAACGCGCTTGCTGTGATGAATTCGACTGACGGTACACTTTTAAAAACGGTTCCTATTGGAAAACGTCCGCGTGGTATTGCGTTAAGTCCTGACAATAAATCGCTTTATGTAGCGACGAGTGATGACAATACAATTAAAATTTTCGATGCCGAAACGTTGCAAGAAACAGGACGTTTACCTTCAGGAAAGGATCCGGAAACATTCGCTGTCAGCTCAAATGGTGAAAAAATGTATGTTTCTAATGAAGACGATAGTTTAGTTACTGTGATTGATTTGGCACAGAAAAAAATTATAAAGCAAATCAAAGTCGGCGTTGAACCCGAAGGTATTTGTGTTAGTCCGGATAATCAATGGTTAATTAGCGCATCTGAAACGACTAATATGGTGCATTGGATTGATACCAAAACACAGGTAATCGTTGAAAATACATTGGTTGATGCACGTCCGCGTTACGTCACATTTACCGCTGACAGTTCGCAATTATGGGTAACTTCTGAAATGGCTGGAACATTAGCGGTTTTAGATGCGACAACGAAACAACCGATTAAAACGATTACGTTTGCCATTCAAGGCGTACCGAATGATAAAATCCAACCTGTTGGCATTGCGATTGATAAAAATCGAACTCGTGCTTATGTTGCATTAGGTATGGCAAATCGCGTCGCAGTCATTAACGCACAAACATTAGAAGTTGAAAAATATCTTTTAGTCGGTTCGCGTGTTTGGCATTTGGCTTTTTCATCGGATGAAAAACATCTTTATGCGGCAAATGGCGCGAGTAACGATGTATCGATAATTGATGTAGAAACGCAAACCGTCACGAAATCGGTTGGCGTTGGGAATTCGCCTTGGGGCGTTGTTGTTAAACCTTGAGATTAAAAATTGATGAACGCATATCAAGAAAGTAAAAAAGCTCGCCGTGTCGCTGCTATTGTTTATTTAGTGTTTATGGCTTTTATTTTAGGTGGCACACTTTTGTCACAAACAGATAAAGTAGAGCAATCTGAAAAACATGATGATTCAAAAATCAAAATTGTGTCGTGAACAGGAAATAAAATGAGCGAAATCGCTTTAACTGTTGAAAATTTAACGTTTTCTTATGGTCAAAAAAAAGCACTTGATAACGTGACTTTTCAAATTTCATCTGGTGAGTGTACGTTATTACTTGGCGAAAATGGCGCGGGAAAAAGTACGTTGTTTTCGCTCATTACGCATTTGTATGACACGCATGAAGGAAAAATTGCGTTATGTGGTTTTGATATTCAAAAGCAATCACAACAAGCCTTAGCGCGTTTGGGCGTTGTATTTCAACAAACCACGTTAGATATGGATTTAACGGTTTTGCAAAATTTGAATTATCACGCTGCATTACATGGTATGAGTAACAAACTGGCGAAGCAACGAATTCAAGAGGAATTAGAACGTTTGCAGATGTATGAGCGACGTGGCGAAAAAGTACGGCAATTAAATGGCGGACATAAACGACGAGTTGAAATTGCTCGCGCCTTGTTACACAAACCTTCGCTATTATTACTTGATGAACCCACAGTTGGACTTGATATTCCAAGTCGTCAGGCGATTGTTGATTACGTTCACCAATTGGCAACAGAAGAAAAAATCGCTGTGCTTTGGGCAAGTCATTTGATGGACGAAGTTTATGCCGACGATCATCTAATTATTTTGCATCGTGGACAAATTCAAGCGAATGGAAAAGTCGAAAATGTATTGATGAAAACACAAACCGATACAGTTGCGGCTGCATTTAAAATACTTACACAAAAACAATCTAATTCAGCATAAAGTTAATGCTTATTCTCAAAATAAAGTTACATAAACACGTCAATATGGCGACGCGATTATACTACATTTCAATCTTCGGTTAGGCTATAAATCGTTCCAACTCAATAGTTATCCTGCTTTAGCAATATCAAATTCTGCCGATACAATTCGCAATAATGCAATGCAAGCCGCGAAAAGAGTGGTGATAACAACGAGTATAGGTATTTATTTTATGCGTAACAGTTTAGCAATTTTTTTGATATTGGGGTGGTGCGGGCAAAATGCTTACGCTGATATTTATAAAAGGGTAGTTGGAGCGAATGGTGTCATCAGTTACACCAATAAAACCCCTACTGTGGCAGAAAAGCCCATTATTAAAACCGTACCATTACGTCCAGCAACGGTAACAACAGGGTATTTTTATAAATATCAAGATAATGCAAAACGTGTGATTTATACTGACAAACCGCGTAACGATGTGGCGTTAGTAAGTAAAATAAAAGTAACGGTTCCTGCGGCACAACCTATACAAAGTGTTCCTTCGACAACAGTGGCGACATCACCATTCACAGCAACCATTACGCCGTTTTATAACAATCCAAATAAAATGCGATTTAATCATTTAATTTCGCAAGCGGCTGCACGTCATCAAGTTGATGAAAAATTATTACACGCCGTAATTCAAACGGAATCTGCCTATCGCGCTGATGCAATTTCTTCTGCGGGAGCTGTCGGTTTAATGCAATTGATGCCTGCAACAGCCAGTCGTTTTGGTGTGATGAACATTAGTAATCCAGAACAAAACATCAATGGTGGCACTCGTTATTTACGTTATTTAATTGATTTATTCCCTAATAGCCTACCGCTTGCTGTTGCAGCGTATAACGCGGGCGAAAATTCGGTGTTACGTCACAATAATTCGATTCCGCCTTATCCAGAAACTCAAAATTATGTCAAACAAGTAATGGCGTTATATCGCCAAAAATCGTAAACAAAATGATTTAATGTTCCGAAATCAATTTCCATGCTTCTTCCGCTGTTTCTGCATACTGAATTAACGTCAAGTCCTCCAATGAAATTGCTCCTTCTTCGACCAGTGCTTCGAAATTTATAATTCGTTGCCAATAATTTATACCAAACAGAATTATCGGAATTCGGCGCATTTTTCGAGTTTGAATTAACGTCAAGGCTTCAAATAATTCGTCTAGTGTTCCAAAACCACCGGGAAAAGCGACTAATGCTTTCGCTCGCATTAAAAAGTGCATTTTGCGAATTGGAAAATAATGAAATTGAAAACACAAATCTGGCGTAATGTAAGGATTTGGAATTTGTTCATGAGGCAAAACGATATTTAAACCGATGCTTTTACCGCCGATTTCAGATGCGCCGCGATTAGCGGCTTCCATCACGCCACTGCCGCCGCCTGTCACAACAAACAAAGATTGTTTTTCTAAATTACTTGCCGTGATTAAACGTCCTAATTCTCGCGCTTGTTCATAATAAAAACTTTTTTGTATATCTTTTTCGGCACGCTGAAAAGCCCGTTTTGCTTCTGCGTCATTAGGATTTTCGGTTAGATTTTGTGTTGCTGAACATAAATTTAATTGTGCTGTTTCGGTATTAAGTATTCGCGAGCCACCAAAAATAACAATTGTAGCTTCAATTTCATGTTCTAAAAGTGTTAATTCAGCTTTTAATAATTCTAATTGTAAACGCACCGGACGCAATTCATCTCGAATCATAAAATCGAAATCGCGATAGGCTAAACGGTAAGCAGCGGATTGCATTTGTGGATTGTCTTTTAAATGAGCGGCATGATCTGTTGCATCTTGTTTTGCGGTTGAAAAAGTGTGTTCACAAGTAAAATCCGAAATATGACAAGTCATCATCGTCGTACACCATAAACAATAATGGTTTTTCCGCGTGAAGTAATAACGCCTTTTAATTCGAGTTCTTTTAACGCTCTCCCAGCCATTTCACGCGAACAACCTACAATCCGTCCAATTTCTTGTCGAGAAATATGTAATTGCATTCCATCTGGGTGAGTCATAGCTTCGGGTGACTCGCATAAATCTAATAGGGCGTGAGCAATGCGTCCTTCGACATCGATAAAGGCTAATTCGCAAAGTTTTCGGCTGGTATTTAGTAAGCGACCTGCCATTTGTTCGCCAATCATGTATAAAATATCAGGCGCATAATAAAGTAAATCCTTGCGTAACACTTCTTTCAAACGACTGTAACTGATTTCAGCTAACACGCACGATTCACGAGTTCGCACGTTAACTTTTTTGACTTCGCCACCTTTAAAAATACCGATTTCACCAAAGAATTCATTTTTATTTAGGTAGGCTAATACCAATTCATGACCGGTTTCGCTATCTTCATCTTCCGCGCAAACCGCAACAGAACCGTCAATAATATAAAATAAGCGATCATCCATTTCACCAATGCGAATAATATCCACTTTATTCGGATACGTTTTTTGATGACAAAATTTTAAAAATGCCGTGAGAGCTTCGCTGTAAGGTAGTTTTGTGTACATAGTCATAATGTTGATGTCGTCAATACAAGGTTGGAGAAACGCAGTGCGTTGCTTTTTTTTGCGGTTCTAGCATAATGCCATTTTACTTATTTCAGTGTGATTTATGAAAAAACATTTTTTTAAAAAAACGTTTCTTACCAGTTTAAGCATCGCCGTTGTTTTGGTAATTAGCGGTTGTTCAGATGATAAAGCAACCGCAGATAATAAGATGCAAACAAATGGTGTTGAAAATCAAGTACCAATTAGTCATACATTACTTGCTAGTACAGTTAGTGCCAGCGATAAACAAAAATTCGAACAGGCTTTCGCCGCACAATGTGTGGAACGGGAAACAAAAAATTCTGTCAATCCAGACAATGACAAAGCGCGTGCAAGTCGAGATTGTGAATGCGTTGCAATGTTCATGATGAAAGATTTAACGGCAATTGAAGCCGAGAAATTTTTGACTGAACATCAAAATTCGCAATCATTAACCATTAAATACGAAAATGCAGCGTATCATTGTTTGCAGCAAAAAACGCCAAAACCCGCGCATTTGTTTAGCAAGCCGTAACTTTCTGCTAAAATGGGAATTCACAAACTTTAACTTTTTATTCCTTTCGAGACCTAAATTATGGCTTTTGTTGTTACTGAAAACTGCATTAAATGCAAATTTACAGACTGTGTAGATGTTTGTCCCGTTGATTGTTTTCACGTTGGACCAAATTTTTTAGTTATTGATCCAGATGAATGTATTGACTGCACTTTATGCGAGCCAGAATGCCCAGCAAATGCAATTCATGCCGAAGATGAGTTACCAGAAGGACAAGAACAATTTGCTGCATTAAATGCCGAATTGTCAAAAATTTGGCCGGTTATTACGGAAGTTCAAGATGCCATGCCGGATGCAGATGAATGGAACGGCAAAGAAAACAAATTAGCGTTATTAGAACGATAATTTTACTCAGGGCAGGCTTAATCTAAATCTGCCCTTTTCAAAAAAGTAGATTCAACGACGCATTTTCTAATGCCGCCCATCTTCGAAAGCATTAAGTTTGGTGAAAAATTTGTTAAACTTGATTTTTATTCGCTCATTTAAAAAAGAAAATTCTTATGCAACAACCCATGCTCAATATCGCAGTTCGTGCCGCGCGTGCTGCGGGCGACATTCTTCTTCGTTCTGTTGAAAAAGTTTCTCATTTACAGGTTGAGAATAAGGGCAGAAATGATTTTGCCACTGAAATAGACCGTCTCGCCGAACGCGAAATCATTTCCATCATAAAAACCGCCTATCCCGAACACAGTATTCTTGCAGAAGAAAGTGGTGAACACGCCGGGAATGAATATGTTTGGATTATCGATCCACTCGACGGCACAACAAATTTCATTCACGGTTTTCCACAATATGCGGTTTCAATCGCTTTGAAAGTGAAAGGACGCTTAGAAGTCGGTGTTGTTTATGATCCGTTGCGTGACGAATTATTTACCGCTAAACGTGGTGGTGGCGCGATGTTGAATAATCGCCGTATTCGTGTCACAAACTTGACCACTATGCGTGGCGCGTTAATTGGCACTGGTTTTCCATTCAAAGTTCCTCAACATTTAGACGCTTATTTAGAAATGTTTCGTGCCATTACAATTGATTCGGCGGGTATTCGTCGTGCAGGTTCTGCCGCGTTAGATTTAGCTTATTTAGCAGCTGGACGTTTGGACGGTTTTTGGGAAATCGAATTAAGAGAATGGGATATGGCGGCGGGCATTTTACTTGTCAAAGAAGCCGGTGGTGTTGCAACAGATTTTTCATTTAAAGATAATTATTTAGAATCTGGCAATGTGATTGCGGCTAGTCCGCGTATGCACCAATTGTTGTATCAATTGATTGAACCGCACGTCACAGACGCATTGAAATAAAAAATCTAAATTTACGATAAGGTTGATACATAGTATCCAATTTTTTAACGTTTTCTAACATTTGTTAATAATCTCAATACGTTGTTTTTAATGAAAATTCATTATAAAATGCACCTGCTAGCACTGTACCTTATGGCGAGAACCAAGCCCTTTTTCAGCAAACAAAGAGCAAAGCCTTTTTAACGCTTTGCATTGGTAGACACACCCGCCCATAACTCTGTTATGGGACGCAGTTAACGAAAGTTAAGAAAAAAGTATCGGTAAGTTTGAAAAAAGAATTGGTAATACGTCACATTCTTGTTATCCTAACCATCTACTCAGGGGGCGACATGGCTTCGACGTGGGTAGCGAAACCTAGAGT
>CAIQZX010000152.1 GCA_903876445.1 uncultured Pseudomonadota bacterium | reverse complement strand
GCGTGAAAATAAGAATTTTCACTTGCGTTTCAGGTCTATTTTTAATTTTTAATTTTTTTGTCCACCAAAACACCGTATACACCAGAAAAAGTTTGCATTAGGAAGTAAACCCAAGATCCTAAACGCTATTTTTTCTACTTTAAGCCTGTCTTTAGGTCATATAATTTCATATAATTTCTTAGGTCTGCCTTGAGTTCGTATAATTTTCTAAATTGGTGGCCAAAAAGTCAAAATTGGTGTCCAAAAAGTCAAAATCGGTGGAAAAAAAGTAATAAAATGGATATTTTATTTATTGCTGGTGTCCAAACCTAAAACCCCCGTTAAAACCTCCGTCATTAATATATTCTTGATTTTAATCTTATCTATCCTCGATTTCAATCTTATCTATCTTGCGTTCAATAAACATAAGGGTTTCAAGTGTTTTTTTAATATTCACTTCGCTAGAACCCTCAGTAATTGAATATAAAGCTTCCCTAATTTGTAAAAGCACTTCTTTTGCCCTAGCCAATTTAATATTCCCAAACAAACAATCAGCTATTTCATCCCGCCCACTATAATCCTCTGTCATCAATAACAATTTAATCATAGGAAAGTTTCTTTCTGTTTCTGTTTCAATTGAATTTTCTACAGCCACAGCTCGATTATTATTAAGTCTTTCCAATATGTCTAAATACATTGAATCAATCTCGTACTTCGAATATAATTCTCTTAATAAATTTAATTCACCTTCCCACTGCTTCTCAATCAACTTTTTGTTGTTTTCTTCCTCTATTCCGTTTTCGTTCATATTCATTATACTCCTATTATCTAAAAACATTAACACTACATTAGTTTATAATTTAATAACTGTTCAAGAATCTCATATTGTATTTAAATTTAAAATCTTTCTATAAGCCTTCTTCAAAACTGCCTTCGAAATCTCCTTCAAAAGATTCCTCGCTAAAATCACTAAAATCGTCGTTTTCAATGTTTAAATTTGGATTATAAGAGCCTGTGTTAGCTCCTGGTGCCGGCTTATAAGGATTCGAACCACCAGACAAATCATCCTTATAATCTCTATATCCACCACTGGCCCCAAAATCTGGTGGGACATTAATGGTGTTACTATTCCCACCTGATCCACCAAAATCACTAGGAAATGGTGGTTTGTTCATACTATTACTCCCACCAAAATCACCAGGAAATGGTGATGTATTTCCACCTGGAAACGGCGGTACATTAGATACATTAGATCTAGCCTGTTTTTCTTGTTCCCTTTCCAATTGGGCTTGTTTCACCCTTTCAGTGTATTCTTCCTGTTGTTGAAGAAGTTGTGCGTCATTCTCCCGACCTTGTTCTCTTAATGCTGAGACTGTTGCTCTATAACTAAACAATTTTTCACCCTCTCCAATTTCTATGAATAATATTCTTCTCTTGAACGCTTCATCGTTAGAACCCAAATGAGTATTCACTAAATGTAAAGGTTGATTTGTTAATAAAGCTTTCAATATAGTTTGTGGAATAAAAGCATGTGTATATCTTATCTTAATATTTTGATCCTCAAAATCAACGATTGCCAACATCTGCTCCCGATTTTCCTTCCTTAAATCAGCATCATCATAAACTAGAGCACCATAGATAGCAGGATTAAATCCTTTCAAACCCTCCTTATTATTAACAACAAAAACACGCAAACCATAATGTTGTTCAAAGAAACTTCTTATAAACTGACTTTTCCCACAACCAGCGGGACCCTTAATTATCAAAAATCTTGGACAACCTAATCGAACTCCTTCTTCATACAAACTTATAAAGCTTCTGAATTGTGGTGATCCTTGAAAAGAAGATAGTGGGTATTTAGAAACCCCCCCTAACGTTTGCAAATAAATTGACATTAAACGTCTTTCTATCACAGAACCGGCTTTAAGATATTGTTCCGGATCTTCAGTCTTTAAAAGTGACATAGCCCTATCGATTTTACCTTGTTCCGCCAAATAGATCATTCTTTTATGCAAAGAAATATAATTATATAGATCGCCCATCATTTTGCTATAATATTCATTACAACGCAAACAATCCACCGTTTCTTCAGCCGTGAATTTGTCTTTTGTTATATAATCTAATGTATCTTTCTCACTTTTAACACCTTGATATTCTCCATGATAAACAACAGATTTATATGTATATTCATCATTTCCTGTTTCAGTATTCTTAAACATGCCTAATACTTCTTCTGATACTAAATCAAAGAAACTAGGTCTTTTTATATCTACTTTTTTAAATAAAGAAAACAAAGCGTGATAATGAGGAGAACCATCTTCATGCATTTCTTTAGCTATAATATAACCCTCTATACCATATCTCTGCAATAAAAGAATTAAATGATCAGTAACGGTGTCGATACTCATAAAACATTTAGGATAAGTTAAGAACACTTTTCTGCTTGCCAATCTAAATTGCCTAGGTTTTCTAGGTTTTTTTCCAAATTTCTTTTTTGGCCTACCCTTAGATTTAGGTTTCGATTTACTTTCACTTTTCTCATCCTTAGCGTCAGCCCCCCCTTCTGGTTTATTTTCAGCATTCTCAACATTAACATTAGACCCTTCTTCAGCTTTCACTTCTAATACAACTTTCTTAGATTCAGTTCCACTTTCTGGAACTTTCTCTTTTCTAGGACGACCTCTTCCTCTCTTTACTACTTTTTCTTCTTCCATATTTAACATAAAAAACACTAAAAATATACTTACAAAATACAACTAAATTATAACTCAAAAATAACTCAAAAAACGACAATTTTACAGGTTTAGTTCAAATTTACTACTTTGGTGATGTTAAAACGTGTATAGAGCTCATTTATCTGGGTTTCGTCGATTTTTTGAACTAAAATTTACCGAACTAATCTGAATTAAAATGAATAAAATGAAAAATGAACTAAAACTTAACTTAAAATGAATTGATTGATTATTATTATTAATGCTAAGAACAAAGGCCCCCCACCCCCCGCCCCTCAAACTCCTCTTTGCCTGCAGCAGGCTGGTGTCACCGGTTCCAAAAATAAATAAAATATCCATTTTATTAATTTTTTTTCCACCGGTTCCACCGGCGATGCCCTGTAATACTAGGCATCGCGCGCGTGAAAATAAGAATTTTCACTTGC
>CAIQZX010000151.1 GCA_903876445.1 uncultured Pseudomonadota bacterium | reverse complement strand
AGGACTTTCGGGGGCTAGTCTGTGAAGTGAACGGTGCTGTAATGCCGTCAGCAGCAGAAACCAGCAGGTAGTAGTGATACACACCTGCTCCTGAGTTAAATCAGGAATCCCCGTTCCCTTTAGGGCGGGGAGGATGTCAAAGCAGGAGTGATGAAATTAAAAAGCGTTTTGTCATTAACAAATAGCACATATTTTTTGCGATTGATAACCAGCAAATTGGCGTGCCATGAACCAAGCAATGAGGGTTCAACTTCATGTTGAATTAACGCTTCGGGTTTAATTCCCATAGCCGTTTGCAGTTTTTTAGTACAGCGAATCAGTTGCATGACAGTATCCTTTCGCTTTTTCCAGCAATTCTAAACCCCGCTGTTCATTACCCCGCCCACGACTAGCCCGAATTTCAAACTGGGTTTTCAAATCAAATTCCGCCAACATCAAGGTTGTAGCTTCTTCGAGTAAATGATTGATACTCATGCCTTTACTTTTTGCCAATTCTTTTAAGCGTTGATGCTTGGTATCTGGCAAACGAAAACTTAACGCGCCCATGCTAACCTCTTTGTAAAAATTGTTCAGGTGTCAAAATAGCGATGCGGGGAAATAACAATTCGCCTGTCACTAAATCTTTGATGTTATGAGATACGATGCACTCAGCATGACCTGCCACCGCTAATTCGATTAGATGATTGTCACCTTCATCACGCAGATTCGGTCGCCAACCGTAATAAATTTCAGTCCATCGACATGACGCTAAGAAAATATCGAGTAATTCGTTGCGTTCTGCTGAATCTAAACGACAACGATCAAATAATTCCTGACGGTTTATCACATCAACGTATTCAGAAAATAAGGTTGTGCCAATAATCGGCTGATGATCTTTGCGTAAGCAACTGGCAATGACTTCGGTAGCAGAATGTGAACCCATGCACGCGCCGACTAAGATGTTGGTATCGATAACAATAATCATGGCTTATGGTATTAAATATGATACCAAATAGCAAGAACTATACAAAACTGAAAGACCTTTCAGTTTTGTATATAGTCGCCATATAAAATACAAACGGTCGTTTGTTTTTTATAAATCGCACATTATCAGCCTCTTGGTTTGGGTTCTAGCCAAACTTGATTTGTTGTAACAACGAAATCAAAAACGAACGTAATGAGATTTCTCGGAACAACATGAACACCAGCAAAGTTATATTTCATGCGCCTACAGCATCCAAAATGACCTAAATTCATACCGTTTAGATGAACATAGATACTTTTCTATGGAATTCACAACTATAAAACACAAACTGTCAAAATTGTGAACGCTCATACACAAAGTTGACACTTGAATTTTCACACACACACCTGTCTTCAACCACAAACCGAACGGCTTGTGTGTAAAATAAATTATTTTCGAGTTGGCACAGTAATTGATTTACCTAAACAGATTAAAAGCGAATGTGAATAGAACCACCAATAACAGAATGAGTTATGCTCGCGTAGTAACTTGGATAACATGAACACCAAGAATAAATAATTCTATGCGCCTACGTTATCCAAAACCATCCAAATCATGCCGTTTAAGGTGTCAAACTGACCGTTTAAGCGTTGTTATCATTCTGGTGATATAAACGTATCAGATAGTGCTACCCGTTGGCATACCTAAATTTCATTGATGCCGTGCCTAAGACCTTGCTAGTGTCACGCAATCACTGATAATTTCATTTGAATATCACAGACAACAAAAAACCACTTGATTCGTGTCCTAGACGGTATCAAATGGCTTAATGTTGTTGGAGTAGCACCTATGGCTGTAGGTACTGCTGTTTTTATGTGAGAACTTTTACATTCCTAAAATAGAATTTTCTTAATTCATTGCAGAAAATAATTCTGATAATGTTGGTGGAATTACATAATTACCTGCTTTTCTTTTAGCATCTAATCCCGCTAAAAATCCGTTATATTTTTTTATGCCTGTCATATTAGCTTCAGCTTCAGCGTATTTTTTATTTTCAATCATGGATAAGATAATTTTCTTATATCCATTTGCATAAGCTAGGTTATCCAAGCTGTTTGCTTGCTTTGTAAGGTCTTGGATTCTGATATTCAATAACGCTTGTCCCTTTGCTGCTTCGCGTTCTTTATCAATCATTGCATCAATTTTATTTTCAATATCGTTTGTCATTATCTGTTACTCCTTTTAGTGGATTGTGTGGCTGAATTCGTTTGGAATACTATTGCTTTCACAGGCAACTTCCAACCGACAGTGAATTGAATCATTAGGTACTAAGTAGTTAATCTCATATAGCAGTTCATTACTAAACACATCGTGTTCCCAAAACTGCGAAAACTCTACATCCGTTAATGCTCTACGCATTAGCTTCTTAGAACCATTAACAGGTTTTAAAACTATCATAGGGAGCATTTCATTTCGATTATTACGCTCAAACATTTTGAAGCGTCCAATCTTATTAAAGTTATATATCTCTAATGTGTTGCTGCCCCAGTCGTAAGACGGTTTATTTAAAATTTCGTTTATATCTAACTTCATAGTTAATTCCTTGCCTTGTATTAGGCGGTTGTGTTGTGACCAATGTGGTCGTGATTTGAGCTTGCTTGCTCGATTGGTACTGCTTTTACTTCTTTTACTTCTTCTATCCAAGTGTTGAGAGTGTTATCCGGAACAGTTCTAAATGGCGAATAGACTGCATTCATGTAGGTTTTACGGTTTGGGTGATTAAGCCATGCGTTAGCTTTTGTGTCATAAATTGCGTGGGTTCTACCCCGTTTAATAACGCTATCGACTTGAACCTTGATGTTAGAAAATAGCTGTTTAAACGCGGTTACACTCATATCTTGAAACGTTGGACGCTTGTTGCCTTGCATAGCTTGAAAAACTCGCGTCGTTCCATTTATCAAAACTAAACAAAATTCGCGGTTCATTTCATCGACCATTTCGGCAAGTTGTTCATCCCACGTCATTAGGTAATAAGGTCGGAATTCCGATAAGTCCGTTTTTATCACGCCAAAGTCATTATTTACGCCAAATGAATTAAATAAAGATTGATTCAAAATAACCTCCAGCCCTTTAAAATCAAGGTTTTTGATTTTTTAAATCCTGAAATCAGTACCTCGGACTAAAAATGATAATTCCGAGGAATTCCGTAAAAGTCCGAGACATCATTTTTGGTCAATCCACCAGATATAGTCACCTGAATAATTTATGTATCCAGCATTTGAAAGATTAGGTAAAGCCGCCTTAATAGCCTTTTGAACGCTGTTTTTAGCTTGAGCATCTAAAACATTTTCAGCATCGTGTCGCACTAAACTAAAGGATCCAAAGTCCCACGAGATTTTAGGATCTGAATCGCTCGCGTGAGGTCATCAAATCATTCTTTTTGAGCCAATTATGCAAATTTGCTTCAGTCGTTTTGTAACGTTGAGCAACAAATTTTT
>CAIQZX010000150.1 GCA_903876445.1 uncultured Pseudomonadota bacterium | reverse complement strand
CAACAAAGGCAAAGCCGTAGCAGGTTCAAAAGTTGCTCAGGTTTTATTTGAGCAATGTATGGCAGGTAACACGACCGCGTTAATTTTTTGGGCTAAAACTCAAATGGGATGGAAGGAAACCACCGTACAAGAAACGGTAAGTAACTATGCTGATTTGTCGGACGAAGAACTCGATGCAAAGATTAACGAGCATTTGGCGTTGTTGAATCGGTAGCCTTTTTATAGTGCGTAAGAACCGCCGATAATAAGGCGGTTTTTTATCGTCACCTGTTGCGGTTTATTGCGGTGTTTTATTTTGAAATGGGACAAAATTGGGACATTTTTTTAACAGGCATAAAAAAAGGCTTTAGATTTTACTCTAAGCCTTTGATTTTACTGGTAGACCCTGTAGGACTTGAACCTACGACCTGCCGATTATGAGTCGGATGCTCTAACCAACTGAGCTAAGAGTCCAAATTGTTTAATCGTTATCTAAGAAACAACGTAGTTGCTCTGAACGCGAGGGATGGCGTAATTTACGCAACGCTTTAGCTTCAATTTGGCGAATTCGTTCACGAGTAACATCGAATTGTTTACCAACTTCTTCTAAAGTGTGGTCGGTATTCATATTGATACCAAAACGCATTCTTAATACTTTTGCTTCGCGTGCAGTCAAACCCGCTAATACATTTTGTGTCGATTCTCTTAAACCGGCAATTGTCGCCGATTCAACAGGCGAAAGCACTTTTGAATCTTCAATAAAATCGCCTAAATGCGAATCTTCGTCATCGCCAACGGGCGTTTCCATCGAAATAGGTTCTTTTGCGATTTTTAATACTTTACGAACTTTATCTTCCGGCATTTCCATGCGTTCAGCGAGTTCTTCAGGTGTCGCTTCACGTCCTAATTCTTGCAAAATTTGGCGAGAGATTCGATTTAATTTGTTAATCGTTTCAATCATGTGAACAGGAATTCGAATTGTTCGTGCCTGATCCGCAATTGATCGCGTAATGGCTTGACGAATCCACCATGTCGCATACGTTGAAAATTTGTAACCACGGCGATATTCAAATTTATCAACCGCTTTCATTAACCCGATGTTGCCTTCTTGAATTAAATCTAAGAATTGCAAACCACGATTCGTGTATTTTTTTGCAATCGAAATAACTAAACGCAAATTGGCTTCAATCATTTCTTTTTTTGCGCGTCTAGCTTTTGCTTCGCCAATAACCATGCGGCGGTTAATATCTTTTAAACTGTGAATCGTCAATCCATATTCAGATTCGATTTCAATCAGCGTTTTAATCGCTTTACGCAATTCTTTTTCACGTTCTTTTACTTTTGCACCGCAAACTGAGTCGGCTAAACAACGTTCTAACCATGTCAAACTCGTTTCATGTTCACCGAAGGCGGCTAAAAAATCTTTGCGTGGCATTTTTGCGTAATTGACGACAATATCTGTAATCAATTTTTCTTGTATTCTGACCGTTGAAATGCCGCGTGGAATAATCGCGGTTAATTTCTTTAAATAGCCCGATGTCCATTTAAATTCCATGAATAATTCGGTGAGTTTTTCGAATTCTTTTTCCGTTTTTTCATGAACATAGCCATTCTTTTTGATGCTATCAGACGCAATTTTTAATTGTGTTTTTAAAATTTCGACTTTTTCTTTAACTTCATCGTAATTTAAGCCTTTGCTATCGTCGGCACTATCATCGACAACAACATTATCATCGTCGTCTTCGGCTTCAGCATCATTTTCAGACGCAGGCAAAGAGGAAATCAAATCATCAGGTTCTGATAAATCAATAAAACCAGAAACTAAATCGACTAAACGAACTGTACTTTCGTCATTATCTCTTGTATTAACGACGGCATCAGGCAAAATTGCTTCAAATGATTCGATAAAATTATTAACGACAACGGTTGAGCGTGAAATTGCTTGAACAATTTGACGTTGACCTTCTTCAATACGTTTAGCTATTTTTAATTCGTCAGAACGGGTTAAAAGTTCAACTGATCCCATTTCGCGCATATACATTCTAACAGGGTCTGTCGTGCGACCAAACTCGCTGTCTGACGAAGCTAAAGCGGCGACTTCTTCTGCATCTTCATCGTCCGTCGTGACGGCGGCCGAATCTGTAATTAACGAATCTTCATCAGGTGCAGTTTCGTACACTTGAATCCCCATGTCGTTAATCATGTTAATAATATCTTCAATTTGCTCAGGATCAGCAATATCACTCGGTAAATGATCATTTACCTCGGCGTAAGTCAAATAACCTTGAACTTTGCCTTTTGCGATCAATTGTTTTAATTGTGATTGCTGTTGTTCTTCACTCATTATGTTTATTCGTGCCGGTAGATTAACTGGATGATGCTCTAAGGGGCGCGATTATACTTAAAACCTACTTGATAACGCAAACAAAAGCTACATTTTTTTATTTTTTATGTTTATGGATTGCGTCTTTCTTGTTCATCCATCGAAATCAAAAACGCTAATTTATCACGCAAAATCGCCATCATTTGTAAATTTATGCCATGAATTTGCTGTGCTAATCGAATTTGTAAAATCGCTTGGCGCGTTTCCCCCATTGCAAAATAATAATCTGCTAAATAACGATGAGATTCTGCCGGTTGGCTTAAATCGCCATAAACTTGAGCAAGTAATTTCGGAAAAATCGGCAACTGTTGTGTTTTTGATGACAGCGATAACAACAAATTCTTCGCCATCAATGGCTCACCACTTTTTAACAAGGCATTTACATATTCCAACTTGTTCGCATCATTATCGGGAAATTGCGTTGCTAATTTCTGAAAACGCGCTAATGCTAATTTATAATTGCTTGATTCCAAAGCTGTTCGCGCTAATGCGGTCACATAATGTGTTTGTTCGGGATGATTTTTAATTAACGACTGAAAAATGTTTTCAGCTTCTGAAAAGTTTTGTGTTTTCAACGCTAGCAAACCTAAACCATATTGCGCGACTGTTCTTTGTTCAGGTAATCCTTGCGTTAATCGCGCTTGCAAAATTGACCGAATTTCATTGTTATCGTTCGCCAATAAAACCTGTAATTTTGTTTTAATTAACTGATAAGACAGGGAATCTGGATATTGTTTATAAGGATAATTATCCGCCCGTCCGCGAGAATCTGAAATGCGTGACGCGGTCACGGGATGAGTGCGTAAAAATTCGGGTACATTTTGCCCCGAATAACGTGTGGATTGCTGCAAACGCTCAAAGAATGTTGGCATACTTCGCGGGTCATAGGTCGAACCCGAAAGTGTCTGCATTCCAACTCTATCAGCTTCCGCTTCGTGTTCGCGGGTAAAGTCGATTTGGAATTGCACACTTCCGGCTTGAATTGCCATAATCGCTGCTTGTCCAGCGGCGGCGGATTGTGTGCCTAATAAAATCGCGCCTAACGTAGCGGCTGCTATTGGAATCGACAAACGCGAACTCGCCTCATAAGAGCGATATAAATGACGTTGCGTAACGTGTGCAATTTCGTGCGCCATTACCGAGGCAAGTTCACTTTCAGCCTCTGTCATCAATATCAAACCCGAATTCACACCGATATAACCACCCGGTCCAGCAAAAGCGTTAATGTTATTATCCATCACGACAAAAAAATGGAATGGATAACTAGGCGTATCGCTGTGAGCAACTAATTTTTCGCCGATATTTTGAATGTATTGTTGAATTTCATTGTCTTGGTTAATTTCGATTTGTGTATGCAAACTACGAAAAAAGGCTTCACCTAATTTTTTTTCTTCATCCGGACTGATTAACATTCCGGCAGAATCTCCCATTTCAGGCAAATCAAGTTTGTCAATTTCTAAAGCAAAAATAGGTGTTGAATTGAGACACAGACTAATTAAAAAATAGCTTTTCCAACTATGACGGTTCATGGAAGTGGTACGAGTTTTTGAGCAATTGGTAGGTTTAATGTAACATCTTTCGACATAGGTGGATAGCACACACCACGCTCAGCGCAACCTTGGAATTTAGCGCGTAACGTCACGGTTTGGGCGTTATTACTGCTATGCAAAACAGGTAGGGTAAAATTTAGACCCTCATGAAAAACTTCGACTTTACCAAATACTTCGTCGTTTTTAGGAAAACCATTTGGAATCGTATAGTCTCCCAATTTCAAGCCATTCGCATTAACTAATTCCAGTTTAATTTTCTCACGATACAAATAATAATCTGGCGCAATTTCCCAATTTACATATAAAGTATTACCGTCTTTTACGTTGGCTGAAAATTCAAAGGCTTCTTCGGGCGTTAGCAGTTCATCGCCAAACAAACTGTGTTTTAATGTCGAAGCGTTATGAATTAAATTTTCAAGTGAATTTGCCGCATAAGTCGGTGAAATAAAAAACACCAAGAAAACAAAAGAAATGAGAGAGCGAAACATAAATTTTCCATTTGTAAAAAAGGCAGACTTTCGTCCGCCTTATAATAAAAGCAGATTTTAATCGCGCAACAATTCGTTAATTCCCGTTTTACTGCGAGTACGTTCATCAACTTGTTTAATAATAACGGCGCAATACAAGCTATAAGTACCATCCGCAGAAGGTAAATTTCCAGAAACCACAACAGAACCCGCCGGAATACGACCGTAAGTAATTTCGCCTGTCATACGATTGAAAATTTTGGTGCTTTGACCAATATAAACCCCCATTGAAATCACGCAACCGTCTTCTACAATGACACCTTCTACGATTTCTGAGCGTGCGCCGATGAAACAGTTATCACCAATGATGGTTGGATTTGCTTGCAATGGTTCCAGTACACCGCCAATTCCTACACCGCCAGATAAATGTACGTTTTTACCAATTTGAGCGCATGAACCGACTGTTACCCAAGTATCAACCATTGTGCCACTGTCAACATACGCACCAATGTTGACGTAAGACGGCATTAAAATTGCACCCGCGCCAATAAACGAACCATGACGTGCTACGGCATTCGGCACAACGCGAACACCTGCGGCGGCAAAATCTTCTTCGCTATATGTTGAAAATTTGCTTTCCACTTTATCGTAATAACGTGTATTTCCGCCATCCATCACACGATTGTCATTGATTCTAAATGACAATAAAACGGCTTTTTTTAACCATTGATGTGTTACCCAATCGCCGTCGATTTTTTCAGCAACGCGCAATTTGCCACTATCCAGTAAATTCATGGTTTCCATCACAGCTTCACGCACTTCATGTGTTGCGTTGGCGGGAGTAATCTCAGCGCGATTTTCAAAAGCGGTGTTAATGGTATTTTCTAATAAGTTGTAATTATCTTGCATTTTTTTTTCAAATAGTTAAGGAGGTTTTTAATTTTATCTGCCGTAAATGGCGCGATTACGGCAATTCTAACATGATTTAATTATCGAATTTACACACTCTGAAGCGCAAAAAATTTTACCGAATTTAAAAATGCGTCAGGCTGTTGAACATGAATCCAATGTTCAGCATCAGGAATAACCTGAATTTTTGCGAAAGGAAATAACATTTCGGTGCTGTTAGGTTTGATATAATTTGAGTTTCCGCCAGCCATAAATAATGTTCGCCCGATAAATTGCGGCACATTTTCGGTTTTTGGAAACACTAAAATGTTATTCGCATTTTGCTGAAAAATATCTAAGTCAATTCGCCACTGATAACCGCCACTTTTCAGAATCAAATTTTGCAATAAAAACTGTCTGTAATTCAATTCAGGAATAATGTTCGCGAGTAATAATTCCGCTTGTTTGCGATTAGTCAGTTTATCGAGCGGCAAATCTTTTAGCGCGTTAATTAGCGGTTCAAAACTGTGTTTATAATCAATTGGGGCAATATCAACAACAATCAGATTTCGCACCAAATCCGCGTAATTTAGAGCAAACCACATCGCCGTTTTTCCGCCCATGCTGTGACCAATTAGTGTGACATTTTGCAAATGATTTTGAGTTAAAAAATGCGCGACATCGGCTGCCATCGTTTCATAATCCATAATTTCAGAATGCGGTGACACGCCGTGATTTCGAGCATCTAAAACATATACACAAAAATCAGTGGCTAATTTTTCTGCAATTTGTCGCCAATTTCGTGACGACGCAAAAAAACCATGCAAAATAATTAACACCGGATTTTGTTTGTCGCCAAACATATCAAAAGCTAATTCAACAACTTGCATTGTTAAGAATCATCCGCCTCGTTTGCCAATGCCATTAAACGTTTTTTCAGCGGCTCTAATTCTTCTAACGTTTTTGCGCGAATTGTAGCGTGGGCGATTTTTCGACCTTTGCGTGGTGCTTTCCCATATAAATGTAAATGCGTGTTAGGAATTTTCAACACCTCTTCATTTTCGGGTTTGCCACCAATAAAATTAACCATCGTGACATAATCAACGCCGGCTGTTGAGCCGAGTGGCAAATCTAAAATTGCGCGTAAATGGTTTTCAAATTGACTGGTTTCTGCGCCTTCAATCGTCCAATGCCCTGAATTATGTACGCGCGGCGCAAATTCATTCGCAATCAATTGACCCTTCACTTCAAATAATTCCAACGCTAATACGCCGACATAATTTAACGCCTTCATTAAGCGCGTAACATAATCTTCCGCTTTAGCCTGCATCGGATCATTTTTACGACTTTCTGAAACACGCAAAATTCCGCCGCGATGTACATTTTCAGATAAAGGATAAAATACCATTTCGCCCGAAACACTTCGCACAGCGATAATCGAAACTTCACGATCGAATTTGACAACCCCCTCCAAAATCCCCGCTAAACCTTCCAGTTTTTGCCAAGATGATTTTAAATCCGTCGGGGATTTTAAAATAGATTGTCCTTTGCCGTCATAGCCTTGGGTGCGTGTTTTCAAAATTGCCGGATAACCAATTTTTAGCACCGCTTCTTGTAAACTATCAAAATTATCTATTTCAATGTAAGGAGCTGTCGGAATTTCTAATTCATTCAAAAAATTTTTTTCAATCAACCGGTCTTGCGCGACAGCAAGTGCTTTAGGTGATGGAAAAACATTTGTGTGCGCGGATAAGAAGTCAGCGACTTTCGCAGGAACATTTTCAAATTCATACGTTACAACATCACTGCGTTTCGCTAATTCAGCCAGCAATGTTTCATCGTTATAATCACCATGTAAGTGACTACCTAATGTTGTCGCGCAAGCGGCGACAGAGGGGTCTAAAACAATAAAACGTATCCCTAACGGATAACCAGCCAATGCAATCATACGAGCGAGTTGCCCACCGCCTAAAATCCCTACTTTCATTCTAATTCTCCACGCGGATTTGAATTTGCTAAAACCATATCGGTTTGTTCTTGTCTAAAATTGTTTAACGCTTGACGATAATGCGTATGTTTATTGCTGATAATTGCCGCCGCGAGTAATGCCGCATTTACTGCACCCGCTTTGCCAATGGCTAATGTTCCAACAGGTATTCCTGCTGGCATTTGTACAATTGACAACAACGAATCCATCCCATTTAAGGCTTTTGATTGTACGGGAACACCTAAAACAGGAATCGCTGTTTTAGCTGCCGTCATGCCCGGTAAATGTGCCGCGCCGCCCGCACCAGCAATAATCACTTCAAAACCTTTACTTTCAGCACTTTCCGCATAAGCAAATAATTTATCCGGCGTGCGATGTGCTGAAACGACTTCGACTTCATGCGGAATGCCTAATTTCTCCAACGTTTCTGATGCAAATTGCATTGTGTCCCAATCGGAGGTCGAACCCATGATAATGCCTACAAGTGCAGTCATTTTATTTCCTTAAAAATTTCTAAATCTAAAATATCCAACATCACATCAACATTCATATCTGAATCATTCAACGCGGGAATATAACGATAATCATCGCCGCCCGCTTCTTCGAAAATGTGTTTATTTTCCATTGCAATTTCTTCAAGTGTTTCTAAGCAATCCACCGCAAAACCAGGGCAAATAACGTCAACCGTTTTTACGCCTTCTTTTGGTAAGGCTTGCAATGTATCAACACAATAAGGTTTTAACCATTCAGCTTTACCAAAACGGGATTGAAAAACTAATCGCCATTCATTTTCTTTTAAGCCCAATTTCGTAGCTAATAATTCAGCCGTTTTTTGGCATTGATAAAAATACGGATCGCCTTTTTTGGTCAACATTTCGGGTAAACCGTGAAACGACATAATCAATAGTTCATTTTTAGGTTTTTCACGCCACGCACTTTCAACCGATTCAGCAAGCGCGGAAATATAACGCGCATTTTGATGATAATCGCTAATAAAACGAAAGCTCGGTAAATGCCATAACGTATTAAATTCCTTCACTAACGAATCATAAACGGAAGCAGTCGTTGTTGACGAATACTGCGGATAAAGCGGCAACACGACAACTTCTGTCACGCCTTTTTCTTTAAATTTATGCAATTGATTTGGGATTGATGGCTCACCGTAACTCATCGCACAATCGACAACGATATTTTGAGCCGCTAATTTTGTTGCCAATTTTGAGGTTAATTGATGCGTCAAAAACGTGAGCGGCGAACCTTTTTCAGCATCCCAAATTTTAGCATAGGCTTTCAATGATTTTTTCGGGCGAAATGGCAAAATAAAACCATGCAAAATCGGCAACCAAACAAAACGTGGAATGTTCACTACACGCTTATCGCCTAAAAAATCTTTCAGAAATTTTCGCACTGCTGGCACAGTCGGCGCGGCAGGCGAACCTAAATTCGCAAGTAAAATTCCTATTTTTTTATCTGCCATTTCTAAAATCCTAGCGATTGATTAAGTTTAAAAATTCAGAACGAGTACTGATTTCTTTGCGGAAAATCCCTTTCATTGCCGACGTTGTCATCACGGAATTTTGTTTTTCAACACCGCGCATCATCATACACAAATGTTTGGCTTCAATCACAACGGCAACGCCGCGTGCGCCGGTTGCTTCTTCAATCGCATCAGCAATTTGCTTCGTTAGTTTTTCTTGAATTTGCAAACGCCGCGCATACATATCAACCACTCGGGCAATTTTTGATAACCCCAAAACTTTACCGTTTGGCAAATAACCCACATGGCATTTACCAATAAACGGCAATAAATGATGTTCACATAATGAATAAAGTTCGATGTCTTTCACAATAACCATATCTTCGCTGTCGGCTGTGAAAATCGCGCCATTTAAAACTTCTTCTAACGTTTTCTCATAGCCGTTATTTAAAAATTTAAAGGCTTTCGCCGCACGTTTTGGCGTATCAACTAAACCTTCGCGGGTTAAATCTTCGCCGATAGCGGTAATAATTTGTGCGAAATTTTCTTCCATAATGGGTAATTCTCAAGATTAAATTTATTTAAAGATGGTCAAAAGTGTAGCACGCTACTTTGATTTGTCACGTTTTGCGGCACGTTTTGCGATTGGTAAAAAAATGCTCGACAAATTTTATATGGCATAATAGCCGCCGTTTCACTTCTTTTTTCCAATTCAATTATAAAAATAACGAGGATACACAATGAGTTTTTTCATTTCTGATGCTTTAGCCGAAGGTGGCGCAACTGCTGCACAACAACCTGGACTTGAAGGAATGTTATTTCCTTTAGGGATTTTGGCTTTTTTTTACATTTTATTTTTACGCCCCCAAGCCAAACGCGCAAAAGAAAAAAAACTAATGGTTGACGCT
This sequence comes from uncultured Pseudomonadota bacterium, assembly GCA_903876445.1. GTDB lineage: Bacteria > Pseudomonadota > Gammaproteobacteria > Methylococcales > Methylomonadaceae > UBA10906. The sequence goes on along the minus strand of CAIQZX010000150.1, from coordinate 20,490 downwards.
CTTGCCAAAGGTACAGAAGTTGTTACATCAGGTGGGATTTTAGGTCGCGTAGCGGAAGTCGATGACAATTTTGTAAAAATCGAAATCAGCGATAATACATTTATTCAAGTTCAACGTCATAACATCGAAAGCATGATGCCTAAAGGCACTTACAAAGCGATGCACAAAAAAGCCGTTCAATAAATCAGCGGAATCAACGCAATGCAAAACCATTTTTCTCTTTGGAAAAACATCGGCATTATTTTGATGTTTTTAATTTCCATAATTTATTCGTTACCAAATTTATACGGTGACGATCCATCTGTTCAAATTTCGCACGTTGTGAATAAACTTACACAATTACAAGCTAGCGATATTGAAGCGACAATTAAAACGACGGGCGCACCGATAAAAACGTTTGAATTTAAAGACGGCAAAGTGTTGGCGCGTTTAACAAATGCGGATGACCAAATGAAAGTTGCCGATTTGTTGCGTGACAAAATGGGTAATGATTACACGGTAGCGTTAAATCTCGCGCCAACTACACCGTCATGGTTACAAGCTATCGGCGCACAAGCTATGTATTTAGGTTTGGATTTACGCGGCGGCGTGCATTTCTTGCTTGAAGTTGATATGGATGCAGCAGTTAAACAAGCCGAAGAACGTTATAACGATGATTTACGTTTGGCGTTGCGTGACGCAAAAATTCATTATCAAGCAGTAACAAAAGATAACGGTTTTATCAAAATCACGTTGAAATCAGCGGATGAAAAAACAGAATTGATGACATTGTTAAGCAAAGATTTTCGTGGTTTAACTATCACAGAACCTGAAGCGGCTGAACAAGTTTGGTTAAAAATGTCTGATGTAGATGTACGCGAAATCAAGAAAAATGCGGTCGCACAAAATATGACTACGTTGCGTAATCGTGTTAATGAATTAGGCGTTGCTGAACCTGTGATTCAACAGCAAGGTGAAAATCGCATTATGGTTCAATTGCCCGGTGTGCAAGATACTTCACGCGCCAAAGAAATTTTGGGTACAACAGCAACTCTTGAATACCGTTTAGTTGATACTGAACATGACGTACAACAAGCCGTTTCAGGTCATGCGCCAATCGGTAGTCGTTTATATTATGAAAAAAATGGGAATCCAATTCTTCTTGATAAACGCATTATTATTACGGGCGATCAAATTGTTGATTCTGCCTCGAGTTCTGATGACGATGGTCGTCCATCGGTAAGTATTTCGCTTAACGGGATTGGCGCGGCGAAAATGGGGAAATTAACCCAAATTAGCATCGGCAAACCTATGGCGGTTGTATTTATTGAATACAAAAACGAAACGCGCGTTATTAACGGCGAAAAAGTTCGCCATAAAGAAAAAATCGAAAAAGTCATTAGTGTGGCGACAATTCAAGGCGTATTCAGTAAACGTTTTCAAACAACAGGTTTAGACAGTCCACAAGAAGCGCGTAATTTGTCATTACTTTTGAGAGCAGGCGCACTTGCTGCACCAGTCGATATTGTTGAAGAACGCACTGTTGGTCCTAGTTTAGGTCAAGATAATATCGATAAAGGAATGCTATCCTTTATTGTCGGTTTCGCATTAGTTGTACTTTTCATGGCGGTTTATTACAAATTATTCGGCATGATTGCAAACGCGGCATTAGCCTTTAACGTCGTCATCGTGGTGGCGATTTTGTCGATGTTACAAGCCACTCTCACATTACCTGGTATTGCGGGGATTATTTTGACTGTTGGGATGTCGGTTGACGCAAACGTTTTAATTTTTGAGCGTATCAAAGAAGAACTCAGAAACGGCAACACGCCACAATCTTCGATTTTCAGCGGTTACGACAAAGCCTTCGGCACGATTTTAGATTCTCATTTTACGAATTTAGTTGTCGCCGTGGTGTTGTTTGCTTTCGGCACAGGTTCTGTAAAAGGCTTTGCGGTGACATTGATTATCGGGATTTTATCGTCGATGTTTACAGCGATTACGGGAACTCGGATGATTATTAACTGGATTTATGGCAACAAAGTAGTTGAAAAATTGTCGATTTAAAATAGTTCAGCAGCGCAATATCTTTGAGATGTTGCGCTGTTTTTTCAAAAAATTCTATTTCAGACAATCTAAATTGAAATTTTCCAAAATGGTTTTAAATTCCTGCAATTCCGGATACGCGCTACAAACTTGAATAAGATAATTGAACGTACGGGGAATAGATTCTAAATAGGCGGATTTGTCGTCGCGTAAATGCAAACGAGAAAAAATACCGCACACTTTTAAATGGCGTTGCATTCCCATTAAATCAAACCAGCGTTTAAATTGCGTGAAATCACAATCTAACACATCAGCGGCTTGTAATTGCTGAAAATAATTCTGTAGCCAGCTATCAATTTTTTCAGCCGACCAATCGATATAACAATCACGCAATAACGAAACAATGTCATAAGTTAATGGGCCTAAAACGGCATCTTGAAAATCTAAAATGCCTAATTCTCCATTCGATAAAACCATCAAATTACGCGAATGATAATCTCGATGTACACAAACAACCGGCTGTTCTAACGCGGATTGGATTAAAATTTGTTGCACTTTTTCCCATTCGTTAGGCGGCAATTCAACATCTAAAAGTTGTTCAACAAACCATTCTTCAAATAATGCCATTTCACGACGCAACAAGGTTTCGTCATAACGCGGTAAATCAGCATTTAATAAATTTTCATTTGTTGCTAAAGGCAATAAATTTTGTAGCGCACGGTTATAAAGTAGCGTTGCATTTTCGTCATTTAATTCATCGAGCAACCACCGTGAACCAAAATCTTCTAACAAAATAAAACCGTCTTCTAAATTATGACGTAACAATTTTGGCGTATTTATGTTTGCCTCTTTAAACAAAGTCGCAATCTGCATAAATGGCACAATATCTTCTTTATCCGGTGGCGCGTCCATTGCAATAAAGGTTTTGTCCTCAATCGTCACGCGAAAATATCGCCGAAAACTTGCGTCATTTGAAGCGGGTTCACATTTAGTCACATCAAAAAGACAATCGTTTTCGAGCCAATCTAATAGCGTCATTGTTCTTAAATCATTCAAAATCATATTTAGTTTTCGTTAGTGGGCAGAAGTTGAATTATAACCTAACAAAAAATGTGTTATAAATTTCCCAATACTGGAATTCAGGCTGTTTTCAGGAGAGATGTTTCGTTACAGAAAATCGATAACCAAAACCGCGCACAGTTTGTACTAAATCTTCACGCCCATACGTTTCTAAAATTTTTCGTAAACGACGAATATGAACATCAACAGTTCGTTCTTCAATGTAAACGCTGCGTCCCCAAACTTGGTCGAGTAATTGTGTGCGATTGAAAACTTTATCTGGATGCGTCATAAAAAATTGCATCAATCGAAATTCCGTTGGACTCACTACGACGTTTTGCTCACCAATGGTAAGACGGTGTTGTTCTGTATCTAAAACTAAATCGCCAGCAATAACTTGTGGTGACCATTGATGTTTACTACTGCGGCGCAACACAGCGCGTAAACGAGCAACTAATTCACGCGGCGAAAACGGTTTCGTCATGTAATCATCAACGCCACTGCTAAAACCACGAATTTTATCTTCTTCTTCGCCACGCGCAGTTAGCAAAATAATGGGCAATTCTTGATAAATAGACTCTTTTCGTAAACGTCTTGCCCATTCAACACCACTTACATTTGGCAACATCCAATCCAATAAAATTAAATCCGGTAATGCGTCATTAAGGAAGTGTTGCGCTTCTTCGGCTGTCGCAACGGCTTGAACTGTAAAACCAGCTTGTTCTAGTACAACAATTAGCATTTCTCTAATTGCGTCTTCGTCTTCAACAACAAGAATAATAAAATTGGGCATAATTTAGGTAGTTAAAAATAAAAGGTTTCATTCTAACAACGGTTTTATGACTGTTTGATGACATTTAAATTCGTAAAAATGCCATGTTGGTTAAACAAAAAAAGAAAAGGTAATAATAAATCTCTTTTTCAAAAAAAGATTTCGTACCAAAAAATTTATGGAGTTTTGTGACACACAACGCATGGTAATTAAATGTTAGAATAACGACAACACATTATTTTTCATTTTCACCTGAGGGAACACCATGCGGAATTCAAAATTTTTCCCCGCGATGCTAGGCGGAATTATTGCCTTTGCAGTGGTTTTATTCGTCGCCTTTCATTTCATTTTTGTCGATTTTTTTGTGGATTTATGGTGGTACGAATCACTCAAACTCGAATCCTATTTTTGGCTACGCTTACTGTATAAATTTTTTCTTTCCGGTGGCGTAACATTGGCATTTTTCGTCATTTTTTTCACACATTTCTGGATGGCTTCACGTCATTTAGGCTTAAATGTTGACGAAAAATTATTGATTGGTGGTGAAAGAAGCCGCGTACAAAAATTTTCTAACACATTCATGAATGGATCAGTAAAAATTTACACGCCTATTTCTTTATTTTTAGCATTGATGGTGGCATTACCATTTTACAGTGAATGGGAATCAACGTTATTGTACTTTTTTGGTAGTTCATCAGGCGTAACGGAATCGGTTTATGGGAATGATGTCAGTTTTTATATGCTTTCATATCCGACTTACCAGTTGATTCAAAAAGGATTACTGATTACCGCTACCCTCATTTTTATCATGGTAGCCACTTTATATTGGCTCGAACACACTTACATTCCGGATCAACGCAAAAGTTATCCTAAAGGTGCAAAAATTCATTTAACGCTATTGATTGGTTTAGTCGTTGTGTTTGTACTTTGGGGCTTTATGCTGCAACGTTTTTCGTTGCTTTACATTACACGAAATGAACCGGTTTTCTTTGGACCCGGTTTTATTGAAGTACGTTATCAGTTACCGTTAATTTGGGCGGCAATGGCAACATTTTTGATTTTTGCATTGCTTACCATTCAATTTGTACATTCCGAGAAACACGATAAACAGAAACCGTTATTTATTTCTGCGGCGTTATTTTTAACAGTTTGGTCAATCCCTAATTCCGAATTGATTCCCGACGCTTTACAACGTTTTATTGTGAATCCAAATCCTGTTAAAACTGAAAAACCGTTTATGCAGCAAAATATCGACGCAACCTTAGCCGCTTACGATTTGAAAAATATCAAAACAGTTGATATGACAGTAAAACTGGATGCCGCGCAAGATATTGAAACATGGAGTTCACAAAAACATTTTGAAAATATCCCCGTTTGGGACAGAGAATCTATTATTTATAGCTATAAACAATTGCAAGAAATTCGTCCGTATTACAAATTTTTATCGGTGGATGAAGACCGTTATTTCATTTCAGATCATTTGCGTCAAGTTAATATCGCGGCGCGGGAAGTGAATATCGCTAAATTACCGAAAGAAGCTCAAAATTGGGAAAATCGCCATTTACGTTATACACATGGTTATGGCGCAGTAATTACGCCTGCGGCTCAAGATGCCGACGCGCCTTTGACTTGGTATTTGCGCGATTTGAATATGCACTCGGATGTTGGTTTAAATGTTGAGCATCCTGATATTTATTATGGACAAGATGAATATGATTACGCGATTGTTCCGAATGAATTAAATGTCGTTGGTATTGCTGGAACGGAAACAGGCGAAGGTAAAGCCTATCATGGTCAAGGCGGTATTCCATTTACCTCGACATTTAAAAAAGCGTTATTTGCGTTTAAATTAGGCGATGAAAAATTGTTTTTTTCCACTAATGTTTCGCAAAATAGCAAACTTAAAATTCATCGCAACATTACCGAACGGATTAAAAAACTCACGCCATTTTTGCATTTAGATAAAGATCCTTATTTGGTCATGACAAAAGACCGGTTTTATTGGATACAAGATGCTTACACATTGTCAGATAAATATCCTGTTTCGAAACCTATACGCAATGACAGTTTGAATGATAAACAACCATTCAATTATATTCGTAATTCAATAAAAATTACCGTTGATGCTTTTGATGGTGATGTAGATTACTATTTGGTAGATAAAACAGATTCTATTGCACAGGCTTACAATCGCGCCTATCCCAGTTTGTTTAAACCGTTAGACAAAATGCCAACAGAATTAAAATCACATTTGCGTTACCCGCGCGATTTGTACACGGTTCAAATGCAAATTTACGCGAAATATCATCAAACGAGTCCCGAACTTTTTTACGAGCAAGCAGAAACATGGGCGCAAGCAAATGTTCGTGAAAAACCTGTTTTACCTTATTATCAAACGATGGATTTTGGTGATTGTAATGACACGGAAGAATTCGATTTAATCAATGCGATGACACCCGTTAATCGCAATAATTTGAGTATGGTCGGTATTGCTAGCACATTAGATAAAGTTCACTGTGGTGATAATTACAATCCTAACATCACAGTATTCAAATTTGGAAAAGACATACAAGTCAATGGACCCGAACAAATTGAAGCATTAACGCAACAACATCCCGAAATTTCAGAACAATTTACACTTTGGGATCAAAATGGTTCATCAGTTGAAATGGGACGAATGGTGATTTTACCGATGGGCAACACAATTTTGTATGTGCAACCCATTTACATTGCATCAACTAAAAACAAAATGCCCGAATTAACACGAATTATTGTTTCAATTGGTAACGAAACAGTGATGGATAATACTTTGCATTCAGCGTTAGACCGCTTGAAAAACATTTTCATCAACAAATCACGCACGGTTGATACCGCTGCGTCAAAACATTAAAAGGATTTCTTTGTGCAGAATGAACGTATCGCAGAATTAAAAAACACTATTCAACAACTTTTAGATGAAGCAAAAGCGCAAGGTGCAACAGCGGCGGAAGCGGGTTTAAGTGTTGATAATGGTTTATCCGTAACGGCACGTTTAGGTGTTGTTGAAACTATTGAACACCATTGTGATCAAGGTTTAGGTGTAACTGTTTTTTTTGGTCAACGAAAAGGAGCGGCAAGTACGACAGATTTGTCGCCGGCATCAATAAAAGAAACGGTAAGTGCCGCGTGCAGTATTGCGCGTTATACCAGTGAAGATGAATTTTCGGGCTTGCCTGATGTAGATTTGTTGGCGACAGAATTTTCAGATTTAGATTTGTATCATCCGTGGGCATTATCATCGGAAAAAGCAATTGAAATGGCGATTGAATGTGAAAATTCAGCGCGTCATTATCACGCTGATATTAGCAATTCCGAAGGCGCGACGGTAAGTACGCACAAAGGTATTAACGTTTTAGGAAACAGTTTGGGATTTCTACAAGCACGTTCAAGTTCTCGTCATTCGTTGATTTGCTCAGTTTTAGCACAGCGTGGCGATGATATGCAACGCGATTATTGGTATAGCGTGGCGCGAAATGCTGAATACTTAGAATTAGCCAGTGATGTGGGTGTTAAAGCAGCTGAACGTACCTTGCGCCGTTTAGGCGGACGTAGTTTAAGTCCGCGTCAATGTCCGGTTCTTTTTAGTGCAGAAATCGCCAGCAGTTTATTCGGTTCATTTGTAAGCGCAATTTCCGGCGGGAGTTTGTATCGTAAATCAACGTTTTTATTAGATGCGTTAAATACCAAGATTTTTCCATCGTTCATTCATATTTATGAACAACCGCATTTGATTGGTGGTTTAGGTAGCGCGATGTATGACAGTGAAGGTGTTGCAACACGCCACCGTGATTTAGTTCGCGGGGGAATTTTGCAAGATTATGTTTTAAGTACTTATTCAGCGCGAAAATTGGGATTAAAAAGCACTGGAAACGCCGGCGGCGTGAGAAATTTAACGATTACTCCAACAGGTGATGACTTTGAATCGATGTTGCAACTTCTTGGCACGGGCTTATTAGTAACGGAGTTGATGGGGCAGGGCGTAAAAATGATGACGGGTGATTATTCACGCGGCACGGCAGGTTTTTGGGTTGAAAACGGTGTCATTCAATATCCTGTCGAAGAAATTACCATTGCCGGAAATTTAAAAGAAATGTTTAAACAAATTGTCGCTGTCGGTAACGATGTTGATTTGCGCGGCAATATCCGAACCGGTTCAGTTTTGATTGAAAAAATGTCGATTGCTGGTGAGGATTAAACTATTTTAAAAAGACGAAAAAGCCAATTTTTGATAATTGAAAATTGGCTTTTTTTGTGTGTAAAATCAGCGATTTGCTTCTTTAATCCATTTAGCTAAACGGGTCGCTAATTTACTGGAAACTTGATTCCATTCAAAATACCATTTCCAATTTCCAGTAGTTGTTCCAGGTGTATTCATACGACTCAAGCTGTCGAGTTCTAAAATGTCTTGCATTGGTAAAATGGCTAAATTTGCCACGGAATTCAATGCACAGCGCATCATCGCTTCGGTGATGTTGTCATTTTCTGTCACATTTAAAACTGTTTGGACAAAAGTTTGTTGCTCAACTGTCAAATTTTGCACCCATCCAAACGTTGTATCATTATCGTGTGTGCCAGTATAAACAACGCTGTTTTTTTCGTGATTGATAGGTAAATACGGATTATTAAATTCACCACTAAAAGCGAATTGTAAAATTTTCATTCCCGGTAGATTAAATTTTGTTCGTAACGCATTAACTTCGGGTGTGATAATTCCTAAATCTTCCGCTACCAATAAAACGTCACTAAATTTTGTTGTAATGGCAGCTAACAAACTATCACCTTCCGCTAAAACCCAGCTTCCTTTTATAGCTGTCGATTCGGTTGCGGGAATTTCCCATGCCGATTCAAAACCTCGGAAATGATCAATTCGCACAATGTCGAACAACTTTGATTGTGTTTGGATTCGCTCTAGCCACCACTCAAAATCACTTGCGTGTAAATACGTCCAATCGTAATGAGGATTTCCCCAGCGTTGTCCAGTTTCAGAAAAATAATCGGGTGGCACACCAGCGACAACTGACATTTCTCCGGCATCATTCAGTTTAAAAACATCCCGATTCGCCCAAACATCTGCGCTGTCATAAGAAACGAAAATAGGAATATCGCCAAACAATAAAACGCCGCGTTCGTTAGCGTAATTCTTTAACGCAGCCCATTGCTTGAAAAAAATGTATTGTTCAAATTTAACGTTTTTAATGGCGGCTTTCATAAAAAAACGAACGTCATTGAGGGATTCGGAATGCCGATTTTTATATTCGTCACTCCAAGTATTCCAACTCGCAAGCCCGAATTTTTGCCGTAAAACCATAAATAACGAAAAATCATCTAACCAATAAGCATTTGAAAAGCAAAATTCTTCAAAATCGGCTTTTTTAATGCTCGAGGCTCTTGCTTGAAAACCTGAAAAGGCTTTACTTAACAAACAACCATGATGAAAGGTAGAGTGTCCGCAAACTTCACATAATTCATGCGATTCCAACCAGCCTGTTTCAACTAATGCCTTAAAATTGATTAACGCTGGATTTCCAGCATGAGATGAAAGCGATTGGTACGGTGAACCATCTTCATGCGTTAAACCAAGCGGTAAAACCTGCCAAACTGTCACACCGGTACTTTTTAAAAAATCGACAAAAAAATAAGCGTCTTGCCCTAAATCACGGCTAGGTAACGACGTAATATGTAGTAAAACACCTGCTCGGCGTTGATTCAAAGCGGCTTTCATAACAAAAATCCTTTTAATGTTCTATTGTACCCTGACGCATTGTGCCGCCCATAGCGGGTGCGCCTGTACCTTGTGTGAAAGAAAGAGCTAAGTAAGCAGGTGGTTCTTCGCCGAGTAAATAGTACAAATTCGCTAAATTCAACCGAAATTGTGTTTCAAAACTACTTACTGCATCACTAGGATTGTAGTCGCCAAACCACCAGAACCAATCTGAACCTTCACAAACCGCAAGTTGTAAATTTGCTTTTTCGCGTAATTCAGGAGGCAATTCAGAATGTACCATAACGCGATCAAACATTTTTTTCGCATCGCCCAACATATCCCAACCACGGTTTTTGTCTGTATCACCAATCCATGTTGAAAATGTGCCATAAACCCAACTGCCCGCCACTAATTTATTTAATGGTTCTGGTTTAATGTTATTTCTGACGCATTCGCCAAAGGTGGTGAGTTGAATTCGGGGATGATTCGACAAACGACTATACAATGCACTCAAGAAATAAATACCATTTTCAGGGAAGTATTCCCACGCATTTTCACCATCCATGATAATAGAAACCACCGCATCGGGAATTTCACGGTCAGCAATTTGCTCTAAGTGATGAATCAAATCACTTACTGCATCATCTGCGTGCCATTTTGAATACTGAAAACCAATCAAATCAGACAATCCGTCATCACGGAAAAAGCAGTTAATGTTACCGTCTTTTAATTGGAAAGGATGGTAAGTAATTTCTGGTTTTTCATTTTCCGCAAGATTCAAACTATTTCCCAATACCGCGCCACCGCTTGCGACCCAATCAAAACCAAATTCATCTAAAATTTTAATTGTTTCATGGCTAACACTTCCTTCAGACGGCCAACAACCTTTTGGTGTGAACCCAAAGAAGCGTTTAAAAGTTTGTACACCTTTTTCCAGATGCCACAAAACCCGTTCCTTTCCATTTGGATACGCCGATAATTCAGGTAATGGCGCATTTGGCATGGCTTCGTGAGTCGTTTTTATATCCAGCAACAGCGGCATAATCGGATGTGAATACGGTGACACGGACAATTCAATTTGTCCTTTCTTCGCCAACGCTTTGTAACGCCCTAAAACATGAGCAAGTTGGTCAGCGATAATAATCAACATTTCCAAACGATCTTCGAAAGTGTAATTACTTCCTTGAGCCAATAAACGTTGCGCTCGTTTATCGTTTAATTTAACGGTTTCTCCCAACCATGCAAGGTGATACCACATCAACAAATCGGCGATAAATTGGGCATTAGCATATTGCACAATTTCTTTCTCAATAAACAATTCTGCCGTATCGGCTAATTGTTTAAAATGCGGGTAGCGATTTATTTGACGCTCACGATTTGCCTTTAAACAATCTTTAATTGTTTTCAATGGATTACTGACTAATTCCGAATCGTCAGCCAACGCCGCTAATAATGAATCCGTGAATGGCGTGTGATCATGTAAAAAACTGTTAATTTGTCGCGCATATTCTTCGATTTGTTCAAGTAAAATTGGCGCGAAATTTACAACGACTTTTGCATCGGGTGCCGCTTCTAAATGAGCAACCATATCGACGTAATCTTTTATGACATGCAAATACGTCCACGGTAATTTAAACTCTCCGGATTGTAAATCACGGTATTCTGGTTGGTGCATGTGCCAACACAACACCAATTTTAATTTTTTGTTATCGAACATAATGTCTTCTCTCTCCTAACATTTCCGGCGTAACTAATACTACGCCACCTGGGCTAACGTGGTAACGCGCTAAATCATCTTCATAATCTTCGCCAATAATCGTGCCTTCTGGAATATCACACCCTTTTTCGATAATCACTCGGGTAATTCTGCAATGGCGACCGATATTGACATCAGGTAAAACAATGGTGTCTTCGATGACGCTGTAAGAATTAACTCTTACATTTGAAAATAATAATGAGTGACGAACTGTTGCACCTGAAACAACGCAACCACCCGAAACCATTGAATCAATTGCCATGCCGCGTCTTTCTTCTTCATCGAAAACAAATTTTGCCGGTGGCGTTTGTTCCTGATATGTCCAAATGGGCCATTTTTTATCATATAAATTTAAATTGGGTTTTACGCCAATCAATTCCATATTTGCTGCCCAATAAGCATCGATAGTACCCACATCACGCCAATAACTTTGTACGCCACTTTGTAAATCTAAAAAGGGATACGCATTCACAACATGATTATCAATCACCGATGGAATAATGTCATGACCAAAATCGTGTGAAGAATTTGCATCATCAGCATCTTTAATCAATTGCTCAAACAAAAAGTTAGCATTAAAAATGTAAATTCCCATCGATGCCAAAGCTGTATCGGTTCTACCTGGCATGACTGGCGGATGTTCGGGTTTTTCAACAAATGCTTTCACGCGCCGATAATCATCCACGTCCATTACGCCAAATGAAGTGGCTTCATCAAGTGAAACTTCAATACAGCCGATTGTTAAATCGGCGCGTTTGGCTACATGGTCTGCTAGCATTGAACCGTAATCCATTTTGTAAATGTGATCACCGGCTAAAACTAAAATATGTTCTGGATTTCGACTGCGTAAAATATCAATGTTTTGATAAATTGCGTCAGCAGTGCCGGCATACCATGAATCTTCACGGTGACGTTGTTGAGCTGGCATTAAATCAACGTATTCGCCGAATTCACCGCGCAAAAACCCCCAGCCCTGCTGGATGTGACGAATAAGAGAATCCGATTTGTACTGCGTAAGAACGCCAATTTTACGAATACCGGAATTCATGCAGTTTGATAGCGGAAAATCAATAATGCGAAATTTACCACCGAATGGTACAGCCGGCTTTGCTCGCCAATCTGTCATGTTTTTTAAACGTGAACCGCGTCCGCCTGCCAGAATTAAAGCAATTGTGTTGCGAGTAAGATGGCTAATAAAACGATCTGAACTTTCATGATGATATGCTGACATTTTTTAATCTCCACAGTTTATATTGATACACAACTTTTTTTTTGTTTGCTACACTTCGCAAACATTATCCTACTACATTGAGGCTATTCCTAGTGAAAAAGCAAACTACTGTTACACTTGATTTTGATTCTGTAAAAATCGCTGCCGCGCAGCACCATAATCCTTTTAGTGTCCTAGGTCGCCATCCAAAAGCAATTAAAGTTCATGTGCGACTTTACCTACCTTATGCTGAGACTGTTCATTTTACACATAATAATGTTGCAATTCCGCGTATTGAAGGCACAGATTTTTTTGAATATATTGGGAAAAAAGGCGAATTGCCGTCATCACATTACCGCATCTCTTGGATTGACAAAGATGGCATAAATCATGAAGGTTATGATCCTTATGATTTTGGTGTGCAGTTGCCAGCATTTGATTTACATTTGTTTGGTGAAGGTAAACATTGGCACATTTATCAAAAATTGGGCGCACATTTGCACACTGCAGATGGAATTCAAGGCGTATTGTTTGCCGTGTGGGCGCCTAATGCAGGACGTGTCAGCGTAGTGGGGGATTTCAATCGCTGGGATGGTCGTTGTCATCCAATGCGGAGTTTAGGTGGGGGCGGGGTTTGGGAATTATTTATTCCTGAATTGGAAGCGGGGTGTTTTTACAAATTTGAATTGTTGAACCGAGCTAGCAATGAAATTTTAGTAAAAACCGATCCGTATGGGCAACAGTTCGAAAATCGGCCAAAAACTGCCGCAATGGTTGTAGGTAAAAATACTTACAAATGGCAGGATGATGAATGGCTAGAGGCACGAGTTCATCATGATTGGTTGCATCAACCCATGTCGATTTACGAAGTGCATTTAGGTTCTTGGAAGCGTGATGAGCATGGACATTTCCTCAATTATCGCGAAATCGCCGTGCAGTTGGTTGACTATGTGAAAAACTTAGGTTTCACGCACATCGAATTGCTACCGATTACCGAACATCCTCTTGACGATTCGTGGGGTTATCAAACGACAGGTTATTTTGCTCCGACAAGCCGTTTTGGTGCAGCGGATGATTTCCGTTATTTTGTTGATTATTGTCATCAAAATAATATCGGCATTATTCTCGATTGGGTTCCCGCGCATTTTCCAAAAGATAATTTTGCGTTGGCGCGTTTTGATGGCAGTGCGTTGTATGAGCATGAAGATCCGCGTAAAGGGGAACACCGCGATTGGGGAACATTGATTTACAATTTTGGTCGCAATGAAGTTAAAAACTTTTTATTAGCCAGTGCGGTATTTTGGCTAGAAGAATTTCATCTTGACGGTTTGCGTGTTGATGCCGTGGCATCAATGTTGTATTTAGATTATTCGCGCGAAGACGGTGATTGGGAGCCAAATTGTTATGGTGGTAATGAAAATTTAGAGGCAATTGATTTTTTACGCGAATTAAACACGATTACCCATCAGCAACAACCTGGCACGGTTATCATGGCGGAAGAGTCAACTTCTTGGCCACAAGTGACACGTCCAACATGGGCGGGCGGCTTAGGATTCTCGATGAAATGGAATATGGGTTGGATGCACGATGTACTCGCCTATATGCAAGAAGATCCCATTCATCGCCAATATCATCACAATCAACTCACATTTGGAATGCTGTATGCGTTCACGGAAAATTTCACATTGCCATTTTCGCATGATGAAGTTGTTCACGGGAAAGGCTCATTGCTGAACAAAATGCGTGGGGATGAATGGCAACGTTGTGCAAATTTACGTTTACTTTATACCTTTATGTTTGCTTATCCCGGCAAAAAACTTTTATTTATGGGTTGTGAATTTGGTCAGGGAACAGAATGGAATTTCCATAAATCACTGGATTGGTATGTGTTGGAGTATCCGCATCACAGTGGTTTACAAACATTGGTAAAAGATTTAAATCATCTTTACAAAACGGAACCCGCGTTACATCGTCATGATTTTGAACAACGGGGATTTGAGTGGATTGATTGCCATGATGCACAACAATCTATTTTATGTTTCCAACGAATTCAAGGTACATCGCATTTGATTATCGTGTTAAATTTCACGCCCGTTGTGCGTGAAAATTATCGAATTGGTGTGCCAGCAAAAGGTTTTTATCATGAAATTTTCAATTCTGACTCCGAGTATTATGCCGGCACAAACGTTGGGAATGGTGTGGTTGGAACGGAAGATGAGCCGTGGATGAATCAAGATTACTCAATTTCAATGACTTTGCCACCGCTTGGTGCGCTAATTTTGAAAATTCACAACCACTAAGTTTTTTACCATGAAATCGGAGCGCGATTTTTAATTCGCGCTCTTTTTAAATTTACAAACTGCGTGATTTTGTTACGCCTAATTTTTTAATTGACCAAATATGAAAAAAATTCTTTTTGTCACAAGTGAAGTACATCCACTCATTAAAACCGGTGGACTTGCTGACGTATCGAGTAGTTTACCAAAAGCCTTGGCGGAACTGGGGCAAGAAGTAAAATTGATTTTGCCAAATTACCGCAGTTTAAAGTTGAATCATGAGCCTACATTACGAAGCGTATTTTTAATCGGGAAACATACTGTTCGGATTTTGGAAACGTTTTTGCCCGATAGTCAAGTGCCTGTTTTTCTCGTGGATTGTCCGGAATACTTTGGATTAGTTGGAAATCCGTACGTTGATGGTTTTGGTAATTCTTATGTCAATAATGCTGAACGCTTTACATTATTTTGTCGAGCGGCAATTGAAGTGGCGATGAATCGTGCGGAACTTGATTGGAAAGCGGATATTGTACATTGCAATGATTGGCAAACAGGTTTAATTCCTGCGCTTTTATCTTTAGAATCATTGTGTCCGCAAACGGTTTTTACCATTCACAATATCGCCTATCAAGGATTATTTAATGGTTTGACGGCATCCGTATTACAACTTCCGCCACAATTATTATCGCCAGATGGATTGGAATTTCACGGTATGTTGTCGTTTATCAAAGGCGGGTTAGCTTACTCAGATAAAATTACAACTGTTAGTCCCACTTATGCACAAGACATTCAAACTCCCGAATTGGGTTATGGTTTGGAAGGGTTACTTATTTATCGTAATGACGATTTAACCGGTATTATTAACGGCATCGATGCTGACTGGAATCCAGAAATCGATTCACTGATTACACAAAAATACAGTGTCGAAACCTTGCACGATAAAGCAGAAAACAAAAAATCGTTGCAATCGTGCTTGAATTTACCGGTAAATGAAAATATTTTTACGATTGGTTTAATTAGTCGCTTAGTTGAACAAAAAGGCATTGAGTTAATTTTAGATTGCTTGCCAGAATTATTGGGTTTACCGATACAGCTTGTAATGTTGGGTAGTGGCGATAAAAATTTTGAACAACGTTTGCATCAATTTGCCGAGGCTTACCCGCATAAAATGGCTTTAACGCTGGGTTATGATGAAAAATTAGCGCATTTAATCGAGGCGGGCGCAGATGTCTTTTTAATGCCATCACTTTTCGAACCTTGTGGTTTAAATCAAATGTATAGCCAAAGTTATGGCACGTTACCAATCGTGAGAAGCACAGGCGGTTTAGCGGATACGGTTGTCGATACGTTACCAAAAACAATTGCAAACAAAACCGCGACAGGATTTGTGTTTCATGCTGAAAATTCTGGCGCATTACTTGAAACCATCAAACGTGCTTTATTGCTGCATGATTTTCCTGATGCGTGGAAAAAGATTCAAACAAATGCCATGACGCGAGATTTTTCTTGGAAAAGTAGTGCAGAGCAGTATTTAGCATTGTATGAAAGTATTGAAAGTATTGAATTCACGCAATAATGATTTATTTAGACAATAATGCTACAACGGCAATGGATGAGCGGGTTTTAGACGCGATGTTGCCGTTTATGAAAACGATGTACGGGAATCCATCTAGCGTGCATCGTTTGGGACGAATTGCAAAAAGTGCGATAGAAACAGCGCGAGAGCAAGTCGCCGCGTTAATTGATGCCCAACCCACTCAAATTATTTTTACGAGTGGCGGTACAGAAGCGAATAATTTGCTATTTCAAGCGACCCCGTCATATTTGCCTTCGAATGATAGCGTAAAATTTGCGATTTCTGCTGTGGAGCATTCTTCAATTTCAGAATCCGCTAAACAACAGCATTGCGCGGAAGTTATTCCGGTAAATTCAGACGGTTTAATTGAAAAAGAGACGATTTTTCAGCTTATTGAAAAAAAGCCGAATGTGGTTTCGATTATGTTAGCAAATAATGAAACAGGCGTTATTCAACCGATTGCAGAAATTGCCGCTCAACTTTCTGAACACGGCATAATTGTTCATACCGATGCGGTGCAAGCAGTAGGAAAAATTCCAGTTTCATTCGCACAATTAGGCGTGCAAATGTTGTCACTTTCTAGCCATAAAATTTACGGTGCAAAAGGTTGTGGCGCGTTATGTGTAGATAAATCCCTCTCGTTAAAATCATTACTTTTTGGCGGTGGACAAGAAAATAATCGACGTTCAGGAACAGAGAATGTTGCTGCAATTGTTGGTTTTGGAAAGGCAGCAGAATTGGCAAAATCTGAATTAGAGGCACGTTCTTCTCATATCTTAGCTTTGCGCTTACAGTTAGAAATCGAACTTTCAAAATTACCGCGCGTAACAATTTTTGCTCGGAATTCGCCCCGTTTACCAAACACAGTTTTATTTGGTATAGACGGCATAGATGGGGAATGGGTGCTTTTAACGTTGGATAAAAAAGGCATTTGTGTTTCAAGTGGTTCAGCGTGTGCGAGTGGCGCAACTGAACCAAGTCCCATTTTATTGGCAATGGGAATTCCGCCAGAAAAAGCACAAACGGCTATTCGTGTTAGCCTCAGTCATCAAAATACGGTAGCCGAAATTTTAGAATTTATTGAAATAATCAAATCATTTGGAGTTTAAAAAAATGTCCGTTTTATTAACAGAAAATGCCGCACAACAAATTCAAAAACAACTTACTAAACGTGAAAATAGTTTAGGCTTGCGTTTGGGCGTGAAAAAATCAGGCTGTTCGGGGTACGCTTATGTTTTAGATTATGTAGACGCACTCGATGAAACAGATCAAGTTTTTGAACCATTAGGTGTAAAAATCGTGGTAAAAAATGATGAATTGCCATTTTTAAAAGGCATTGAAATCGATTATCGTAAAGAAGGTTTAAATGCGGCCTTCAAATTTAATAACCCAAATGTGAAAGGAACGTGCGGCTGTGGAGAGAGTTTTGCGGTCTAATGAAGCCTGACACAAATTTTTTATCCCCTATTTTTAGCCTTTTCTTAAGGTGGATTTAATTCACAGCACGGTAGAATCTTCTTTCCTTAACAACGAAACGTACAGTTTTATTCTCTAAAGTTAAAAAACTTCTCACGCCGTAAAGCGACGACGTAAGAAGCCGGCGAAGCACTTTGAGTTCACCGATTAACGTTCATCAAAGTTCTTCATACGCAAAATTATTTCCGTAATTTTGCATATTGAAAAATAACCACTCGACCACTTTATGAAAAAATTGATTCCGATTTTATCGTTGGCTGTTTTAAGCAGTTGCAGCACTACGACACAATTAAAAGCAAGTTTAGTTCCAACTCCACAAGATATTATTCCGTTGGAAGTTGGCACTGATACTATCATTCCCACTACTTCTATCGCTACGATTAAACAAAAAAATGTTAAAAAAATCGTAGCGGCAAAATCCCCCGCGCACAAAATTGGGGATAAATTGACGGCAAACCAAAAAGCGCAAGGGCTTGCGTCATGGTATGGCAATTATTTCCACGGCAAAAAAACCGCGACAGGCGAATTATTTGATATGAACGCTATGACCGCTGCTCATAATAGCTTGCCGCTTGATTCTTATGCCGAAATTACTAATGTTGAAAACAATCGTTCTGTCATTGTTCGCATTAACGACCGTGGTCCATTTTCAGAGAATCGTATTTTAGATTTGTCCTATTCAGCCGCAAAACAATTAGGTATGGATGAGAATGGTACAAGCGCGGTAGCGATTAAAGCTATTCCGCGTGAACAGGCGTTGAAACAATTACAAAAGCATAATCAGCCAGTTTATTTACAAGTTGGCAGTTTCAATGACAAAAAGTTGGCGCAAAATTTATTAAAAAACCTCGCTAAACAGCATTTACCTGAACCTAAAATTGCTGAATCCAGTAATAAAAACGCCACGCTTTACAAAGTTCAGTTACCCATCATATCTCCGCGTAACGTGACAGAATTCAACAATAAATTGGCAAAATTAGGAATTACAGACGCAAAATTTGTGACCGAAACCAATTAACACGCCCGTTTTAACCAAAATGTCAGTCATCGAGTAATCGCTTGATGGCTGACATTTCGTTTATGATAGCCAGCTAATTTTACTTATTCGTTTTTGGAGAACAAAAAATCATGAACATTTTAATTATTGGTAGCGGCGGTCGTGAACACGCTTTAGCATGGAAAGTAAAACAATCGTCAAAAGTCAGTCACGTTTTTGTTGCGACAGGTAATGCCGGAACAGCATTGGAATCCGGTATTGAAAACGTAGCGATTGCGGTTGATGATCTCGCGGGATTGCAACATTTTGCACAACAAAATGCGATTGATTTAACAATTGTAGGACCTGAAGTCCCGTTAGTTTTAGGTATCGTGGATAAATTTCAAGCGGCAGGTTTAGCGTGTTTTGGCGCGTCCGCTTACACATCACAATTGGAAGGTTCAAAATCGTTTTGCAAAGATTTTATGATTCGTTACGGCATTCCAACAGCGGCTTATGAAAGTTTTACTGACGTAAATTTGGCGATTGCTTATATTGAAAAACACGGCGCACCGATTGTCGTTAAAGCTGATGGTTTAGCGGCAGGGAAGGGCGTAATTGTCGCGCAAACAGAAGCCGAAGCGATTGCCGCCGTAAATGATATGTTAGCCGGAAATGCGTTTGGCGAAGCTGGACATCGGGTTGTGATTGAAGAATTTTTAGTCGGCGAAGAAGCCAGTTTTATTGTCATTGCGGATGGTAAAAATGCTTTACCAATGGCAACTTCGCAAGATCATAAAGCCTTACAAAATGGCGATAAAGGCGTAAATACTGGCGGTATGGGGGCTTATTCTCCCGCGCCAATTGTTACACCAGAAATTCATGCAACCGTGATGCGTGATGTAATCGAACCCACTTTAAAAGGTATGGCGAGCGAAGGGCATCCCTACACAGGATTTTTGTATGCCGGTTTGATGATTTCACCGACGGGTGATGTGAAAGTATTGGAATACAACTGTCGTTTTGGCGATCCTGAAACGCAACCGATTATGATGCGTTTAAAAAGCGATTTAGTCGAATTATGCCAAGCCGCTCTTGCGGGTGAACTGGCTAAAACAACCACAGAATGGGATGAACGCCCCGCATTAGGTGTCGTTTTAGCCGCAGGTGGTTATCCAGACGCTTATGCAAAAGGACAAATTATTTCCGGTTTACCCGTTAATGAAACCGAAGACGGCAAAGTTTTTCATGCCGGAACAGCGCAAATTGCCGATGATGTTGTGACAAATGGCGGGCGCGTTTTGTGTGCGTGTGCGTTAGGCGATTCAATTAAGGACGCACAAACCAAAGCCTATGAATTAGCAAATAAAATTAGCTGGAACGGCATTTATTACCGCACAGATATTGGATTTAAAGCGATTAAATAAGGAATTCCCACGCTGATTGAAGTGGCTCAAAATTTCACATTTATCAACATCAATTTGACATCCTCCCCGCCCTAAAGGGAACGGGGATTCCTGATTTAACTCAGGAGCAGGTGTGTATCACTACTACCTGCTGGTTTCTGCTGCTGACGGCATTACAGCACCGTTCACTTCACAGACTAGCCCCCGAAAGTCCT
>CAIQZX010000149.1 GCA_903876445.1 uncultured Pseudomonadota bacterium | reverse complement strand
GTGCTAACCAATCTTGATAAATGGCTGTGACTTCAGGGCTGTTATTAGTGCCACTGAACGTGACTAATTTCGCGTCATATTGATTTTTTGAAAGGTATTGTTTTAGGTATTCTTGGGTGCGTTTTGATTCCGTAAAAATAACAGCTTTACGAGGGGCATTCATAACTGCCATTTGTTCAAATCCTTGATTCAAAGCAATCAACAATGCCTTGGCTTTGCTATCGTCAACGATGGATTCAGCCTGTATTATCAAATCTTCTAGTTCAGCAATCTCATTTTTTAATCGTTCGATGTCAATAAACGTTTCGGATTCGATTACCCCTTCGTTATCATCGAGTTCTTCAAAATACTCTGTTTCTAAATCGTCGTCTTCAATGAGTTTTGAGATAAAAGTGATGTCGTCTGTTTGATGATCTCGTAGAAGTTCAAGGCGATTTTTAATTGTTACTAACGTGTTATGTACTGCATTGGTACTGGAAGCGAGTAATTTTCTTAAAATTAGCCCTGTTAAATGCCGTTGGCGTTTTGGCAGTGCGTAGCTGTCTTCACGTTCAAGTAACTTTGTGATGCCATCATAAAGACGGACTTCGTCTAACGATGGCGAAAAGGGAACAGTTATGGTTTTACGTTCGGTATATTGGATGTACTCCAAGACTTGTTTTCGTAATGTTCTTTTAACAAAACGATTCAGGCGTTCTTTAAGGTGGTGTGTACCGTTGCCATCCATCATGTAATGCAGACGGAAAGATTTCTCATCTCCAAAAATATGTTCATCTAGTAACGTTGATAAGCCATAAAGCTCCAATAATGAATTTTGCAATGGCGTTGCAGTGAGAAGTATTTTTTTTCGGGAATAAAAAACTCGTTTAAGTGATTGTCCCATTTTGTTATTGGGACGATAAACATTGCGTAATTTATGTGCTTCATCCATAACAACTAAATTCCATGGTTCAGCAACAAGATAATCTTCAATTCGTACTGCGAAATGGTAAGAAAGGATGTTGATACAATTATTATTTAGCGGGTTGTAAATTCCTTGTTTTTTCAATTGCTGCCATGTTTTTGTATCAAGCACTTGTGATGGTAGATTAAATTTATCTTTTAACTCTTGTGACCATTGTTTTCGTAATGCAGCAGGACACACAATTATTAGCTGTCTTTTTCGTTCAGACCAATACTGACAAAGTACCAAACCAGCTTCAATTGTTTTTCCTAAACCAACTTCATCAGCAAGAATAACACCTTGGCTTAGTGGATTATTAAGTGCAAATAACGCCGCATTTATTTGATGTGGATTGAGATCAACAGTCGCATCAAAAAGTGATTGAGATAATCGCTCAACATTGTTGTCAGCTACTTGTTTGGTCAATTCATGTGCGTAGTATTTCGCATGGTAATTAGTTATCGCTTTAGTCATTTCAAGCAATTGGCATTTGGTTATGTTTTACAAACAAATCATTCAATGCTTCAGCAAGTAATAGTTGTACTGTTTTGTCATTGTCTAATGCCAAGCGTTTAAATTGTTTTGATACCGCAGGGTCAAAGAATCCAGTAATTGCTTTTTTACCTATTCTACTGGGTGGAATGACAGTGTTGTCATTTTTTTCTACAGGAACTGAAGGTGTGCTAATAGATTGATTTGTATCAGCTTTGCCGCTAACATTTTGCAGTGCTTGTGCTAAATTCTGTTTTCTTGACATGATTTATCCTTTACATGAATACATGATTTTTTATTTCATAAATATATGAAATCTATTTTACTTGTTTATAAATCCACTTGTATAGATTCATAACTTCAATCATCGCTTTACCATTAAGTTCATACTCTAATACAGACTGCCCTTCTGTTAAGGAGTGGATAAATGATGTTCTATTACCAATGTGTACAGGAGCGAGTTCTATTCCGTAAGATAGCACGGCTTGTTCTGCTTCATGAG
This sequence comes from uncultured Pseudomonadota bacterium, assembly GCA_903876445.1. Lineage (GTDB taxonomy): Bacteria > Pseudomonadota > Gammaproteobacteria > Methylococcales > Methylomonadaceae > UBA10906. The sequence continues at coordinate 424 of CAIQZX010000149.1, read as the reverse complement.
CAAGTGAACCTCTAGCGGGAACGCAGGTTAATACGACAGCGGCTTTACATCCAGCCAATTTTACTATGTCGATAGTGTTACTAATTGCTCTTAAATCAAGAATTGCAGGGCGACAAGGAATTAAAACAAAGTCAGCTAAACGTGCGGCAGCTAAAGCAGCATTTTCAGAGTGTGGTGACGTATCAATAAATACTAAATCCGCTCCGCCTTCATTTGCAGCATCTAGTACATTTTTTAGTCGAGATGGTTGAGCAGAAACAACAACGGGTGAATCTGAGGATCGGCTATCGCCCCAACTTGTTGCACTCGCTTGTGGGTCAATATCGATAATTGCGGCTTTCTTTTTTGCTATCTCTGCTGCTACTGCTAAATTCACAGCTAAAGTCGTTTTTCCAGCTCCGCCTTTTTGAGAAAGAATTGCTAT
>CAIQZX010000148.1 GCA_903876445.1 uncultured Pseudomonadota bacterium | reverse complement strand
GGACTTTCGGGGGCTAGTCTGTGAAGTGAACGGTGCTGTAATGCCGTCAGCAGCAGAAACCAGCAGGTAGTAGTGATACACACCTGCTCCTGAGTTAAATCAGGAATCCCCGTTCCCTTTAGGGCGGGGAGGATGTCAACAAAAGTTTCCGATGCTTACCTTGAATTGAGAAATAGCATTTTGGACGAATATCAGAATGGCAATCGAATTGATGACAATACACTTCATTTCAATGAATTAGCTAACAACATCCAATTAAGCAACTCTCCGCTTAGAGATAATAAGGAACTTTTTATCAAAATACTCTACCAGATGTTCTGGCTTATCACATCCAATCCAATTATTGACAGGAGAGGAAATTTCCTAGAGATTAAATTTCATCCATTCAACTATCAAAACAAACCTTATTTGTTTGAACTCGCCCGTCATATTTACAGCCGAAGTTTTCCACAAAATGATTAAAACATTATTGAATCAGATTCCCCGATACGCTGAAGAAAACGGTGATTTTTACAGCGCATCACGACAAGAATTAACCAAAGCACTTTGTTCAGAAAAAAATGTGTCTGAAGAAGTTGCTCAAAACACGATTGATTTAATTGAAAATCTGCTTGATACGCTTGCCGTTCTAAATCCTGACGATTTGAAAAAAGGGGAATGGTGTTTCATTTCCTTTCCAGCTCAATTATTAGCAATGTCATTATTAACCGCGATGAGTAATAAAAACGCTCGTTTTTTTGATAAAAAGTTTTGGAATACAAGGGACATTTCTAATTCTCAAAAAGACGAACAACGCAGTGTGTTGAAATATGTTGAAAATCAACGAGTGACACATGGTTTATCAGAGAAAAATGAACCGATACGGCATATTTATGTGGCATGGGGAATCATAAAACTCGACGATAAAATCCTTTTATATCAACGGGAAGATACGCAAAAACGATTTGATAAATCAGCAGGAGATTATGGGTTAATTGGAGGGCGTTTAAATCAAACGGATATGAAATCGTTGCAAGGGAATATGAAAGAATGTTTGCAAATTTTGCAATCTGACATGACCGTAAATAATGCTGAAATTCTGAAAGAATCGTTGTTTAATACGCTCAAACGTGAGTTAAAAGAAGAGGCTGGATTAGAATTTGAAACGCATTACACTTTTGAAAAGTGGCTAACATTAGAACCTTACTACCAAGTGCAAGGGGCAGCTCCGAATCACGCTTACACGAAATATCATTTTGAAATTTCTCAAATAAAATTAACCCTAAAAGGTTATCTATCTTTACAACATCGAATAAAAACAGATGAAAATTTAGTATGGTTTTCAATCGACGAAGTAATTGCTAGTAAAAGAACAGATGGAAAAATTGCATATCTGAAAGCTATCGTCGAACATTTTAAAAACAATTCTGCTGAATTATCAAAAAAATTCAACACCATTCCGAACAGTTTTGAAGCGAGTTATTTGTACCAATCAAAAAGAGAAAATGATTACGCATTGACTGTTCCAGCAACCAACGAAGATAAGATTTTATTTGGATTTAAAGGAAAAGAAAAACCATTAGGCATTTCGCTAACAGAAAAACAATTAACCATTTTGTTAGGATTAGCGGTTCATGGGCGAGGTTTTGAATTTGAAAATCCAACGACAGGAATTATTTTTCATCCTAATGGTTGGATTGAAATCGATGAAAATAATTTATTGGCAAATGAATTGCGCGAATTATCTGTCTTATTTTTAAGACTAAAAGCCATCATTGAAAGCCAAGATGACTGTTTTTTTCGTCTGTCTGTTATTCCGCAGGTAATTCATTTTGACGACCACTATTTCAATCTTTCGTTTGGTAAATTAAACGGGCAAGGCAATAATACTGATGCAATACTGGCTAGAAAAGAAATAACAACTGCTTTTGGTACTGTGCCAGAAGCTAAAGAAAAAGTCACAATATCATTGGAATTAGCAAACGGACTTCGGAATCTGATTCTAATCGAAACAGCCGCAGATAACGACGAAGCCATAAGAATCCAAGATAACTGCAAAACAGCATTTACTAATGCAGCAAGATTGCTCGGACTGAAAAGTTTGGTACGTCATCAAAATGGCATGATGAAATTTTGCATTGCTGTGTCGCACTAAACTAAAGGATCCAAAGTCCCACGAGATTTTAGGATCTGAATCGCTCGCGTGAGGTCATCAAATCATTCTTTTTGAGCCAATTATGCAAATTTGCTTCAGTCGTTTTGTAACGTTGAGCAACAAATTTTT
>CAIQZX010000147.1 GCA_903876445.1 uncultured Pseudomonadota bacterium | reverse complement strand
GGACTTTCGGGGGCTAGTCTGTGAAGTGAACGGTGCTGTAATGCCGTCAGCAGCAGAAACCAGCAGGTAGTAGTGATACACACCTGCTCCTGAGTTAAATCAGGAATCCCCGTTCCCTTTAGGGCGGGGAGGATGTCAACGGGCGATAAAACTATTTCGTGTACATCTTGTCATAATCTTTATTTAAACGGTGCGGGTAATGTAAGTTTTTCTGTCGGTATCAATGGCTCGCTTGCTAAACGTAATACACCGACTGTTTTTAACAGTGGTTTTTCGTTTAGACAATTTTGGGATGGGCGTGCTTTAACATTGGAAGAACAGGTCGAGGCTCCTTTTCTAAATAGTCAAGAAATGGGAGCATCGTGGGATGAAATTATTACAACACTCATGAACTCATCAGATTACCGTGAACGATTCAAACAGGTTTATGGTAAAAATTTTATTACACCGGATCAGGTGCGTGATGCTATTTCAACTTTTGAACGAACGTTAGTCACAACAAATTCTCGTTTTGATAAATGGTTAAAAGGCGATGAAGGTGCATTAAGTCATCGACAAAAAGAAGGATATCAACTGTTTAAATCTTATGGTTGTATAAAATGCCATCAAGGCGTGAATGTTGGAGGAAATATGTTTGAGCGTCTAGGCGTATTTCGTGAGTATTATTTAGAAAATAATACCGATAACACTAAACGCAGCCAAGATTTGGGGCGTTTCGCCATAACAAAAAATGAGGAAACATTGTACGAATTCAAAGTCCCTTCATTACGGAATATCGCATTAACCTCTCCGTATTTGCATGATGGCTCGATCAAAAAATTACGAAACGTCATTGATATTATGGCGACCTATCAATTAGGTTTAAAACTACCGGAAGCTGAAATAGAAAAAATTGAAGATTTTTTAAGTACACTTACCGGCGAACCCCCCACAATTTTGAGATGAAAGTATTGAAAGTATCTAAAGTCTTTTCGACAGTAACAGTTGTTTCACTAATTTCATGGAGTTTTTTGCATATCGAACCGACGCATCATTTTGAACATAAAATGATTAACAATGCCGTACTAAATTTAAAAATTTTGGATGGGCAATTAAATCAAAAGTTTTTAAAAACACAGCTGCGTTTATCCGAAATCAATTATGATTCGATTAACTTTGATTTACAAAATTATCGTGTGCAAAAATCGTTATTAGCTGAAATAACAAGTAATTTAAATCGTAGTAATGAATATCCCGATATTCAAAATGCGGTAGATATTTATTTAAAAGAGGAAAATTACAAAGAAGATATTTTTGAAACGTTAAAATCTGAAACGTCTGTTTTGTCTAATTCGTTGCATTATTTGAACAACATGACAAACGATATTCGTATTAGTAAAAATAATACGAATCCGTTACAGAGATTGCTCAATAATTTAATTTTATACAGTTTAAATCCGAGTAATTTAGCTTTTAAAAATGAAATTTTGCAAAGCATCGATTATTTTTCTCAAAATAAAACGGATTCTGTAGAAGGTGATGCTGAATTTAGTACCCGCATTCTAAGACACGCGCGGATGGCAATAGAAAATACTGCGCGATTAAACAGCGTTATTATCGAATTGAATTCAATTGATACGATTAAAATGCTTAGCGACATTGAAAAAGCAAATAATGCAATCAATGACGAAGAAATAAGCATTGCAAATGCCTATCGCATTTTTCTTGGCATAATGACTTTTTTATTGCTTGTTGGAATTGCTCATACCGTGCGCCGTTATGATAATTCTTCAAGTTTATTGCAAGATTCCTTACGAGAATTAAGACGACAACAATCTGCGTTGGATGAACACGCTATTGTGAGTATTACCGATAAAAATGGTCGGATTCTATACGCTAACGAAAAATTTACCGCAATCAGCGGATATCCTATTGAAGAATTAGTTGGGCAAGACCACCGATTGTTAAATTCAAATTATCATCCCACTGAATTTTTTGGTGAAATGTGGCGTACGATTAGCCGTGGCGATGTTTGGTCTGGAAACATTTGTAATCGTAATAAACATGGAAACTTTTATTGGGTTCAATCGACGATTGTGCCATTTTTGGATAAAAAAGGGCTTGTTGATTATTACATTTCGATTCGTACTGATATTTCATCACAAAAAGAAATGGAGCAAGCCGCATTTAAATCTGAAGAATGGCAAAGAACTATTTTAAATAATTTAGGCGATGGCGTTTATACCTTGGACGCAAACGGCAAAACGACTTATTTAAATTCTGAAGCAGAAAAGATATTAGGCTGGAAATTTTCTGAAATCGAAGGGAAAGAAATTCATTCAATTATTCATCGTAACAGTCCAGATGGTACACATTTAGCCACCAAAGAATGCCGAATTTCGCAGAGCATGATAGATAAGAAAATGTATCGCTCAGATGATGAGGTATTTTTTCATAAAGATGGTCATATTGTTGAAGTTAGCATAGTCGGTGCGCCATTACTTGATGGTGATAAGTTAATCGGTTCAGTCGCTTGTTTCCGAGATATTAGTTCGCAAAAACTTATCGAGCAGCAACTCATTCAAGCAAAGGAATCTGCTGAACGTGCCTCTCGATTAAAATCAGATTTTCTTTCTACGATGAGTCATGAAATCCGAACGCCCATGAATGGCATTATTGGAATGACAGATTTATTGTTGGATACGCCTTTAGATGATGAACAACAAGAATTCGCTAACATTGTCAGAAGTTCATCTCAAGCATTACTTACGATTATTAACGACATTTTAGATTTTTCTAAAATCGAAGCGCAGCAACTTAAAATTGAATCAATTGAGTTTTCATTGCAGCAAGTTTTGGAAGGAAGTGCGGATATTGTTTCAAATCGGGCTAATGAAAAATCATTGTCGTTAATGACTTTTGTTGATTCTGCGATTCCAAATCAGTTAATCAGCGATCCATTACGATTGCGTCAAGTTGTTCTTAATTTTTTAAGCAATGCCATAAAATTCACTCCTGAAGGTGGTGACGTTACTCTACGGGCTAGTTTGTTTAACAAAATTGATAATGTGGCATGGATTCGAATAGAAGTGACTGATAATGGCATTGGGATTTCACCGGAATCGCAGCAGTATTTATTTCAGCCTTTTTCGCAAGCGGATAGTTCTACGACAAGAAAATACGGCGGAACAGGTTTAGGCTTATCTATTTCTAAACGGTTGATTGAATTGATGGACGGTGAAGTTGGCGTTAATAGTATTTTTGGTGAAGGTTCAACATTTTGGGTTGAAGCTCCATTTGAAATTGCAGGGCAAAAATTAACATTTGAAATTGAAAAATCAAATGGCAAAAAGATGTTAATCGTAGGCAAAAATACCGGAAATCATGACATTTATTTAACGTATTTAAGGGCTTGGGGAATTTCTGTTAATTCAACTGACAACCTAGATGAAATGCTAACTTTGCTCAATGAAGCAAAATCACTCAATCAAAATTATGATGGATTACTGCTTAGTGAATTAAGTGCCAATGAAACACTCACCATCATTACTGCTGTTCATGCACAAGAATACTTGCATGATTTTCCTATCATTGTTTGCCAAGAAAATATCGATAGCGATTTAAAACAACAATTGTTAGATAATGGTGCGGCAAGTGTTTTAGTTAAGCCCGTTAAGCAATCGGTATTATTTAATGCGATTGTTACTATTTTTCATCCTGAAGAGTTAGCACAAATTGAAAAAATGTCATCTGTGCAACGATCAACTTTTGAGAATAAACATCACGACACACTAAAAAATCAACATTTGATTTTATTAGTTGAAGATAATGTTGTGAATCAACAAGTCGCCAAACACGTTTTGACCAAAATGAATTATCGAATTCACATTGTGAACAATGGGCAAGAAGCGATTGATACATTGCAAACATTATCTTACTCGTTAGTTTTAATGGATTGTCAAATGCCCGTCATGGATGGCTTTGAAGCAACTCACGTCATTCGAATGCAAGAGCAGGAATCCGAAAGTAAAAAACGCATTCCCATTATCGCAATGACAGCAAATGCGATTCAAGGTGATAAAGAACGTTGTTTAGAATCCGGAATGGATGATTACATAACGAAGCCAATTAACACTAATACGCTTGAAGCTATGTTAAAAAAATGGTTACCAGAAATGAAAGTTATTATTAGTCCGGATAATGAGATAGTACAAAAAAATGAGAAAGAGCTAGCTGAAAAAGTTGATGTAGCTCCAACACAAGTATCTGAAGGCTCTCCAATTGAACTCAATCGGATGATGGAGTTATTTGAAGATGATATGGAAATTATTGAAGAATTATTAGATGTTTTTTATGATTCTATTATTCCAATTAAAAATAAGCTGACTGTCGCCGTTAATGAACAAACGACAAATGTCAAAGCCGTTGCTCACGAAATCAAAGGCTCGTCTTACAATATCGGTGCAGTAACTTTAGCAACATTAGCTGCCCAACTTGAACGCGCCACCCAAAAAAGTCAAAATTGGGAAGAAATTCAAGCCTTAACCGTACTGATTCAAACTGAATTGGATCGTACTAAACATTTTATAGAAAATAGAAAATAGGTATATTTTTATGTCCCGTGTATTGATTGTTGATGACAATGCAACTAATTTGACATTATTCCGACATTTATTAAAAAAATTAGTAAATGTTGAATCTGTTTGTTTTGACAACCCTGTAAAAGCGATGGAATGGTGTCAAGAAAATGAACCGGATTTAGTTTTATTAGATTACATGATGCCAGAAATGGATGGTTTAGAATTTATTACACATTTTCGCGTGCTTGATGGTCATAAAGACATTCCAATTGTGATGGTAACGGCGGATACGGAAAATGAAGTTCGTCACAAAGCCCTTGAATTAGGCGCACACGATTTCTTAAATAAACCGATTGATAAAACGGAGTTGTTAGCACGAGTAAAAAATTTATTAGCGTTGCGGGAAAGTCAACTCGCTCTTGCTGACAGAGCTGAATGGCTAGCAATTGAAATTAAACACGCGATAAAAGATTTAAAAGCGCGTGAAAAAGAAATGGTGTTACGTCTTTCAAAAGCGGCAGAACATCGAGATCCAGAAACGGGTCAACATTTGTTACGCATGGCAAATTATTCGAAGTTAATTGCCCGAGAATTAAATTTATCTGAAGCCGAACAAGAATTGATTTTAGAAGCTGCTCCGATGCACGATATTGGTAAGGTAGCTACGCCGGATGCAATTTTATTGAAGCAAGGAAAGCTGACGGATGAAGAATTTTTTGTCATGAAGCAACACGCACAAACAGGCTACAGCATTTTATGTGACAGTGATTCAACACTAATCAATACAGCCGCAATTATGGCTCTTAGTCATCATGAAAAATTTGATGGCAGTGGCTACCCAAACGGCTTAAAAGGTGAAGAAATTTCACTTTACGGACGAATTATCGCTGTCGCGGATGTGTTTGATGCCTTAACGTCATCGAGACCGTATAAAAAAGCGTGGTCATTAGAAGATGCGGCACAATTTTTGAAAAAACAATCTTCAATACATTTTGATCCGAAATGCGTAGACGCATTTTTCAGAGTTTGGGATGAAGCTCTCGTGATTCATGCTAGTTATCAAGATAAAGAAGAAGAAATAGACGTAAATCAATTGTAAAATTTATGTTCGCGAACTCGTCATTGAAAATTTGTTTTAGTGCAGGTGAATCGTCAGGTGATAATCACGCCGCAAATGTTTATCTCGAACTTAAAAAGCAATTTCCTAACACGACTGCGATTGGAATGGGGGGAACGAAAATGTCACAAGCTGGCATTTCGCTTTGTTATGATTCCAGTCAAATCGGGGTTATTGGTGTAATTGAAGTTCTAAAACATTACGTTGAAATTCGCCGTGCTTTACATAAAATGCAACAATTGCTGTTAAACGAACGTCCCGATTTATTGATTTGTGTGGATTACAAAGAATTTAATTATCAATTAGCTAAATTTGCCAAAAAAAATGGCATTAAAGTTTTATTTTATGTTGGTCCGCAAGTTTGGGCGTGGCGAAAAAGTAGAGTGAAAAAATACGGCGCGGTAATTGATATGATGGCAGTGATTTTTCCTTTTGAAACAATATATTATGAAGCGGAAAATGTACCTGTTCGTTATGTGGGACATCCTTCTATTGATAAAGTTATTCCGCGTTTTTCTAAAGCCGAAGCCTTAAAAAAATTTGCGTTAAATTCGGACGCACCCATTATTGGATTAGTTGCTGGAAGTCGCGTGAATGAAATTAAACGTTTATTGCCAATAATGTTGCGTGTGGCAAAACAGCTTAAAATTGATTTTCCAAACTGCCAATTTATTTTGCCACAAGCCGATTCTATTTCGGATTCATTGATTGAGCGTTACTTACAAAAAACTGATGTGAAGGTGTTAGTAATCAAAGAACAACCTTACGATGTTATGCAATGTTGTGATGCAATTATGACTTGTTCTGGCACGGCAACGCTAGAAATTGCCTTACTCGGCATACCAATGGTGATTTGTTATCGATTGAATTTTTTGACCTATTTATTGGGCAAAATGCTTGTTAAAACACGTTTCATTGGTTTACCAAATATTATTTTTGGAGAAAAAATAATAAATGAATTGATACAGCATGAAGCAACGATAGAAAATATGGTTAACGAAATTCATCGTTTGTTAACGAATTCAGAAGCTAATCAAAATATACGCGCGGACTTAGAGATTGTGCGTAAAAAATTAGGCACAGGTGGTGGTATTAAAAATATGGTTGCGTTAATTATTGAGCAATTAACATTGAAAACGACAAGTATGGTATAAAGTAGCTCTACTTTTTGAAAAGAATTTTATCATGTCGATAAGCAGCGTGGTTTATGTAAGCTCTACAAAGCAAGAAATGTCGGATGAGGATTTAAAATCTTTGCTTGCTCAATCAAGAAGAAAGAATGAATGGCTAAACATAACGGGAATGTTGCTTTATCGTGATCGATTTTTTATGCAAGCATTGGAAGGAAGCGTGGACGATGTTGAAAACTTATTTAATCTAATTGCCAAAGATACAAGACATGACAATGTTTTGATAATTGATAAATCAACGCTCCCTAAAAGAAATTTTCCAGATTGGCAAATGGGGTTCAACAAAATTGACGACAGTGTTGTAGAAGGAATTGAAGGTTACAGTGATTTTTTAAAAAATTCAAAGCCGGAATTTTTCATAAATAGCATAAAAAATAGTCCCAGCGAAATCGAAATACTTTTAAATAAATTCAAATACCAATTGTTGTTTTAAAACTTCATCTCTACCTTGTTTTTCAAGGCAGAGACTTCAAAAAATCGTAACTACAGTGAACTACCAACCACTAAATGCTATCGCGTTCTAGTGGTGGCTTCGACTGACCCGAACTGATATTTTCATCAGTACCTCTCGCATCTCCACGAGCTTTGACCCGTTTAGAAGATGGGGAACGCTTTACAGTCACGACAGAACCTGCCGCCTCAAATTGGTTGCACAATCTAACTATGATTGGTTTAGATTGCAAATAGGTTTGCTTTTCACACATTGT
>CAIQZX010000146.1 GCA_903876445.1 uncultured Pseudomonadota bacterium | reverse complement strand
GGACTTTCGGGGGCTAGTCTGTGAAGTGAACGGTGCTGTAATGCCGTCAGCAGCAGAAACCAGCAGGTAGTAGTGATACACACCTGCTCCTGAGTTAAATCAGGAATCCCCGTTCCCTTTAGGGCGGGGAGGATGTCAAGGAATTGGTCAAATATCCATTCAAGTAACGCGGGTAATTGTTGGCGCGTGTATTCGCAGGGAATTAAAACGCGATATTTCCATAAGCCAACGTTATTGCTATGACTGGTGTAAGTGAAATGGTCAAGGTTCAAGTGATTTAGCATCATGTGAACCAAGAGCGGATTAACCGCTCCTGAAATGATTTTGCCATCGTCATCAATGCAAGAATCACCGTCTAAAATCAGCAAATTAGCGGTATCGTCTACGGCTTCATTGCGTCGTTTTGTTCCCGCGCAACGCAAAAAATAACCCGCATTTAGCTTGTCAGTCACAATGCGCTTTGATTTGAGTAAGAATCTGAATAATTCGGCGGTCGTGTTGTACTCGAAAACCAAGAGCTTTGTTAGGCTTTTGACGTGTTCGGTCGTGTAGCTGATTTTCATTTTGCATTCCTTACGTCGTCGCGACGTTAGAAGTTGTTACGCGCCCGTGTGGCGATTCGCATTGATGTAAGCGTCAATGTCGGTTTGTGCCACGCCGATACGTCTGGCGGCTAATTTGATATGCGCGATTTTTCCCGCTGTGATTAAGGTCGTAAGCGTGTTGAGTGAAATTTTAAGTTGAGCGGCTGTTTCTTTTTTCGTGAGAATTGTCATAATGGAAAAAATCCTTGTTGTGATTGATTTAAAAATTGATGCAACTGTTCTGTGGAACTTATGCCCCATGAATAGCGTCTTTTAGTCGGGTCTGCTATCTGGGGCGTTGTTGTTTCCGTCTGGTGATAACTCTACCGCATTGGTTTTTGAAAGTATCCGCAAATAATTATGGCGAAATTCGAAAAATGTCATCGTAGGGGTTTAAGCCTAGAAATTGTTTGATTTTCATTTCTTCGAATTGCTCTGGCGTAACAACTAAAATCTCCCTTGTTTCAAAGGTCAGATAGGGTCTGTAACCGCGCTTATAGGCTTTATTCCATTCTGCTATTGCGCTTTCGATTGTTCGCATTGAAGCGTTAAATTGACGCATTAGAATTTCTTTTTTTCCGGTCTGTGGTAATTCTGGCAAGTCATAACCCAGCCATATCCAACGGTAGATAATTTCGATTGTCCGTGCTGGCAAACTCTTGTTAAACGGTCTGCCAACTGGATTTTTAACTGTTTCAATTTTCGGCTTCTTAGGTCGCGCCATTTCATTACCCACAAAAAAGCCCCAACGTAGTAGGGCTAATTATCGCGCCATCAGCAGCGCAAATTCAGTTAATGCGACGTAAAAAACGCAATCTTAATCAATGCCGTTGCGATAACTGCACAGACAGCAAGCAAAGCACGGTTAGTTAGTTTTGTGACTTGTATATCCTGTTGCATTGCTGACAGTTGGGTAACAACCCGCAATTCGGTTTCTCTTATGTCGCGTTTGGTTGCGATTTCGTCAAGGTGCAAATCATTTTTAACCTGTTCAATCGTGGCACTAGCCGCCTTACCTTGAATTTTTGCGATAACGTCCGCTTGTTTTTCAGTAAAACCCGCCTCTTTTAAATCGCTGTAAAATTCGTGAATGTTTAACGTGAATGCCGTCATTGGGTAGCCTGTTGGCGTTGGTTCGCCTGTCTGTTGGCTTGAATCATCAATTTAACCGTGTCCACTAAATCAGCAGGTATCCAAAAATAATCACCTGTTTTTTGCTTCGGCGGTCTGCCCATTTTCTTTTTTTCTTTGATTTGTTCCATTACATAATCCCCATAATTGCGTTGTCTACGTCATCGTTTGAAAATTGCAGGTACGAAATCGTACTTGAAATAGATTTGTGTCCGAGTGCGATTTGCACCAACTCTAATTTTCCTGTCTGCTCATACACTCGCGCAGCAAAAGTTTTTCTAAGTGTGTGCGTTGCAACATTGCCAAATTCACCAATAAGGGCAAACAAGGCTTTTAGTATTCCGTGAGCGCGTTGTCTATTGATTGCTTTAACTTCGCCGTTTGCATCGCATTGACGACTGATAAATAAAGGCGTGTTGCTATCGCAACCGATAACTGCGAGCAAAGCCGTAATCGCTTTTTTTGCGTCAGAATTAAGCAAAATCGAGCGGGAAACGCCCGTTTTAGTTTTCGATGCTTTAACGGTAACGTGTGAATGAACCTGTCCATTGGTTGAAACATCACCAACTCGCAAGCTCAATAATTCTGAAATTCTGTAACCTGTGCAGAAGCCGATTGTTAAAAGAGTTTTTTCGCGGATTGATACAGCGGCTTTTAAAACAGCTTTCACGTTTTCGCGTGTGAGAGGGCGTGAACCTTTCATGACTTGCACCTTGTTTGTTGATTACTTATTGACTGTGCATAAGTATAAAGCAACACGCCAACAAGTCAACACTTTTAAACGGTGTAAAAGTCATAAAATGCGGCTGCATTCAGTTGGACAAAACATCCAATCGTCAGATTCGTTTTCTCAACGCTCCACAACACGCATTTTTATTGAATAGTTGGTTTAGGTTTTTGCATGGCTGTGTATGCTCCATTCAAAAACACCCGTATGGATTCCCCCACCGCTTGCGGCTACGCCGCTACGCGCAAAGCAAAATCCGCGCGACTTAAATAATCAACGCGCCACTTTCAAGGCATACAAACATAAGGGCTTATCAATAAACGTGGCTTATACGCCAATTATGAGCGGGTGTTTTTTAAATGAGTGGATTGTGTGGCTATCGCCCGCTGACTTGAAAAAAGAAGAGCAAAAAAAACAAGCAATGCTAAAATCAAATCCTAAATTTAAAGTCGGGTTTAATTATGAAAAAATTAGCTTTAACTTGCGCGATATTAAGTCTTACTGGTTGCGCTTCAATGTTCACTGGAACAACTAGCACTATTAACATCACCAGCACACCAACTGGCGCGGATTGCGATTTAGCGGGGCATGGAGTACACACGCCTGGTAATGTCGTGATTTCAAAAAGTCCTGACGATATTACAGCAAATTGCCAAAAAGAAGGTTACTTACCAGGTTCAACCCGCGTTGAATCGAGTTTTAATCCCGTTACATTAGTCGATACATTACTAATGTTGCCTGGCGCACTTGCTTACATTATCGATTTTTCAACAGGCGCGGCGTTTGAGTATCCCGAACAAGTAAGCATCAACTTAATCAAAGAACCACCTAAGCCAGTGGTATTTGAAGAACCAAAACCGATTACCTTTCAGTCTGCACCAGCTCCTGTAAAAGTTGAAACTATTGAGTATTTCAAGGATAGAAAAGGGCGTTGTTTCATGGAAGATGAACATGGGAACAAACAGCGCGTTGAAAAGTTGTATTGCCAATGAAAATAATCATTATTAGCGGATTGTTCCTTGCATTAAGTGGCTGCGGTGGAACTGGCTACTTAGTCAAAAATTACGGCGTTTTTTCAGATGCCAAAATTAGCCTCATTGATAATGTTGACGGGAATCAATATCGAATTTTTGATAGAAAAGACTGGAACAAGTTAGTTGTTGCGCCGACGTTAGATGTTGGAATGGGTCATGCCTTTGTACGGGGTGCAAGTTTGTACTCGGTTGATTTAGATAGCGATATGCAATAGTTCAGACAGTTTTTTCAGCACGCAATACCGAAATGACAAAGCTCGGAATAAGTGGGCGTGGATTTAATCAAATTCAGGTCGAAAGCTGAGTTGCAAGAAATGCGCTCCAAAAATAAGGTGTTGAAAAATATACGTTTCCAATAAGAAATCGAAATTGGCTTCCGTTTTTGTGATTGCTGTCTGTCATGCCATTTGATTAAATTCAAAGCCGAAAAAGAAGCATTAAAATGATTATCCAAAGCGGTTTTTGAACGTGCTTGGCAATGCGTTAATCCCGTAAATTGTTTGGCATCACGAAACAAAAACTCGATTTGAAATCTGGCTTTGTAATATCGAAAAATTGTCTTAGCATCGAGTTCGGTATCAGTTGAAAATAAAATCGCAAAGCACGTTTTGAATTTCAAAAACACCAAACGGATGTTACGTTTGAGAGAAACGGAATTCACGATGGCGGTATAGATTTCAATGTCATCCTCATTTTTTTCGACAAATTCAAGTTTTTCAATTTCGCCAATCACAATTTTGTCGCCATAAAGTTTAGGTCGCCCTTTCGGTTTTTGTTCACCCGTGTATAAATAACGCAAATTCGCATCCGAGCGTAACTTCCCGATTTGATGATAACCTGCTTCCAAGATGCCGTTGGTGAATTTTTGTTTGCTGTAATACCCATCAGTGACCAGATAGCCAATATCTGCGGGAAGTAATTTGCAATCTTCTGTGAAGTGAAGCAAATACTCATCTACGCGAGAACCCTCTGCATCGGCTGTTTTCTCTGAGGTTTGTCGTGTTGAAACATGGTAAGCCGTATTGAAATCGACATCCACAATGACGAGCGTTGAAATTTCAAGCCCTGCTTGAGCTTTGCCTTGTGAGCCGTTGTAAAAATTGCCCAAACCGTAAGTTTTTTTGCCGCTTTTGCTGACAAAACTACAATCCATCGCGGCTACTTTTATCGCTGTTGCTGGAATAATTTCGTTGTTTCCAATCTGGTTAAACTTGATGAAATCGAGTTTCTTCTTCGCAAACCAACGACGGTACGTTTTTTCTGATAGCTCACTGTATCGGCTCAAATTGGTGTAATTGGCTCGACCTTGAAAACTCAGCAAAACCATCAGCAAAATAGATAAAATTTTTTTGTGTTTTCGAGGTGGTGGACATTTTGCCCAAAATCGTTTTTAGTAGTTCCATGGAAGTCTTTTTTTCAGCTTGATGTTTGTTTGGGAACTACATTTTCGCTGATTTTTAGACTTCCTTCATCTTTTCAAAAAACTGTCCGGTTAAGACTTGCGAAAAGTTCGGTCGCTTGGGTCACTTGTCGGAAGATGCTTTTTTAGGGGCGGATATTCGGGCGGCACTCGATGCGGGTCAAAGCGTTAAGAATTTTC
>CAIQZX010000145.1 GCA_903876445.1 uncultured Pseudomonadota bacterium | reverse complement strand
TTCCTTTGCTTGTGCGTTGATGCGAAAAAATATTTTCGCGGTGCAATTTCACCCTGAAAAAAGTCAAACGGTTGGTTTGCAATTATTGGCGAATTTTTTGAGTTGGAATGGAGATAAAAAATGAAAACTTGGTGGTTGGCAATAGATAAAAATGACAAAAATTCTTCATATTTAGAATTGAAACACAAAAAAATTGTGGCTCAAGGTTGGTCTGCATTGGGTAATTTGGATTTGTTAAGAAAATGTGTCCCAAATAATAAAAAAGAATTTTTCAGTATCATTCAATTGTTAGGTGATGTCGCCTATAAAAGTAAAGGTTGGTGGTTGCATAAAGATAAAAAAGCGACAAGATGTCCAACTGTTATGTGGAATTTAATGAACGTTAAAAAAGGGGATTTAATTGTTGGTATAGAAGGGACGCAAGTAATGGGGATTTGTGAAATGCCTGTCGATGGAGTTGAAAGCTATAGATATGATTCAGGCTATGAGTATGCCCATACGATAGGATTTCCTGTTAAATGGATAGATTGGAATAAAAATAATTTTGGTGACTTTATTCCAAATGCACCAGAGCAATCAGTTCAAGGTATAAGGGGGCTAAACAAAGAAAGTTTTGATGTAAAAGAGGCTTGGAAAAAATATAAATCTTCACAAAATGGCTAATTTTGATTTTATGAAATTCAAAGTCAATTTGTTTGTATTTTTTCTTCTGCTTTCGAGCAACACTTTCGCCAATACGCAAAGCATCGGCACTTACACAAACGGTTGTTTAAGTGGCGCAGTGGAATTACCGATTGATGGCAAAGGTTATCAAGTGATGCGTTTGTCGCGTAATCGAATTTACGGACACACGAATTTAATCAACTTCATTCAAACTTTAGGCGAAATTGTCGCAACGCAACACGGTAGTAATTTGTTGATTGGTGATTTAGGACAAATTAACGGCGGACGTACTCCAAGCGGACATCGAAGTCATCAAAATGGTTTAGATGTGGACATTTGGTTCACTCTTTCGACAGCAAGTACGTTGACAGAACACGAGCGTGAAACGTTAAGCGCAACGTCGATGCTTTCCAGTGCGGACAAAATTGCACTCAAAGAATGGACGTTTGCACACGAACAAGTTTTGAAAGCCGCAACACAACTTCCCGAAGTTGAACGCATTTTTGTGAATCCTGTCATTAAACGTGAATTGTGCAAACACGCCGAACCGTTAAATCGCGCGTGGCTGAGAAAAATTCGTCCATGGTGGAAACATGATGACCATTTTCATGTTAGATTAAGTTGCCCGAAAGATAGCCAAAATTGTGAACATCAAGAGCCGCTTCCAGCGGGTGATGGTTGCGATGAAGATTTAGCGTGGTGGTTTTCAGATGAAGCGACGAAACCTAATGCAAAAGGTAGAGAATCCGCTTCTCATGAGCCGCCAGCTATACCGGCATTATGCAAACAGATTTTGAAAAATACGATTTAATTCATGTGGAAACGTATGTTAACTACGGCACCCTCGTCATTACTCAGTGTTAAAAAACCGTGATTATTTCTTACAAATCGTTGAACCATTGCCAAGCCTAAACCCGTTCCGCGCTCTCGGCTAGTGCGGAATGGTCGAATGCCATAATCCAACCATTCTTGTGCAAAACCATGTCCATTATCACGAATTTCAATTTCTAAATTATCAGCAATTACATTCGCTGAAATCAAAATATGTCCATCATGTCCTTCCATCGCATCCGAAGAATTAAGCAATAAATTTAATAAAGCCTGTCTCAAACCACTTTCTGGCAAATAGACACATAACGTTTCAGGCGTTTTAAATTGTAAATTAACATTTTCTGGGATTTGGTAACGAACTAATGTAACTAAATCACGAATAACAATACTCAAATCAAAATGACTAGGTGTTTCTGGCGTATGTTTGCTAGCGTTTAACATCTCGTTTAGCAATCGTGCTAAACGCTTTAATTCGCTTTCAATGAGTGTGAAACGCTCGTGTTGATTTTCGTTATCAATTTCACGGCGCAGATTTGCAAATGCCATTTGAATTCCTGCTAGCGGATTACGAATTTCGTGTGCTAACTCTGCCGATACTTCGCCAATTGCGGCGAGACGTTCTGCCCGTGCTAAATTATGTTGTTGTTCTAATAACGCTTGTGTTGCTAAACGCACTTCACGTTGTAATGATTTTGCGTATTCGCGTTTTGTTTCTTCAAGTTCACTTAAATGTGTCACCATTCCGTTGTAGCTATGAAAAACAGGTAGCAACAGCGAATCAATGTGATTTGTTGTAATTGGTGTGTAGTTTTCATCTGTGAGCCGCTCTAATAATTGTTGCAAATCATTTAACGGATGCAAAATTCTGTGTTTTAAAAATAAAATCGCACCAATAAAAATCGTTACAAACATAAATAAAGCAACATATAACTCGGATTGCGTATCGAGATTTATATCTTCCAGCATTTGTTCACGTTGCAACGTTTCATTATCCAAAATTTCACCCATAGACTTTAAAACTAAAATCAAACTTTGTTGCTGTTGATTTTTATCAAGGCTTTGGCTTTGTGTCAGTAATTCGCGTACCGTTTCCAAATGTTGGCGAGTGGTAACAGATAAATAATCCCTGTCTGTCATTAAACTATCAATTTCAGATAGCAATGTTGTCAGTAGTTTAGGCGACAAATCTACGGTTTTATTTGCTAACCGCGTGATAACAGATTGCTGCAAATCAACGGAAACATTTTGAATGCGATGTGAATAATTAACGTATGAAATGGCGGTGTCGAAATGATGATGTGTTCGCCAAATCATACCGCCGAGGATTCCTAACGCTAGGAGTAATAAACCAAGAAAAGCTAATCCGCGTAATTTTGCAAGACGATAAAAAATGGGATTCATGTTTTTTTAATGCCGAATAATTACAAGATAATCATTTGCTTAAATCTGATTTAATTGCCTCAAATAAAATCGTTAATAATCGATTATCATCGCCATCAGTCAGTGATTGGAATTCTCCGTTTAAAGCAGTAATGGCTGTTTTTGAATTCGTTTCACTAAACTTCAAAATATAACTTTTTTCATTTTCAGAAAATGGATTGAACACCGAAATCGTATCATCCCAAAGGTTTTTTTCTGGTTCGATTTTTGTTTTGGAATCCATCATTTCAATATGAATTTCACCCTTTTCTTGGTTGCGATTTGTCACTTCGATACCGCTTCGACTTAATGCTTTTCCGACTATTCGCCATGCTCGCTCCGATGGCACATTCAAATTTAAGGTCGGCGCATTTTCGTGCGTTAAACTTACTTGAATTTCATCACGGGAAATTTCTGTTTCTGTCTCAGTAAGAGCAGGGCGATTTGCTGATTTTACTAACGTAGGTTCAACTACCGCGTCAATTTTTTTAGTAACAACTTTTTTGTTGTTTTTTATTGCTTCAGGAATTTGTGTAGCAGGTTTCTCCGTTTTTAAAACGGGAATTTCAACTGGCACAGAACGCGGTAATACTGATGATTTTTGAATTAAATCAGGCGGAATAACCAATGGTGGTAATTCAGTTGTAAATTGATAATCTTTTTCTTTGTCCGGAAACCAACTTTGTAATGTGCTGCAACCAACTAAATTGCACGTTAATAACAATAAGATCCCACCTTTTTGAAATGATGTGGGCGAAATAGACATCTTAAAATTAGTCATCTCTAAATCACACTAGCTTGACGCATAGCAGCACGAACTGTTTCAAAGCATTCTTCGCTCAACCAAGTTAATGGCAAACGAATTCCTTTTTGCATTAACCCCATTTCGGCAACCGCCCATTTTACAGGAATTGGATTGGCTTGAATAAACAAACTACTGTGAAGTGCATCGATTTTTCGGTCAATTTCAGCTGCAATTTTTGAGTTGCCAGCTATCGCCGCTGTAATCATTTCATGAACCAAACGTGGAGCGACATTTCCTGTCACGGTAATCGTGCCGTTGCCGCCTAATAAACAAAATTCGCGGCTGCTGGCATCATCACCAGTATAAAGAGCGAAATTAGAATGTGTTAAATCGCGTAATTTTGTGACGCGCGTTAAATCGCCAGTGGCTTCTTTTACGCCAACAATGTTTGGAACTTTTGCTAAACGCCCAATCGTTTCAGGTAACATATCGCAGGCTGTTCTTCCCGGAACGTTGTATAAAATTTGTGGAATATCAACAGCTTCTGCAATCGCTTTATGATGCAAATATAAACCTTCTTGTGTTGGTTTATTGTAGTATGGCGTGACAATTAAACACGCATTTGCGCCTAATTCTTTTGCTTTTTGAGTTAAGTTAATGGCTTCTGTCGTTGAATTTGAACCTGTACCCGCAATAACGGGAATCCGTCCGGCGACTTTATCAACCATGAATTTAATGACATAGCAATGCTCTTCCTCATTTAATGTTGCGGATTCGCCTGTTGTGCCAACAGCAACTAAAGCGTCCGTTCCTTGCTCAATATGAAATTCGATTAAACGCGCTAAACTGTCTTTATCTATATTACCTTGACTGTCCATTGGGGTAATTAATGCGACGATACTACCTTGAATCATGAAAGCTCTCGATGGGTTAAAAGTTAATTTTCTGTTGTGACTATTATAAAAGTAATTTTGTGAAAATGCCTAAATTAGCGACAGCAAGACTGCTAACTAGTAGGTGACTAGCATTTACCTGCTGATTAAGGGGTTTTATCTAAAGGTTTTACATCCGATAGCTTCATGGTTGGTGCAGCCGGTTCATTTGAGCGATGTTCCGATAGTTTAAAACCACAATGATGCGTCATAATTTTCAAAACGTGCTTGAATCGCGCTTCATTGGTTAGTGTTTCATCGGAATTCGATTGCACACAACGCAACATATTTGTTTCTGCATCGACAGCCACGCCCATAGTTGCAAACTTAACTTTCTTCCCGCCTGCCGCATCGACACAAGTGTATTCCGTTTCTGTAATCATTGCAGGCAAAGGTTTTTTAAATTTATCGATATTTTTTGCTTTTGAAATCGTTCCGGTGTGTTTTGCGATGGTGTGTACATTTTCAAAACTTTTACACGCGCTATTTTCCGAGAATGCTTCTTGCGGATTTGCAGCACTTTTATCCAGCATTTCTTGACTGACTTCGTCTATTTCAAACGCCGCACTGTCTAATTTTTCTTTTTTATTATCTTCTTTTTTATCACTTGATGATTCTTCTTTCTTTTCTTCTTTCGGTTTATCTACTTTTTGGGCGGCTTCAATTTTTGATTCTACTTTTTCAATACTCGGAACATCTGTCACATCCGATTCATCACCCATTTCAAAATAAAAAGCAAAAATAACAAATGGAAGCGAGAGAACGGATACTTGTAGTATTAAAGCACCATTTTTTTTGAAAAAGTTTAACATTTTTTCAGGAAGCATTAGTTAATCCTCATTTATATTATTTAATTTTGTTGGTGAAATTATCGACCTGTTTTGTGAAATCACCAAATGGAATCAATTTATTTTGAAATGCCGCAGGTGGTGCGGCTTCGTTCAAATAAGTGACAAAAAAATTTTAGGATTGTACGGGATGTTTATCTAATTTTCGTTGTAATGAACGACGGTGCATATTTAAAGCCCGCGCCGCTGCGGAGATATTTCCTTCATGCTGCATCAATACTTTTTGCAGATGCTCCCATTCCAAACGCTTTACCGATAACGGCACATCACTAATTGTTGTAGATGTATCGCCTTCATTTTTTAGTAATGCAGTGACAATTTCATCTGCATTTGCGGGTTTTGTTAAATAATGCGTCGCTCCTAATTTAATTGCTTCAACAGCGGTGGCAATACTCGCAAAACCTGTCAACATAACAATTCGCGTATTGTTATCGAGAGAAATCAATTTTTTTACTAATTCCAAACCCGATTCCAAACCAATTCGCAAATCAATCACGGCATATTCCGGAAAATTTTGTTCCGCAAGCGTAATGCCCGATGCCACATCGTAAGCCACTAAAACGTCATAATCTCGTTTTTCCAGCGCACTTTTTAAAACTTTACAAAAAGTTTTGTCATCATCAACCAGTAACAATCGTGGTTTATCGAGTTCTTCAACAGTTGTCATTTCCAGTCTCATTCGTTAATAAAGGTAAGGTGATAATCACTTCCGCGCCACCCTGAAGACGATTAGTGAATTCAATTTTGCCGCCTAAACGCTGTACAGTTGAACAGGTTAAAAATAAGCCGACACCCAAACCATGTTTACTGCTCATCACGGGTTGTTGACCGGCAAATTCAATTAAACCTTCTGGAAAGCCGGTACCAAAATCACAAATTTTAATAGTCACAAATTGACAGTCCCAAACAGCATGAAATTCAATTCCCAAATCTGGATTTGTTGCTTCGGCGGCGTTGTTCAAAATGTTAATAAGTGAATGTGTCAATGTTCTTTCAGCAATAATTTCGGCGTTCATATTCACATCAATGTCTATGAAGAAATTTAATTTTGTGCCGGCTTTGTGCGTGCGCCATTGTTTAATTACGTCATCTAAATACTCACTCAATGCCATAACATTTCCCGATTCCGCTCGCATTTCACCAGCAGACGCGGACATAACGGATAACGCTTCTTTGCATCGATTGATTTGCTCTTCGATAATTATTATTTTTTCGTATAAATCGGGATGATTGCAGTATGAGTAATCTTGTATGAGTTCATGCGTGATAATTGCCATTGTTCCAAGTGGCGTTCCCATATCATGTGCGGCACTTGCTGCTAAAGTTCCTAATGCGACAACACGTTCATTTCGTAACGCATTTTCTCGAGCTTCTGCTAGACTCCGTTCACGAATTTTTAACGTTTTCGCTAACTCAACGACGAAAAAAGCAACCAAGCCGGCACTAAATACAAATCCAAACCACATACCAAAAATGTGCAAATTAAAATAATTTTTATCGTTTAATGCGTGTTCTAAATCGATGGATTCCAAATGTGCCATACCTGAGAAATCGATACTTGATGTATGACTTAAATGTGGCGCAATGGATGGTAATGGAATGTTATAAAGCATTAACATTGTGTACATCGAGGTAGTTAAGATGACCATGTACCACGCATACGTTGGCGGTAACATAATGGCAGTAATCATTAACGGCAATAAATAAACCCAGATAATGGGATTTGATGCGCCACCTGTAGGATAAAGTAATGCTGTGATTGCAATAACATCTAAAACAAGTTGGAGGAAAATTTCTTGTGTCGTAACGGGACTTGCGTCTTGTAAACGTAGCCAAGTGTAGATATTAACAGCTGCAATACTTGCCACAATCCACCATAATGGGCGTTGTGGTAATTGAATTTGCAGACCATAAACAGTAAGAAAAATCAAAAAGGCTTCGCTAAATAGCATTAAATTTCGTAATACAAAAAGCCATTTTAAATTTTGCCGAACAGATAATTCGGACTTAGAAGCAACGTAAGAAAACATGAAAGGCTCGCAAAAATTGAATTGCGAATAGTGTAAATTGATTCTTGAGAATTTGCCTGCGACAATTTGTCGCATTCCCGGAACCATTTTTTATTGGTATGATTGAAACAACTTATATGTTTTAAACTATTTTTTTCGTAGCTGATAGCTAAAGTTGTGTGTTATATCCTTCCTAATACCTCGGACGACTTGCCATTAAGTCGTCTTTTTTTTGCCTGAAATTCACCGTAACAAAGGACTTAATACACTGATAATTATTTGTTGAACATCCGCTAAAGGTTGGTTCGCTTTGATAAGTTTAATTCGCTTGGGATTGATTTCGGCTTGTAACAAATAGGCGCGACGAACATCCTCAAAAAACTGCACGGTTTCTGATTCAAAACGGTCAAATGCGCCACGTTTTCGAGCGCGTTCAATTCCAATTCTCACCGGTGCATCAAGTAAAAGAGTTAAATCGGGACGTAAATTTCCTTGAACTAAATTTTCTAACCATTCAATGGTTTTAATTTTCATATTTCGTCCTCCACCTTGATACGCATACGTTGCATCGGTAAATCGATCGCAAATTACCCAATCACCTCGCGCTAAAGCCGGTTCAATAACGTGTTTTAAGTGTTGCGCTCTAGCGGCAAACATCAACAATAATTCTGCTTCTTCGGCGATTAGTTCGGTTTTTTTATCAAGTAATAATGAGCGTAATTTTTCTGCTAACGCTGTTCCACCCGGTTCCCGTGTAACAACAACAGGAATTTGACGGGCTTTCAAATAATTTTCTACAAAGGCAACATTCGTCGTTTTACCAACGCCTTCGCCACCTTCAAATGTGATAAATTTTCCTCTGCTCATCGCGTAAAGCTCCTAATTTGAAACATTGTCATCAATTACCAAACTAATCACACCGTTATCAATGGCTGTTGAAACTTGTTTTTTACCAATTGGCTCGCCCGCTTGAGCGATAGCGTTACCAGAACGACTAATTCTCGCGCTAAGTTGTACATTAGCGACTGATGAAATCGTCATTGCTGGCATCATTGCCATGCTGTCATCGAGCGTTATTTCTAATGGCAAATCTTTAACTTGTTTTTTGACGACAGCTAACGGCATCTTTCCGCCTTGAGCGGGCTGTGCGTAAATGAAAACAACATCTTCAGGGCTTGCTTCAGATTCAAATTTCTTATCCAACATAACAGAAACACGAATGCCTTTATTGTCTGTTATTTTTGTTTCCGATTTCACTTTTGCTAGCGGTGTCAGATTTTGCCCTAATGCTTCTTTCGCTTGATTGATTAAACCCGCAACTTCTTGATAATCGGCATCTTCGGGTTTGTAATGTGTTTGGAATTTTTCCCATGAAGCAATCGCTTCATTGAATTTCCCTGCTTCAGCATTCGCCAAACCATTTAACCATAGTCCCATGTCGTTATTAGCGTCGAGTTCCAACGCTCTAGTAATTAAAGTCGTAGGTTCGCCTTGTAGCGTACCGCCATTTGACATAGCAATGACATCTGCTAATTGCAACAGTGTTTCAGGTTCATCGCCCAAAATTGTGCGGGCTTTCCGCATCGCTTCAACAGCTTCGGGATAACGTTTCAAAACTTTGTATGAACGCGACAACATAATCCAACCTTGTGAATCAGTTGGATCATCTTTCATTCGTTGTGCTAGTTTATCAACCATTCCGTTAATATCGGCGGCGGAGGGTTTTGTCGCGATTTCGCCTTTAACGGCGACTTCGTCAAAAGCACGCAAATCACCTTTCACACTGTATAACGCTAACGCGAGTAATGGCATAAAAACACCGAGTGGAATAGCCAGCCAACGACCTTTAGATTCAGAATTTGTCGTATTTAAAGAAACAGGAATATGCTGTAAATCGCGATGTAAATTTAGCATGAGTTCATTTTTCAATGGCTCGTATTGCGTCTCGGTAATTACTCCATTTTCTAAATCCGTTTCTAACGCTTGCAATTTCTGTTGAGCTAATTGAATGTTAGTTTGCGTATCATCATTTTGAACAATCTTTGGTTTTAACCACAATGGAATCAACACAAAACATAAGGCGATAGCAATTAGTATCGCGACAAAAATGCCAAATTGAATCATAATTTATCTCCTCTTGCCCGTAACAATGTATTAAGACGCTCGAATTCACTCGCAGATAATTCGGGTTCTGAATTTTTGCGGCGTTTGAGTAATGACCAGAAACCTATCGCCCCGATTAACAATGTTAAAATTGGCGCAAGCCATAAAATCAACGTTCTAGCGTTAAATGGTGGGCGATATAACACAAAATCACCATAACGTTCTGTCATGTAATCAATAATTTGTTCGTTGGTTTCACCTAAATTGAGTTTTTCATAAACTTTACGGCGTAAATCTTGAGCGAGTTCGGCATGTGAATCCGCGATGTTTTGATTTTGACAAACTAAACAACGTAATTCTTCGGTTAAGGTTTGATAACGCAGTTCAATTTCTGGTGAGGCAAATTGATAAACTTCGATTTCAGCATGAGCATTCAGGCTAAAAAACAAAAAACATAAAACAAATTGTGATATTAAACAGTAGCGTTGTAAGACACTTTTTTTCATGGCGTATGTTAAATCCAAATAGTTTAAGCGGTTAAAATTTAAGCAAAAAATGTCATCGCTTCGAAAATACGGTCTTTTGCCTGATTTAGAACATTCAAAGAAAAATCACCATTGAGTTTCCCTTGATTAAGTTTCACATACGCTGGAACGGTGTTTAAAAATGGTAAGTATTTTGCCTTTTTCGAGCCAAAATAACTGTGTAATTTTGCTAATATAACAATATCAATCAATGTTAGTGCCTCTTCACCACTTTCATAAAACCAATCTTCAGAAAATTTAGGGATATTCACTAATTCCGGCGGAAAACCTAAGTTATATAACATCAATGATCCAACGGGCGGACTTAAAAAAGGTAACGCCGTTCTAAGTTCTTTCATGTTAGGTGGATAATTAGCATGAGATTGTTGCTCTGCAAAATTCAATGCAGGAATTTTACCAATATCGCAAACTAAACCTGCTAATAACGCATCTTCTGGACTAACCGTTTTACTTTCTTTTGCTAAGATAAAGCATAAACTCGATAGATAAATGCTATTTCGCCAATTTGTTTCCATCATGCCTTTTAATTCGGGATGTGTAGAATTAAAAAAGTGTTTAACACTAATTCCCATCACGACTCGACGAGTGCCATCGAGTCCTAAACGAATAACAGCATTTTTACAATTTGTAATGGGTGCTTCAGCCGCATAAAACACACTGTTAGCAACTTGAATGAGTTTAGCAACAATAGTTGGATCAAATTGTACGATATTAACAATGTCTAAAAGTGTTGCATCCGGTTCATCAATCGCTTGTTTCAAGCGTAATGCCACTTGTGGTAAGCATGGCAAACTCAATGTATTTTCATTATAAGCGTGTGAAAAATCTGTAAAGAAACGATTATTTGGCAAATTTGGAGGCAAGCCACTTTTTACAAATTCTCCGCCGGTAACGTAACGGTATTTACGTTGGCTAAGACGCTGCAAAAATACCCGAGACACAGCTAAGATAATACAGTGTGTTGTACTAATTGCAGTTGAACCACATAAATAACCACTATTTAGTGGCAGATAAGACAGTGGTGTATTGAAAACAACAGGGTAAGGAAAGGTCGATTGAGGACGAATTTCAACACTACCTTGTAATAAGTAATAGGCAAAATCGGTACGTTGTCCAACAATAAAAATGACCGATTCAGGCATGTAATGCAGTGTTTTGTGAGCGAGTTGCGCTAATGTACTTTCTGATAAAAAACGTAACGGTGCAAATTTTCGCAATAAACTAACCGGTAAGGCTTCTTCTGCGTTAATTAAAATAGGTTCAGTACGTTCAACCGGATTCACATTGGAAATATCAACAGGTGTTTCAGGCGTTTGGGCGGCTAATAAATCGTTGAAAATCGCCACTGCATTTTCAGGAGTTATTTTCGCCTGCTGAATGGATATTTCGTTTGGTGGGGAAGATCCCAGACCAAAACGTGGCAGAGTAAGAATACTCTGTAAAAAAGCAAATAATCTTTCAAACATTACCCGAACATGCTCATGGCTATGTCAATACGCTGTTGCGCTTTGACTAAAATATCAAGTGAAAAATCAGAATTTAATTTACCGTTTCTCAGTTTATTGTACGCTGGAATAGAACAAATATAAGGCAATTTTTTTGTGCTGGTCGTTCCTAAATAACTGTGCAATTTTGCCAAGATAACTATATCAATGAGCGTTAGGTTTTCACTATTACTTTCGTAATACCAATCTTCTGAAAATCTTGGAATTTCTGTCATCTCATTAGAAAAACCAAGAGAATGTAAAATTAACGAACCAACGGGAGGGTTTAGATAAGGCATCGCCGTTTGTAAATCATTTAGATCAGGATGATTTTCAGGATGTTGTTCTGCAAAATGAATAAGAGGAATGGCTCCAATGTCACAAATTAAGCCCGCTAATAAAGCGTCTTCTGGATTGACTTCACCTGATTCTTGCGCCAAAACAAAACTTAAACTCGAAATATGTAAACTCTTTTTCCAAAGTTCTTGCATTTTTAACGTCAATTGTGGTGAGTTACATCGGAATAATTGCTTAATACTCATTCCAATAACAAGTTTTCGTGTAGTTTCCAAGCCCAAACGAGTGACTGCATCGTGGCAGTTTTTAATTGGGGTGCTTGAGGCATATAAAGCACTGTTTGAAACTTGAATCAATTTTGCGACAATTGGCGGATCAATTTGAACAATAGAAATAACCTCTTTCACACCAAGATTTTCTTTTTCCATTGCTTTACGCAATTGATTTGCCACTTGGGGCAACAATGGCAAACTTAATTTATTTTCGCGGTAGGCTTGCGCAAAACTCCTAAAAAAATGTGTATTAGGGACTTCTGATGGCAATTCAATGTCTATAATTTGTAGTGAATTCGCTAATTTTTGACTTCTGCTTTTGTTTACCCACCACTGCACAACTGTCATTGGTACTGAAAGGAAAACAGATGGTTCTTTTGTTATTGCCATCGCACCGCAAACTCTGCCGCCGTTAAGGGGTAAATTAGCTAATGTAGAACTTTCATTGATAACATAACTTATTCCACCATCGGGTTTTAATTCGACACTGCCTTTTATCAAGTAATAAATGTATTCACTTTTTTCGCCCAAGGCAAAGACAACAGATTCTTTTGCGTAACTGACAGAGTGTTGCTCCATTTGCAGAATGTCATCGTCGGGTAAATCACGAATCGGGGCTAACTTTTTTAAAACAGATAACGGTTGTTTTTCGTAACTAATTGACAACGGAGACATGACGCGCAAACAGGTAGACGTTGATGCTGTTATTGATGTTTCTTGTAAAAATTTTTCAGGTTCAGCTTTTTTAAAAAAAAGACTGCTTTTCCACGCTACCATAAATTACTTAATCCGTTCATTTTTTGTAAAAAATATCTGTTTTAGAAAATAAGTCATGCCAACAACGTCTATTTTTGTTAACCAATGACCATAAAAAACCAATCCCCAATACTCCCCAAGAGGCAATTGCAATGCTAAAACGTAAAAATGCTTGTCGCCAACTGATTGGCTGTTCATCAAATGTTAAAACTTGTAATTTCCAAGCGCGTAAGCCTAAAGTTTGTCCACCATGTGTCCAAAACCAGCCATAAAAAAGAAAACTCAACGCTAACAAATAAAATGAATAAAACCAATGTGCCGTGAATGCCTGCCCCGCGTTAAATGGTAGAATTAACGCGGTAGCTACAAATAAAATGCTTGCTAATAATAAAAAATCGTAAAAAATAGCAGCAAGACGATGCAACAAATTTGGTGTGTTCGGCGACATTAACAACGTGATTTAAACTTTAAATAAAGCTAATTTTTGTCCAAAGTACATCGTCATGCCAAGCAATGCGCTAAACATTAACAACGAAAAGAAAAACGGTGGACGATGAAACAATAAAATGAAAAAATCGCTTAAAAATAAGCTGGTTAAAATAGGCTGATCAATCAAGCTAGCAATAACATTTTTAAACATAAAAACTCCAAAATTAAACGTACATACTTTGTCGCGTATGCAAAAGAATAAAAAACAGTACGATTTTACTCTATTCAAAAGGGCAAAGTAAAAGAAAACAAATGTTGATTAACTGTGCATGAATTGCAATCATATTAACCAATTATGAACAAAACCAATTGAGTGTGAACGCCATTTTAAATTTCTTAAAAAATTTTGCAGATTCTGACGAAGAAAAACGAGTTCCGATTAGATCGGCGAAAATAGCTCGTGAAAAACTTACTAAAAAATCGTCAGGAATTACTCATGCAGTCACTGAAACCTATACCGGTGCAACTGTAATCGCTCGCGCTGAACATAATGTTTCGCGCAATCATGTGAGCGAAAATGCACTGAAAGTCTTGCACAAGCTAAAAAAAGAAGGTTTCGATGCTTACTTAGTTGGAGGATGTGTACGCGATTTATTACTTGGACGTGAACCTAAAGACTTTGATGTCGTGACAAATGCTTTACCGGAACAACTTGCTCGTCTTTTTTCTAATTGTAGGATTATCGGCAAGCGTTTTCGTTTAGCGCATATTGTTTACGGGCGTGACATTGTTGAGGTGGCAACATTTCGTAAAAGTAGTGGTGATAGCCCGAATGATGCTCAACGATTAACGAAAGAAGGTCGTATTGTTCAGGATAATCTATACGGTACGATAGATGATGATGTGTGGCGACGGGATTTTACTATTAACGCGCTGTATTACAACATTCGTGATTTTTCAATTATTGATTATGTTGGTGGCATGGCAGATCACAAAGCGAGTTTAATTCGTTTGATTGGTGACACGGCTGAACGTTTCCGTGAAGATCCTGTACGAATGCTACGTGCAGTAAGATTTGCAGTGAAATTGGGATTCAAAATGCACGAAGATTGTGAACGTGAGATTCCTGCTAACGCTAATTTGTTAACAAGCGTTCCAGCCGCAAGATTACATGATGAAGTGGTGAAATTATTTTTAACGGGTCATGGTGTACAAACATTTGAGATGTTACGGCACTATGGTTTATTTGAAGTGCTTTTCCCGTCGGTTGAAAAAATTTTAGCGCATGAAGAAGCGCACTTTCCACGAATGATGGTGATTAACGTACTTCAAAATTCGGATGATCGAATCGCTGAAAATAAGCCTGTTACGAGTTATTTTTTATTCGCCGCATTTTTATACGAGCCAATGTTGCATCTCGCGAAAGAAAAGATGGCAAAAGGGATGTTGGAATCTGATGCGTATTTTTCAGCTAGCAGCGAAATTTTGACACAACAAATTCGGCGAATAACAGTGCCGAGGCATTTGACATTGGCAATTCGAGAAATTTGGAATAATCAAGCAAAATTTGAATTTCGCTTTGGTGCAAAACCAAGCAAATTTTTAGCGCATCCGCGTTTTCGTGCGGCGTATGACTTTTTTCTTCTCCGCGCACAAATAGGAAGCGCGTCCGCAGAATCAGCAGAATGGTGGACGATTTACCAAACCGTTAATGAAACAGAACGTCGAAAAATGACACAGCCTCAAGCACAAGCTAAATCGACGAAACCAAAGAGAAAACGTAATTACCGCAGAAAAGCGAAAACGGCTGTCGTACCAAATCCGAGCAATTAAGATTGTTTATTGTGATGATGCGTTACAAATCTTTCAAGGTGTTTGATTGAAAATATGTCTCAATCTAAAGTTTCATTTACATGAAATATAAAGACTTTTTTATTTTAACACTTTGAAAGAATGAAAAATTAACGATGATAAGGATGATTTTGTAAAATGCTCCAAGCGCGATAAAGTTGTTCTGCAACGACAATTCTGACCAATGGATGTGGGAAAGTTAGATTTGATAAACACCAAGATTCACGGGCATTTTGTTTGACTGAATCCGCTAAACCATCCGCGCCACCAACCACTAATGAAATATGCTGCCCAATTCCTTGCCACCGCTCTAACGACTGCGATAATTCTCTTGTTGTCCATAATTTTCCCTCTAAATCTAACGTGACTAAATGACTGTTTGCAGGGATTGCAGTCAACATTCTTTCGCCTTCGTCTTTAATAATTCTGGTTACATCACTATTTTTGCCGCGCTTACCGGCTGGAATCTCTTTTAATACCAATTCACATTCACGTGGCAATCGTTTTGCGTATTCGTCGTAACCTTGCTGAACCCAGTTGGGCATTTTTGTTCCGACAGTAATTAAATGAATTTGCATAGTTTTAGGTTCAGGGTTAAAGGTTCAAGGTGCAAGTAAAGCGTGAATCCTACTATAATGGTCGCATTACTTAACTTTTTAGGATTTTAGCACATGAATTCAAATGATTGGTTCACAGAAAAAATGCTACCAACTGGTACGGCATTCTCACTCAAAATTAAAGAAAAACTTCATGAAGAACAATCAGATTTTCAACATTTAGAAATTTACGATACCGAAACGTTCGGTAAATTGATGGTGATTGATGGCTGCACTATGGTTTCGACACGCGATAACTTTTTTTATCATGAAATGATGAGCCACCCCGCGCTGTTTTTGCATCCAAATCCAAAACGTGTTTGGATTATCGGTGGCGGTGATTGCGGTACGTTACGCGAAGTTTTAAAACATAAAAACGTTGAAGAAGCAGTACAAATCGACATCGACGAACGAGTTACTCGTTTAGCTGAAATTTATTTCCCTGAGTTATGTGAATCAAACAACGACTCACGCGCGGATTTGAAATTTATCGATGGTATTAAATGGCTAAAAGATGCGGCACCGAACTCTGTGGATTTAATCATTGTTGATAGCACAGATCCTGTTGGCGTAGCGGAAGGATTATTTGGTGAAGCATTTTATCGCGATTGCGTGGCGTGTTTAGCAGAAGATGGAATGTTAATTCAACAAAGTGAATCGGCATTGTTACATTTAGATTTAATCAAAGATATGCGTGGCGCGATGAAAACAGCGGGTTTCCCTTATCAACAAACGCTATTTTTTCCACAATGTATTTACCCATCGGGTTGGTGGAGCGGAACGATTGCTAGCAAAGCAGAATTAACTTTCCGTGCTGAAGATTGTGCAAAGAAAGATTTTGAAACCGTGTATTACAATCTTGATATTCATAATGCAGCAATGGCACAGCCTGAATTTTTTAAAAAGGCGTTTGCGTAATCAATGCAGAATTTATCCACTTTCAAATTGATTGAACGAATTAGCACGTTAATTCGTGCTGAAGAACGAAAAAAATATGCAGCATTAGGTTTGCAACCTATTCATGTGCAAGTTCTTGATTATTTAAGTTCATGCAACAGTTATAGCAACACCGCTGTTGGTATGACTGAGTATTTTGGTTTGACAAAAGGTACCGTATCTCAATCTTTGCAAGTATTAGAGCGCAAAGGTTACATCGAAAAGCAAATTGATGAAGAAGATGCACGAGTTACACATTTAACGTTATCAAAAAACGGTGAATTGTTGCTCGAAAAAGCGAATAACGATGATGTATTCGATCAGGCACAACAAGCGGTACTTTCCAAACAATATGCTAATTTAGATGAAGCCTTGCGGATGACGTTATTCACGTTACAAAAAGGTTGTGATGCAAAAAGTTTTGGTTCGTGCGATTCGTGCATAAATTTTGATGTCGAAGATAATCACTATTTATGCAGCGCGACCCGCTTGCCCGTTTATCAAATCGAAACCCACAAAATTTGCCGCGAACACCGTTTAGCGGCTTAACTTTATTAGAGAAAATTATGTTTGATACTAAAACAATTGATGACATGGCTAATCGTTTAGCAGGCGTTGTTCCACCTGCGTTACATACGATTAAAGACGATTTAGAAAAAACCTTTCGGGCAATTTTACAAAGTGCTTTGGGGAAATTAGATTTAGTGACTCGTGAAGAATTTGAAGTGCAAAAAATGGTGTTAGCGAAAACCCGCGCCAATTTAGACGCTCTCGAAAAACGGGTTGCCGCTTTAGAATCAAATCAATCCGAGTAAATAAAAATGGGTTTAGCTGTCCTGTATTGTCGCGCTCGTTCAGGAATTGATGCGCCATTAGTCACTGTCGAAGTTCATGTGGCAAATGGTTTGCCTGCGTTAAATATCGTTGGTTTGCCCGAAACAGCCGTTAAAGAAAGTAAAGACCGAGTGCGTGGCGCGATTCAAAATTGCCGTTTCGATTTTCCTGCTCAACGAATTACAGTAAATCTTGCGCCGGCAGATTTACCGAAAGATGGCGGACGATTTGATTTAGCCATTGCGTTAGGTATTTTAGCGGCAAGTGGACAAATTTCGAGTAAAAACTTAGAGCAGTTTGAATGCGTTGGGGAATTATCGTTAGGTGGCGAATTACGTCCGATTATTGGTGTGTTACCCATTGCGATTGCAGCGCGAGATTGCAAGCGACAACTGATTTTGCCAAAAGAAAATACAGCGGAAGCGGCGTTAGTTAAAAATGTAGAAATTTTACCCGCCGCGCATTTGCTTGAGGTTTGCGCTCATGTTAATGGACGAACACTGATTGAAACGACGTATCAACAGCCACAACCAACTGAATTAAAACATGATGTTGATTTTTCGGATGTTCATGGACAATATCATGTTAAACGAGCATTTGAGATTGCGGCAGCGGGCGCACACAATTTGTTAATGCTCGGTCCTCCAGGTACCGGAAAATCAATGTTAGCATCAAGAATGCCGACAATTTTACCGTCATTAACAGAAGAACAAGCGCAAGAAACAGCAGCGATTGCATCCATTAGCGATCAAGGTTTGGATGTGGCAAATTGGCTTAGACCGCCTTATCGTTCGCCGCATCACACTGCGTCTGCGGCGGCATTAGTTGGCGGCGGAAGTAATCCAAAACCCGGTGAAATTTCGCTTTCACATCATGGCGCGTTGTTTTTAGACGAATTACCGGAATTTGATCGCAAGGTTTTAGAGGTTCTGCGTGAGCCACTCGAAACGGGACACATCACAATTTCTCGTGCGGCGAGGCAAGTGGATTTTCCGGCACGATTTCAGTTGATTGCCGCAATGAATCCTTGCCCGTGTGGTTATTTAGGCGATACGTCCGGACGCTGTCATTGCACCTCTGAACAAATTATGCGTTATCGCGCAAAAATTTCTGGACCCCTTTTAGATAGAATCGATATGCACCTTGAAGTGCCGCGTGTACCACATGAAGTTTTGCGACGCGGTTCACCAGATGGGGAAGAAACAAGCGCGACTATTCGAGCTAGAGTGATTAAGGCACGAAATTTAGCCCTTTCGCGAGCAAATAAAGCAAATGCTTTGTTGTCAGCAAAGGAAGTGAAGCATTTCTGTATTTTGTCAGAAGCGAGTCATCGGTTGCTAGATCAAGCGATGGAAAGGTTCGGTTTATCGAATCGCGCTTACCATCGAATTTTGAAATTATCGCGAACAATTGCGGATTTAGCTAATTCAACCGACATTGAAATTCAACATTTGAGCGAAGCAATTGGTTATCGTAAATTAGATAGAAAGTCGTAATGTTTCGATTTAGGTGGGTCTTTTAGTCTTGCTAAAACCCACCCGTTCTTGGTTGTGAATTATTTCGCTGCGCTTGGTGCACGACGTTTACCGATATTTTTTTTATCACGATGACGCACTTTTACCTTTTCGGGTTTTTCTTTTTTCGTTTCGACTTTCTTTTTACCGCCAACAGTTTTACCGGATGTTTTCAATTTTTTTGGACCTTGAAATTTACCCGCTAATTCTTTAATGCCACGACGAATAAAACTTTGACGCAAAAAACGTTCAATTCCCGCCATCAAATTCCATTCAGTATGTTTTACTAATGTGATTGTCAAACCCGTTTCGTCACTGCGTCCAGTACGTCCAATTCGATGAATATAGTTAATACCGTTGCGTGGCACTTCAAAGTTAATAACAAGTTGAATACCCTTAATATCTAAACCGCGAGCAGCTAAATCCGTTGAAATCAGTACATTTACCACGCCATCTCGATACAATTTCATGACACGTTGGCGTTCTTTTTGATCCATTTCACCATGCAATACAATGGCTCGAACCCCTTTCGCGCGAACGGGATCGCATAACGCATCTGCTTGGGCGCGACTATTTGAAAAAATCAGTGCTTTTTCAAACGTTTCATTAAGTAATAACCACGCAAGCAATTTTTCCTTATGCGAATTATCGTCGGCTAAAACGATTTGTTGCTCGATATGTGGTAATTCGTCGCGTAACGTATTGAGTGCAATTAACTCAAATTTTTTGAGAATTTTATCTGCCATTTTCAACACACCGGCGTGTGTTAAGGTGGCTGAAAATAAAAGTGTTTGACGATTTTCGTTGCAATGTTTTGAAATAGTTAAAACATCTTCACTGAAACCCATATCTAGCATTCTGTCTGCTTCGTCAAGAATCAAGGTTTCTAAATTTTCAAAAGGTTGATTATCTAACGTCAATAATTCCAAAACCCGACCAGGTGTTGCAATGACAATAGCGGTACTTCTTCGCAATAAATTTTCTTGTTTTTTAAAATCTTCGCCACCGGTAATTAAACCCACTTTTAACGATGTACCATCGAGTAATTGTTGGCATTCTAAAGAAATTTGTTGTGCTAATTCGCGTGTCGGCACTAAAACTAACACTCGAGTTCCCGCATAATAATTCGGATTAACTAATAAATGATGTAGCGTTGGCAACAAAAAAGCTAACGTTTTGCCGCTGCCTGTTTTGGCACTAACCAATAAATTTTGGCGCGTTAAACTGGCTGGAATTGTACGTTGCTGAACAAGAGTTGGTGTTTCGAAACTCTTTTTAGTTAAAGCAGTTTGCAAAGCGGGATGTAAATTAAAACTTGAAAAATCAATAACTGTTTCGGTTGGACTAGACGTGGTTTCTGTCATGGTTGTTTGCGTGAATGAATATAGAAAAAAGGTATTGTAGATGGTATTACTTAATTGTTGTCGAATTTCAAGTTGTTTCCAGTCTTGACCAAGCCGTTAAAATTGCTTTCACAACGGTCGCTAGCGGAATTGCCAAAAACACACCCCAAAATCCCCACAAACCACCAAAAAATAAAATGGCAACGATAATCGCAATCGCGTGTAAATTGACCGCTTCTGAAAAAAGTAACGGAACAAGTAACACACCATCAACGGCTTGAATAATCGCGTAAGCAATGACAATCGACATAAAATCATCGTTGCTTAATCCC
Source organism: uncultured Pseudomonadota bacterium (assembly GCA_903876445.1). Taxonomy (GTDB): domain Bacteria; phylum Pseudomonadota; class Gammaproteobacteria; order Methylococcales; family Methylomonadaceae; genus UBA10906. The sequence goes on along the minus strand of CAIQZX010000145.1, from coordinate 13,284 downwards.
CATTGAAAATAGGCAACCCCCAAAACTGGAAAGGTCACAAGTGTAGCTCCGATATACGGTAAAATAACTTGTAAACCCATTAACACCGCGAGTAACAAGGCATAGTTCAAACCCATTATCGCGTAAGTCAAATAGCTAACGGCACATAAAATCAACACTTCTGACACTTTACCGCGCACATAATTCCCAATTTGCGTATCGACTTCATGCCAAACATCAACGCTTAAATGACGCTCTTTTGGCATAAAACGAATAAACCATGCCATTAAAATTTCTTTATCTTTTAGCAAAAAAAACACCATCATCGGAACAAGAAATAAGTAAATCATCGCGCTAATCAAGCCCATTACAGATGCTGCCGAAACAGACAATAAACTTTGACAGTAACTTAACAATTCACTTTGAACAACTTGTAAAATTTCCTGAATTTTAGTTTCAGAAACCAATTTGGGATACAACTTAGGCAAACGCATAATCCCCGTTTGCGCGTGACTGATAATGTCTGGTACTTGTTGAACAAGTTCGACTGCTTGTTGTGAAATAATAGGAATTAAAATAAATAATAAAAAAACAAGACTGGTAACAAACAGTGAGAAAACTAACATCACTGCGGCAAAACGCGGCATATTTAAGCGTTCTGCTTTTCGCACAATGCCTTCTAATAAATATGCAATTCCAATCGACACAAAAACGGGCATCAATAAATCCGATAACGAATAAATCAACACAAAACTCACTAAGACAATAATCACTAAGGACGCGGCTTGTGTATTTGGTAACGCACGTTTTAATGTACGATTGATAAAATTCAATGTTACAAATTGATTTTGTGGGTTCATGGAATTTTTAATTTATCCGTTTTAATTTAATCAAATGAATGCGACGACTATCCGCTTTAATCACTTCAAACTTGAAATTATCAACAGTTAAACTCTCGCCTTTGTGTGGCATTCGTTCGAGTTGACTAACGATAAATCCGCCAATTGTGTCATATTCATCTGTTTCTAATTTTGTACCAAAGCATTCATCAAATTCATCCATTGGCATTAACGCTTTCAACATATATTCATTTTCGCTGCGTTGAAAAACATAATTTTCATCGTCGGGATCGTCATGTTCGTCTTCAATATCACCTACAATTTGTTCTAAAACATCTTCGATTGTTACCAAACCAGCCGCTTGCCCGTATTCATCAACAACAACCGCCATGTGGTTGCCATTTGTACGAGATTCTTTGAGCAGAACATTTAAGCGTTTACTTTCGGGAACAATGCTGACGGAACGCATAATTTCTTGGACTTTAAGATTTTTATTTTCAAAAACACGAACCAATAAATCTTTTGTCAATAACACGCCAATCACTTTGCTTTTGTCGCCATCAATCACAGGATAACGTGAATGTCCAGATTCAATAACTAGCGGTAAAATACTTTCGAGCGTTGCATCTTTCGGCAACACAATCATTTGTATTCGTGGGATCATGATGTCGCGGACGCGCATTTGTGAAACTTGTAACACACCTTCAATCATTGATAGCGCATCAGTATCTAATAAACTGCGTGATTTAGCTTCACGCAATAATTCTAATAAGTCATCAACGTCTTGTGGTTCACCCGTTAATAATTGGGTTAATTTATCGAACCATGTTTTAGGTGAGGTTGCGGGCGGATAATCGTCACTCATAAGTCAATTTCTTCGTAAGGATTTGGAATGGATAACGTTTGTAATAATTCGATTTCTTTTGCTTCCATTTCTTCGGCTTCAGCATCGTCAATATGGTCATAACCAAGTAAATGTAACGTACCATGAATCACAATGTGCGCCCAATGATTATGCAAAGGTTTATTCTGTTCAAGTGCTTCACGTTCTAAAACAGATGCACAAATTACTAAATCTCCGAGTAAATTTAATTCTATTTCGTCGGGAACTTCAAATGGAAAACTTAAAATGTTGGTTGTGCCTTTTTTGTGGCGATACGTTTCATTGAGTTGCGCGGATTCGGTTTCGTCCACAATGCGAATCGTCAACTCAAAATCATCGTCTAAGTTTGTTAAAACTGTATTAACCCAAAGTTCTAGTTGCGCGTCGCTCGGCTGGTTTGGTGATTCAAAAACACGTTGAATATCGATGATGTTCATTTTTGTTTTTTCTCAAACGCTTCGTAGGCTTCCACGATTCTTTGAACAAGCGGATGACGCACTACATCGCGTGCGCTGAAATGCGTAAAACTAATACCTTCAACTTCTTGCAAAACTTTTAACACATGATGCAAGCCCGACATTTTTTCAGATGGTAAGTCAATTTGCGTAATATCGCCCGTAATCACAGCCGTCGAACCAAAACCTAAGCGTGTTAAAAACATTTTAATTTGTTCAACAGTTGTATTTTGGGCTTCGTCGAGAATGATAAACGCATTATTTAAGGTGCGCCCACGCATATAAGCAAGCGGCGCAACTTCAATCACACCTTTTTCGAGCAGTTTTTCAACTCGTTCTAAACCTAACATTTCATGTAGCGCGTCATAAAGCGGACGCAAATAAGGGTCAACTTTTTGCGCCATATCACCAGGTAAAAAACCGAGTTTTTCACCTGCTTCAACCGCTGGGCGAACTAAAATAATTTTGCGAACTTGTTCATTTTGGAGCGCATGAACCGCGCAAGCGACTGCTAAATAGGTTTTACCCGTTCCCGCAGGGCCGATGCCGAAATTTACATCATGCGAAACAATTTTTTGTAAATAACCGATTTGATTCGCACCACGCCCTTTGATTAAACCCTGTTTCGTTTTAATTACAACAGGTTCAAAAGTGGGAATTTCTGGCTGCAAACTAACTTCAATCGACGCTTCTTGCAACGCCAAATGTACCAATTCTGGTGTAATGAAATCTTTTTCTGTGGCAGCAAATAATGACTGCATCACCGCGCTACACCCAGCAATTACGCTTTCTTCGCCATCAATTTGAAAATGATTGCCACGATTCGCAATTTGTACACCTAAACGTTTTTCTAAATGCCGCAAATGTTCATTTAATTGCCCACAAAAATTCATTAAACGCTCGTTGTCGTCTGGCAATAAAACTAAATCAAGTGAACTCATGCTACCGCCAAATCAATCATTCGACCGCGCAACGAATTTGTCAGTGATTCGGTAATTAAAACATCCACAAATTGCCCCGTTAAACGCGGATGTCCGATAAAATTCACCACGCGATTATTTTCAGTGCGTCCTTGCATTTGCAGCGGATTTTTCTTTGATTGTCCTTCGACTAAAATCGTCTGTGTCGTGCCAATCATTTTTGCTGCAATCGCATTTGCCATTTCGTTGATGCGGTTTTGGAAACGTTCCAAACGTTCTTTTTTTTCATCGAGCGGAACATTATCTTCAAATTCAGCCGCTGGCGTTCCTGGTCTTGCGCTGTAAATAAAACTAAATGACAAATCGAAATTCATTTCGTCAATAAATTGCATGGTTTCTTCAAATTCAACTTCGGTTTCACCTGGGAAACCAATAATAAAATCGGACGACAAACAAATATCAGGACGAACTTCGCGCAATTTACGAATAATTTCTTTGTAATCATCAATAACGTGACCGCGTTTCATCGCTTTTAAAATGGCATTGCTGCCGCTTTGCACGGGCAAATGTAAATGGTTCACGAGCTGTGGAATTTCGGCGAAGGCTTCAATCAATTCGTCAGTAAATTCCATTGGGTGCGAGGTGGTGAAACGCAAGCGGTCGATGCCTTCAATTGCCGCGACGGCGTGAAGTAATAATGAAAAATCGGCAATTTCACCATCTTCCATTTCGCCGCGATAGGCATTTACGTTTTGACCAAGTAAGTTAATTTCGCGCACGCCTTGTTTTGCTAACACGCGAATTTCAGCTAACACGTCTTCAAGCGGGCGACTAATTTCTTCGCCGCGCGTGTATGGCACAACGCAATAAGTACAGTATTTGCTGCAACCTTCCATCACCGAAACAAACGCTTTCACGCCATCCGCTTTGGCTTCGGGCAAATTATCGAATTTTTCAATTTCGGGGAACGAAATATCAACAACAGGTTTATGTTGTGAGCGAACTTCGTTTAATAATTGTGGCAAACGGTGCAACGTTTGAGGGCCAAAAACCATGTCTACAAATGGCGCACGTTTTTGAATTGCAGCACCTTCTTGGCTTGCAACGCAACCACCCACGCCAATAATTACGTCGGGGCGTTTATCTTTAATTTTTCGCCATCTGCCCAATGCTGAAAACACTTTTTCCTCGGCTTTTTCACGAATTGAACAAGTGTTAAGCAATAAAACATCCGCTAATTTTGGATCATCGGTCAATTCAAACCCGTGCGAGGCTTGTAAAACGTCGCGCATTTTGTCCGAATCGTATTCGTTCATTTGGCAACCATTAGTTTGAATGTAAAGTTTTTGGGTCATAGTTTTTTAAATAAAAGATTCAAGGTTTAAAAGTTGATAAATTCGTTCTGTCGCGCCTTGATTTTGGACGACAAAGTTTTTGGCATTGTGTTGTAAATTTTTTCGTAATTCAGGTTGGTTATAAAGTTTGATAATTTGATTTTCTAATTCAGCCACATTTTTGCATTGAATCGCGGCATTTGCAGTTAACATTTTTTCAGCGATTAAAGCGAAATTTCGCATTTCCAAACCGAATAAAACTGGCGTACCAACGGCAGCGGGTTCCAAAACATTATGCCCACCGATTGGCGCGAAACTTCCACCTACAAACGCTAAATCAGCTGTGGCGTAAAATAATTTTAATTCGCCTAATGTATCAATCAAAAATACATCCGTTTCATTTTCACACGGTTGATTTGATGTTCGCGTGACAGTTTGTAAATTTAAATTTTTTGCTAAATTTTCAACGGTTGAAAAGCGTTCTGGATGACGTGGTGCAATCGCTAAAATCAATTCAGGAATTTGTTTTTTTAAGTTTTTGTAAGCATCGAGTAATAAAATTTCTTCGCTATCGTGTGTACTGGCGGCTAAGAAAACAAAGCGTTTTGCAAAGATTTGATTTTTTAAATTTTGACCTTCCGATAAACAACATTCTGGAATTGTTATGTCAAATTTGATGTTGCCTAAATTTTCGACTTTTTCAGGATTTGCGCCGATTTCAATAAAGCGATTTTTATCTGCTTCTGTTTGCGTCGCAATTTGAGTAATCGCACACAGGCTCGGAACTACGAGGAATGGAATTTTTTGATAACCGTTTACTGATTTTTCTGATAAACGGGCATTGATTAAATACAATGGAATCTGAATTTTTTCGCAAGCATGAAAAAGATTTGCCCAAATTTCAGTTTCAACAATTACCGCTATTTTAGGTTTAAACGTATTCAAAAATCGCGAAACCACATCGGGCAAATCGTAAGGTAAATAAACGTGTTGCACACTTTCACCCAAAACCGTTTTTACTCGTCTCGAACCTGTCGGTGTTGTTGTGGTAATTAAAATTTGAATTTGTGGTTGGCGCGTTTGAATTAAACGAATTAACGGAAAAAGAGCTTCACTTTCACCGACCGAAACCGCATGAAACCAAATAACATTTTGTGCATAACTTTGTGAATAAAATCCAAAACGCTCCGAAATACGTTGTCGATAAGCGGGATTTTTAAGACTACGCCACCAAAGACGCGAAATAACGAAGGGGATTGAGCAATAGAAAAGAAACGAATAAAGACTTCGCATAAAATGTAAGCGTCAGGCGCAAAGTTAAACTTCGCGCCTTTCGAGCTGAAAATTAAGCCTCAGCTGTGATTTTAACTGCACAAACAGCATTAACATCAGCGTGCAAATGAACATGAACTTCAAAATCACCTAAATGGCGAATTGTGCCATGTGGTAAACGAATTTCGCTTTTATCCACTTGAACGCCTGCGGCTGTAATTGCATCCGCAATTGCGTGTGTACCCACTGAACCAAATAAACGGCCTTCATCGCCTGCTTTGTGTGCAATCGAAATGTGCAATTTGCTTAATGATTCCGCGCGTGATTGAGCTGCCAATAATTTTTCGTTTGCAGCTTTTTCTAATTCAGCGCGGCGAACTTCAAATTCAGCAATTTTTTTCGCTGTCGCGACAACTGCTTTGTTTTGTGGAATCAAAAAGTTTCTCGCGTAGCCATTTTTAACATTGACTTTGTCGCCCAAACTGCCTAAATTCGCAATTTTTTCAAGAAGAATTATTTCCATCTTTACCATCCTCGTTTTCTAAACTGCCTGTTGAGCAGTGAATGTAGTGTTTGCGCCTAATTTGTAAGACGCACTTAAATTTTGATTAACTGTTGTTGGTTGATTATTTCGTTTTGAGTTTATGACGTAAATTTAACCACGAATCAATAACACCAATCGAAACAACCGGAATTAGCAAATGTGGGATCAAAAAAACGGTCATATAAAAACCAATAACTAAATAGCGACCTTGCTTTAGTGGTGCGAGTAAACTGTGACAAACGGCTGTACCGACGAAGGTATAAAGCACAAAAGCGAGAATACTCAAATTCCACGCTAATTCTGACAGATTACCCTGTGTGAATGCAGCGATGCCCACAAGCGTAATGCTTCCCATTGCTAAGCGTTTAGACGTTGATAACGCTAAGTATTCTGTTTTAAATCCATCTGGATTATAAAGTTGTGCTTGCCACCAACGTGCAAGAAACAGTGCGAATATCCAGCCAAAAATCGTCCCAGCGGCAATAATGCCCGTCATATAGTGGGCGATAAGTTCTATTTGTGGTTGTACGTCCAATGCTGCATTTGGTGGCGACATTTGTATCAATAAACTTTTCCACATTTCAAACGCATCAGGCTTAAATAGTGAAAACACAATAATAGTAATCCCACCCAACAATACAGCACTTTCAATTGCCAATGATAATTGGCGACCGGCTCGTAATAAAATAGCTATTACCCAAATTGGCAGCCACAAAACAACACCGTAAAGCAACGCGAATTCGATGTTACCAACTAATACACCCAATGTGCCAAGAGTGACTAATGAAATACCAAAAACCGTTAATCCTTCATAAGCTCCAAGCCGCAACGTCACTAACGCTACAGCAGCGGAGCTAACAATACTAATGGGTGGCATAAACAACGATAAGAACGCTAAACTGATGGCAGCAATGACCGCTTGCCAACGTCCACGCATAATATAAGTTGCTAAGAATCCCATTAGATTTTCAATTTATTCGTGTGCGTCGCAATACGGTAATAACGCGATAAAACGCGCCCGTTTGATTGCGGTGCAAATTTGTCTTTGATATTTTGCAGGCGTTCCTGTGATACGACTTGGAACGATTTTACCTGTTTCGGTAACGTAATCGCCTAACAAACTCAAATCTTTATAGTCAATTTGACTGCTGTTTTCTTCGGTGAAACGGCAGAATTTTTTACGTCTAATGTTGCGTGCCATGTTAATTCCGTAATGAATAGTGAAATGGATTATTCTGCTGAATCATCAGCATCAAAGTCTTCATCAGCATCGTCTAAGTCGATTTCAGCTGCTGCTAAAGCTGCTGCCGCTTCACGCGCTGCTGCATCTTTCGCGCGTAATTCTGCCGCTTTATTTTCTTCAGCTGTTGAAGTCGCAATGATTGATGGTTCAGTGATGGCAGCTTCTTGTAACAAAATCATGCTACGCAAAATGGCATCGTTAAAACGGAATCCAGTTTCAAGTTCGTTTAATGCAACTTGATCACATTCAACGTTCATTAAAATGTAATGAGCTTTGTGAATTTTTTTGATTGGATACGCCATTTGTCTGCGTCCCCAATCTTCTAATCGGTGAATTTTTCCTGATGTTGCTTCGATAACCGATTTGTAACGGTCAATCATCGCAGGTACCTGACTACTTTGGTCAGGATGAACTAAAAAGACAATTTCGTAGTGTCGCATTTATGTTTCCTTTTGGTGAAGCCTTCCATCACTATTATAAAAATGGTAAAGCAAGGAGGAGCGGGATGCTCGGTAAAAGAGCGGCAATTATATAGATTTTTCAGTGAATTGCAAAAGCGACGCATGAATTATCTTAAAAATACATTATGCACAAAAATTAAAAACTGCAACAAAAACAAGCTATTTTGGATAGCTACAGTGACATGGTAGAATTGAGACTTTTCAAATTAACCAGCGAATTACAGTGTCCACAATCACAGATGATATTCTTAAACAAGCCTTAGATGAGCTTGCGACAACCCTAGATTTAACCAGCCTCGACGCAATTCGCGTTAATTATTTAGGTAAAAAGGGTATTTTTACCGCGCAAATGAAAGAACTTGGTGCATTACCGCCTGAAGAAAGGCGTGAAGCAGGTCAAGTTATCAATCAAGCTAAAGATACGTTTCAAGAAAAATTAGATGCCAAAAAAATTGAACTCGAAAACGCTGCACTTGCTGCTCGTTTAGCCAACGAACGCATTGACGTAACACTTGCTGGTCGTGGGCAAAAAGTCGGTGGTTTGCATCCTGTGACAACAACGTTGCGTCGTATCAATAAAATTTTTGCTAGTGTTGGTTTTCAAGTGGTCGAAGGCCCTGAAATTGAAGACGATTATCACAATTTTGAAGCCTTAAACATTCCCGCGCATCATCCCGCCCGCGCGATGCACGATACGTTTTATTTTGACGCACACCGTGTTTTACGCACGCACACGTCGCCTGTGCAAATCCGCGTCATGGAATCTGAACAACCACCATTAAAAGTCATTGCGCCCGGTCGTGTTTATCGTTGCGATTCCGACATTACGCACACGCCGATGTTTCATCAGGTCGAAGGCTTTTTAGTCGATACCGACGTGAGTTTTGCGGATTTGAAAGGCGTTGTGTATGAATTTTTACGCGCGTTTTTTGAAAAAGATATTCAAGTTCGTTTCCGTCCTTCTTATTTTCCGTTCACCGAACCCTCTGCTGAAGTCGATATTGAATGCGTCATGTGCGGCGGCGAAGGTTGCCGTGTTTGCTCTCACACAGGCTGGCTCGAAGTCATGGGCTGCGGCATGATTCATCCTGAAGTTTTCAAATCGGTCAAAATTGACAGCGAAAAATACAGCGGTTTTGCGTTCGGAATGGGGGTAGAACGTTTAGCTATGTTGCGTTACGGCATTAACGATTTACGCTTATTTTTTGAAAATGATTTGAAATTTTTACAACAATTTAACTAAGACAAGGACGTTAAGCGCATGAAAATCAGTGAAACTTGGTTAAGAACCTATGTTAATCCAGAACTTAGCACGGAAGAACTCGTTGCACAAATCACAATGGCGGGTTTGGAAGTGGATTCTGTTGAGCCTGTCGCGGCACAATTTAGTGGCGTGGTCGTCGGTGAAGTGTTAGAGACAGAACAGCATCCTGACGCAGACAAATTGCGCGTTTGCAAAGTCAATGTCGGTGAAGCTGAACCGTTACAAATTGTGTGTGGCGCGGCAAATGTGCGAGCGGGTTTGAAAATTCCTGCTTCGGTCATTGGTGCAGTGTTGCCTGGTGATTTCAAAATCAAAAAATCAAAATTGCGCGGCGTTGAATCATTCGGAATGCTTTGTTCGGCAAAAGAATTAGGACTTGTCGCTGAAGCTGAAGGCTTGATGGAATTGCCCGCTGATGCGCCTGTCGGCATGGATATTCGTGAATACTTGCAACTCAATGACAACAGCATTGAAGTCGATTTAACGCCAAATCGTGCTGATTGTTTAAGCGTTGAAGGTGTGGCGCGTGAAGTGGCGGTTTTAAATCAAATTCAATTGAACATTCCAGCCGTTGAATCCGTTGCAGTTACAACCTCTGAAAAATTATCCGTTACGGTTGAAGCAACGACGGCGTGTCCACGTTATTTAGGTCGCGTCATTTCTGGCGTAAATAACAAAGCGCAAACACCACTTTGGATGCAAGAACGCTTGCGTCGTTCAGGTTTGCGTTCACTCAGTCCGCTTGTTGATGTGACAAATTATGTGTTGCTCGAATTAGGTCAACCGTTGCACGTTTTCGATTCAGCAAAATTAGCCGGTGGTATTACAGTTCGTTACGCCGTTAATGGTGAAACATTGGAATTATTAAACAATCAGACGATTATGTTTGATGAAAAAAGTTTAGTGATTTCGGACGGTGAAAGCGCGTTAGCGTTTGCGGGTGTAATGGGTGGGAGTTATTCGGCTGTTCATGAAGAAACAACCAAAGTCTTTTTAGAATGTGCATTTTTCACACCGCTAGCGATTGCCGGCAAAGCCCGTCAATTTGGTTTACACACCGATTCGTCACACCGTTTTGAGCGCGGCGTGGATTTTGAATTGCAAACCCGCGCCATTGAACGTGCGTCGCAACTGATTTTGGAAATTTGCGGCGGAGCGGCGGGCGAAATTACTGACGTGACAACTGTTTCAGAATTGCCAAAACGTCACCCAATTTCGTTGCGCCAAGAAAAACTCAACAAAATTTTGGGCGTGACGTTTGAAAATGAAATCGTTACGGGCATTTTGCAACGTTTAGGAATGCAAGTTGAAGCGCAAGCTGGCGGCTGGAAAGTTACGCCGCCGAGTTTTCGTTTCGACATTGCGATTGAAGCCGATTTGATTGAAGAAATTGCACGAATTTACGGTTACAACAATTTGCCAAACAATCAAATTTTGGTGCGTTCAGCGTTGAATCAAGCGACCGAAAATGTTTTAGATTTGGAACGTGTGAAAGATTTGCTTGTGGATTTAGGTTATCAAGAAGCGATTACTTACAGTTTCATTGATGAAGCTATGCAAACGGCGATTGCGCCCAGTGCAGAATTTGTGAAATTGCGAAATCCTATTTCAGCGGATTTGGCAGTAATGCGAACTACATTGTGGGGCGGATTATTAAACGCGGCTTTGCACAACACAAACCGTCAACAAACGCGCGTGCGATTATTTGAATCGGGTTTGCGTTTTGTGCAGAAAGATGGCGAAACATTACAAGAAAAAATGTTGGCAGGTTTGGCGTTAGGCAATGCGTGGAATGAACAATGGGGCGAAAAAGAACGTGCCGTTGATTTCTATGACGTAAAAGCCGACGTGGAAGCGATGTTTGAATTAACCGGTTGCAAAGTGCAATTCGTCGCAGATTCAAATGAAACGTTACACCCCGGTCAAAGCGCGAAAATTATCGCTGAAAATGACGAAATCGTTGGCTGGCTTGGAATGTTGCATCCAACTTTAGAGCAACAATTGGGTTTTGAAACGCCTGTGTTTTTGTTTGAATTGGCGCAAGATTTATTGCTCCAAAAACAACGCGCAAATTTCAAATCGTTATCAAAATTCCCATCTGTTCGTCGTGATTTGGCGTTGCTGGTTAAGGAAGAAATCAATGCGGGCGAAATTATTGCCGCTATCCATACTTGCAATGAACCGCTTTTACAAGAAGCGGTGATTTTTGACGTGTATCGCGGAAAAGGCGTGGACGAAGGTTTCAAAAGTGTGGCATTAAGTTTAGTTTTGCAAAATCACGCTCAAACATTAACAGATGTCGAAATCGAAACAGTTGTTGGTACGTTTTTGGAATCCATAACGGCAAAAACTGGCGCGAAATTACGCGATTAAGGATAGTTCGTTTTGGCAAAAATGCCATTTTTGGAGCGCGATAAATGTCGCGCTCCACGCAAATCAAAAATTTAGGAATAAGACACTTTTCCTAATAATCGTTCTTTTTGAAGCCGTAAACGTTCTGTTTTTTCAATAGCTTCTTTTTCTTGACGCGCCAAACGGGTTTCATAACGTTTTTTAGAATGTGAATTGCTTGGCGCGAGTTTTGGATTTTCCAGTGGCTGCATTGAAATGCAATCGATAGGGCAGGGCGCAATACACAATTCACAGCCTGTACATTCTTGCGTAATCACCGTGTGCATAAATTTCGCCGATCCAACAATGGCATCGACAGGGCAGGCGGCAATACATTTCACACATCCAATACATTGGGATTCATCAATAACGGCAACACTTTTTGATTTATGTTCGCCAAATTGCGTATTCAGTAATTTAGTCGGTACATTTAAAAATTCAGCGATTTTTGCAATGCCACTGTCTCCGCTTGGTGGACATTGATTTATATCGGCTTCACCCGAAACAATGGCTTCCGCGTAAGGGCGACAACCTTTAAAACCACATTGTCCGCATTGTGTTTGCGGTAATAAATTATTTAATGCTTCAATCACGATTGTTTAATCCATTCAAATAATCGGTTACACCTTGTTGCACATTCATGAATTCCGCATCATAACCCGCGTCACGCAAACTGCTAATATCTGCCTGCGTAAAACTTTGGTACGCGCCTTTTAAATGGTCAGGAAAGGGAATGTAATGCGTTTTTCCGCGTTTATGCCAATCAATGACCGCTTGCGCCATTGAATTAAACGTTTCTGCTTGACCTGTTCCGACGTTAAAAATTCCGCTTTTAGACGAATTTTTCAAAAACCATAAATTCACGGCCACCACGTCATTCACATAAACAAAATCACGTTGTTGTTCGCCATCGGCGTAATCATCACAACCGGCAAATAATTTCACGTCATCACTGATTTTTAATTGATTGTTAAAATGAAACGCTGTGCTACTCATGCCGCCTTTATGTTGTTCGCGTGAACCGTAAACGTTGAAATAACGCAAACCCACAATTTGGCTGTTTGAATGGGGCAAAATACGGCGCACATATTGATCGAATTGAAATTTGGAATACGCATACATATTGATAGGTTTTTCACAATTTCGGTCAACGCGAAAACCGTTTTCACCCATACCGTAAACAGAGGCTGAAGACGCATAAATAAAGGGAATATGTTTAGCTTGGCACCATGCTAACAGCCGTTTTGAATACGCATAATTATTCGCCATAATGTAATGCCCATTCCATTCGGTTGTTGCTGAACACGCACCTTGATGAAACACAGCGCGAACGTGAGTTAAAAAATTGGGATTATCGAGATGGTCGATAAATTCTTGTTTATCCATATAATCGGCGATATTTAAATCGGCGATATTTTGCATTTTGTGACCATTTGTTAAATTATCAACGACTAAAATATCTTCTTCGCCTTGTTGGTTTAAAGCATAAACAATGTTGCTTCCGATAAATCCCGCGCCACCTGTGACAATAATCATCTTAAATCCTGAAATATAGTGTTATTGACATCCTCCCCGCCCTAAAGGGAACGGGGATTCCTGATTTAACTCAGGAGCAGGTGTGTATCACTACTACCTGCTGGTTTCTGCTGCTGACGGCATTACAGCACCGTTCACTTCACAGACTAGCCCCCGAAAGTCC
>CAIQZX010000144.1 GCA_903876445.1 uncultured Pseudomonadota bacterium | reverse complement strand
TGGAAATGATGGTCTGCCACGATGGCGGAATTCCCTTACTTGGCAAGGCTTTGAATTGCTGGTGTATGGGATTGCTGAACGTCGAATGCGTACGAATTTGGATGAACAGAAAGAAACACTTCCTAACCAAATCGGCTTAGAGGTCGAAGCTCCAACTTTAAGATGGATATTTCGCTCGGAGAGCAACTTCATCAAGTGATTGAAGGAATTCCACCTCTAAAACAAAAAATTCTACGACTTTTTGGTAAATCTGTGGCTGACGTATATCGAGTTTCTTGGGATTGATCCCGCTCAATGCAGGTAATAAAAAATTTATGCGAGAAAAAAATGCCGGCATATTAGTTTTTATTTCACAGTTTATAATTAAATACATGGTGTTTTATCTCCTGTAGTCCTATATTATATTTCAGCGCACAATAACATTGTATGGCACAATCTAACCAATAGATTCACAACATTTAAATTAACAATCGAGGTTTTGTTTATGATTATTCTTATTGGCTCAGAAAAAGGGGGAGTGGGAAAATCTACTCTTGCAACAAATTTAGCAGTAACCTTAGTTTTGAGAAATTCTGATATTGTTTTGGTTGATGCCGATAGGCAAAGCACAAGTGCAAATTGGACACAGGATAGAAAATCAACAGGCAAAGCACAAGTTCAATGTGTGCGTCAATATGATGATATTGAAAATACGATTGCAGATTTAAATACACGGTATAAATATGTGATTGTCGATTGTCAGGGACGTGATTCCAAAGAATTAAGAACTGGCTTAATGGTTGCTGATAAGCTAATTATTCCATGCCGCCCTTCTCAACCCGATTTAGACACCATTCCTGTAATGTTAAACACAATTTCAATGGCAAGAAGAATTAACAGTAAATTGGAAGCATATTGCGTATTGACGATGTGTTCAACAAATCCAAAAGTAAATGAAGTCGCAGATTCAATCGCATTCTTATCCCGTTATCAAGATTTAAAATTAGTTGAAACACATATTAGCGATAGAAAAGTATACCGTGATGCAATCAGTGAAGGTCTAAGTGTTATTGAAAAAGGTGATACAAAAACCAGTGCTGAAATTATCGGTATTTTGAATGAGGTATTAAATCATGGTTAGAGTACGAGACTCCCAACGGACTGTTGAAAATCAAGAATTACAAATTTTAAAATCAGATTTTATTGATAATTTGGATACTTTTCGATTAAGCGATTTAACACTCGAGGAATTGGCGAATCGTTATATTTCTGTTGATAAACAATCACAGCTAATTAAAGGCTTGATTTTACTTGAAGCACGAGAGCGTTTTCCTTCAAACAATGAGTTTGGTCAGTGGGTAAAAACAGTTATCACATTATGTGATGATAGCTTTCAGCAAAGAAATCGATACATGAATTTGGCAAAGTTTTTTAAAGGACGTGACATGACAGGAATATCTATTACTGCCGCGTATGAAATTTCTACTCCTGCCAACGCAGATGTAGCAGATAAGGTTTACCAAGCTGCACTGAATAAGAATCTCTCGGTGGCTCAAATTAAGGTTGAAATTGCTAAAGCCAAGGCATTGCCAGAAAGTGTGAATGAAGTTAATGAATCTGAGTTGATGCCTTTAGCCGATATTTCGATTTTTAAACAATATATTCTTGCTGAAATTTCTAACTTATCCAAGGCAGAGGCAATACGAGTACTTGATGAATGCAAAAAAGAACTTAAAAAAAATTAAAAACTGTGTCTTAATCTTGAAAATTAAGATTATAAAATATGAATCAGCCATCAAATTCTTTTAATTATTATTACAATCCCGGTTTATTAGAGCGATGGTGCGTAAGCTATTTCGATTATTTAGGTCAGAAATTTGGTATGAATACATTATCAAATCTCAAGATTGATGAATTACCACCTGACCCAGATTTTATAATTTGCTGCAACGCCTTATGATTCAGCTTATACAGCGTAATTTGCTCAACGCGAAGCCAGATTTAATTTTGTTAATGCTGGGTGATTTAAAAAGGCTTGAGCCGTGTACAGGGAAATTTGCACACACGGTTCTTAGGAGAGTTGTGACTGGTAACAGTCATGGCTTATCCGATAACTCCGCCACCACTTATAAAAACTTTATCGAGTCTTGCCGAGTCTAAAAGTGCATTATACAAACCACAAATCATGTGTTGTTCATGCGTTCTGACATGGTTGTTTACAAAAACATAGCAAGCCGGTGGTAATGGCAATTCTAAACTTCGAGCTAATTCAAAATGGTGATAATCGATATTCAATGCAATATGCCAATCTATACTGTCATCATCTTGGTATAATTCTCCATTGTGTAAAATCATAATCTCTCTCTAAATAATTTGAAAACCTAGCAGTTTGACAAGGTGATAAAACGGTTATGCGTGAACCACCAACCACTAGAATCCTATCGCGGTTGGTGCTTCATATATTGTCAATTTGGATTACAGCTATAAGTGCTTGAAATTTGCAGTAAATCTTTTTGTGATTGTGTAAGTGTCTTAATAAAATCTCGGCACAATGGATGGGTATCGAAGTTTACAAAATCAAATAATGATAAGTTTTCTTTGTCGCCATAAAAAAAAGCCATATCCCACTTTTGGAATTTACGTTCATTTATGACTTTGTATTCCAATACACTTACTTCACAGTGACGTTCATCTTTGGCAATATGATCATAAAATAATTCGTCAACAACAGATTTCTCGCCTTCTAAAACTTGTAAAAAATATCCGTTTTGACAAAGCATAGCTCCCGTAATTCCTAATTCCTTATTTTTCTTACGCGACGCAATCAAAATCTTGGTTAAATCGTTTATTTCAAATTTCTTAACTACCTTGCTTAAATAAATGAGTTGATAAACAGAGGATTCAATCATCTTTTTTCTTATTTTTTCCACCCAAAATAAAACATCTTCTGGCGTTTTCGTAGATTTGTCTAATAATGTAATCCGATTATTCATAGAAAACTGTGCTTTTAGCTGATTGATATGTACTCCCCATACTAATAACCGAGTTTTTTGCTGAATGAATAATAGTTGTTTTATAAAATCCTCTCCCATTAACACATTTTTTCCATTTGACGATGCACGATCTAAAAAATCACTTGTAATAATCAAATCATAATTCGTATCATCAGCCGCTAAACTATCCAATGCTTCTGATTGCTTTTCAAACACGACTACCGAATACCCATGTTCTGAAAGCATTTCGTACAATAGCTCCGCCATCACAGGTTCTTTTTTGATTACTAAAATAGTAAAACGTTGTTTTTCATTCATTTTTTTGTATCTCAGTAGGGATTATAACTTCAGAAATTATCTTTATAGCGTGTATAAATATCTAAAACGTCACCCCAAGCACGCAATAAAGCCTGAACACAACGCGGATCAAAATGACTCCCACTATTCTCTTTTAAAAAATTTGCCGCCTCTTCAACTGTCCATGCTTTTTTATAGGGTCTACAAGAAGTTAACGCATCAAACACGTCTCCTACAGCAATGATACGTCCACAAAGTGGTATCTCTTCACCTTTCAACCCATTTGGATAACCGCTGCCATCAAATTTTTCATGGTGAGTAAGTGCCATTGTAGCGGCTGTTGAAATTAACAATGAATTACTACCCGATAAAATGTCATAACCTTTTTGGGCGTGATCTTTCATGACAGTGAATTCTTCGGAAATCAATTTGCCAGCTTTTAATAAAATTGCATCCGGTGTCGCAACTTTTCCAATGTCGTGCATCGGTGCGCTTTCCAAAATTAAATTTTGTTCGGTTTCAGATAAGCCCAATTCTCTAGCAATTAAACGTGAGTAATTTGCCATCCGTACCAAATGGTAGCCGGTTTCTGGGTCTCGATGTTCAGCCGCTTTTGATAAGCGAATAATCATCTCTTTTTCACGTTCTTTAATTTCTTCAGTGGCTTTTTTTACTTCCATTGCCAACCATTCAGCACGATTTGCAATCGCTTTTTGACTTTCATGGAGATCTAACAAATTACGCACTCTCAATATCAATTCAGATTTATTCACCGGCTTATTCAGAAAATCAAAAGCTCCCAATTCAAGAGCTTTATCTTTTACATCACCTTCGGCAGTAACCATGACAAATGGGATTGTATTGCTAGTAAAAATGGATTTGAATTTTTCGATAAACTCCAAACCATTCATTGATGACATGGCGTAATCGAGCAATACTAAATCTGGTTCATTTTCAAAACACCATTCAAGTGCATCCAAAGGACTTTCAAAGCAAACCAATTTTAAGGATTCTTTTTTGACGACCTTCAACAAATAGCGATATAACAATAAATTCGCCGCGTTATTGTCAATAATTAAAATCATTGACATGATGATTTATCAACCGGAAAAAGAATTCTAAATTCTGTACCCTTGCCCTTTTCTGATTTAATCTGAATATGACCATTAGCCTTATGAACAATTCCAGAAACAACAGATAAACCCAGCCCTATGCCTTGTCCAACTGGTTTTGTTGTGAAAAAGGGGTCAAAGATACGCGAAGAAATGGCAGGATCCATTCCACATCCATTATCTTTAATAGTAAGTTTAATAAAGTAATCACCTATAATTTTTTCAGCGCAACAATCACAAATAAATGATGGTATGTCCTTTAATAAATC
>CAIQZX010000143.1 GCA_903876445.1 uncultured Pseudomonadota bacterium | reverse complement strand
CAGATAAAACTCACAGCACGTCGTCGCGGAATTCTTGAATCCGATCTAAATGATTATCTACAATCAAATCGAATGGAGGTGGCGGCATGATTACATCTAAACAAGCCTTTCACGAAGTAACGCAGCACGATGAATTAGCCACCGAAGCACTACGCAAAATCAATATCATCCAGTGCTACCTCGATGAAGTTGACTGCGGTGACATCGCAGTTTTAGCACTTGATACTTTAACGCGATCAATCCTAAGCATGACTTCGGTAACGGCGGAGCGTAATAAAGCAACGGCTATATATCTGTGTGAGTTGCTTAACGCTAATGACATTAGCGTTAAAAAAGGATTGGCGGATTACCGTGAATTTTTAACGCAATTTGATAGCGTTGGTTCGGTAAAAAATCAGCAACCACCGTGGAGCTAAACGTAAAAAACCACGCAGAATAAATCTAAGCGTGGTTTTTGTATTCACTAATGTACTTCTAAAGGTAATTATTATTTTTTTGTAGAATTACCCAAGTTAAGCGGGGATCGAAGACCGCTTAACCCACCATTTCAACCGCTCTAACGGTGTGAAACACGGCAGTAACTCAAGGCTTATTATAGCCGAAATCCGCCTGACTTCACAAAATATCAGCAGTAATGCTGTAGCCGCAAAACGGTTGTTTTTCTCTTTAATTATTCGAGCAAAACAGCACCATGAAAAAAATTAAAAATACACCTGCTACACCTGTCATTAAAGCCGTCAACGATGGCGCGACTTTATCTAAAACAGCGCCCGTAACTAAATCACCAATTCACTACGCGCTAGACTTCGCACAGAAATCAATGCCTGCATTCCCATTGCAAGTACGCGACAAAAAGCCAATGCCAAATAGCAACGGGTTCAAAGACGCTACCACTGATGAAACCATCATCAATACATGGATCGCACAATATCCTCATGCCAATATCGGTATCGCAACAGGTGGCTGGTTCTTTGTACTTGATATAGATATTAACCATTATGCGGGAAAATACGGCGACGAATCGCTTACACAACTTGAAAAAGATAACGCGAAATTGCCCGATACCGTTGAAGTTACAACAGGTGGAGGTGGACGACATTTATATTTTAAGATGCCAGAAGGAGTTGAAATCCCATGCAGTGCAGGTAAGTTAGGCGCGAACTTGGATATACGCTCAACAGGCGGCTATGTCGTAGCTCCACCATCAATACACCCTAACGGCAAGGCATACGAGTTTGAAGGTTCGAGTGATTTGTTTGAAGGTGTTGAAATAGCCGATGCACCTGCATGGTTAATTGATTTGGTGAAGCGCGACACCAGAGCAGTTCTCAAACAAAAATCAAATGGTGAATTCTATGAAAGCAGCGAATGGGATTGTATGGCTGATAGCCAGAAAGCTGATTTTATTGCGGCACTGAATCATTGTACCAACCAAGGCTACGACAACTGGACGCATCGCGGCATGGAAATTCACAGCGTTGATCCGACTGAAACAGGCTATCGACTATGGTGTGAATGGTCAGCTAAAGATTATCCTACCAAAGCGCAAGCCGATTTATGCGCCGATAAAGAAGAGCAAAAACGCTACTACGACGAAAAGCAACAGGCAATCAAATGGTGTTCGTTTAGTAACGGCAAAACAGAAAAACGGAATAAAGAATCATTGTTTTTTGTGGCGCGTGAAAACGGCTACAACCCCGAATTTAAAACCACGCATTACGCCGCAAACAGCAGTAACACGCCTAAATCCTACGGCAAGCCAATCAAGAAAGACGGTGCAAAGCAGTTAATGATCTTGGGTATTGGCACAGCATCTTGTTCAACTATATATGAAGCATTCGCTGAGAAATATCCTGTAGCAGACTGTATCGACAATGACGGTTTGAAAATTGTTGCCGCGCATTTACGCGAATTGTATTCAAAGCTGAGAATGGTAATCGCTGGTAACAGTAATGCTCTTGACGAATACGACACAGGTAGGAAAAAAGCACAGGCGGCTTGCTATAACAAAAATGGCTTGATCGGAGGCATTCAATTCGTTACGCCAAACTTTAAAATAGTTACCGAAGCCGAAGTAAAAGCAGCGTTTGATACACGTCCTAGCGGTACAACGCAATCCGCCGTATTTGATGAGCTGAAAGCTGAACGCTTAAAGAAATATGAAACCACTAAACCTACGCCAACAAGTTTTGATGACCTTGCAATATGGTCAGGGATTGATGCTGTAAAAACACAGATCGAATCTGTGATTAACAGAATGGGCGTGATTTTCTGTGAAGGTGGTGAACAACACAACATCTTGAAACAGATTGAAGCGGAAATGAATTTTGATGCTGATAATTTATTTCAACGCGCAGGGCAGTTAGTTCGCACGATTCACATTGAAAAAGAGTTTGATCAAGGTGGCGTGAAAATGCCAGCAAACACGCTGACAATTCATTCCATCAATGAAGCGTGGTTAGCTAATTATTGGACAAAGATTACAACATGGAAGAAATTTGATGTTCGATCACAAAAATACAACCGTGTTGATGCACCACTTAAATATGCCACTGCTTATTTTTCACAAATTGGCGACTGGAATTTACGCCCTTTGCGTGGAATCGTGGAATGTCCAACATTACGCCGCGATGGTTCGCTGCTGAATCAAATAGGCTATGACAAAGCGAGCGGATTATTTGTTGATTACAGCGGCGCGAAAGTTACCGTTAAAGATAATCCTACTCGTGATGATGCTCTTGCCGCTTTGCAAATTCTCAATCAACCACTCAAAGACTTTAAATTCTTATCACCTGCTGACCGTTCTGTAATCTTAGCAGCAATGCTAACAACTGTAGTTCGTCAGTCGGTACGCACTGCGCCCTTGTTTGCTATTGATGCTCCAGTAAAAGGGAGTGGGAAAAGCCTATTGGCAGATATTATCGCCATTATTTCAACAGGCAGGAATGCAATTACTTTGTCGCAAGGTGGAAACCCAGAAGAAGATGAAAAGAAATTAGGGGCGTTGCTTATGCGCGGCATTTCTTCATTCAACTTGGATAACATTGAGCGGCAAATCACAGGCGATTTTATAAATAGCCTTTTGACCGCTGAATCCGTTTCAACTCGCATATTGGGACAGTCAAAGATAGTGGATTTGCAAACCAGCATCACCGTTTTGGCTACTGGCAACAACCTTTCATTCGGAACAGATATGAATAGACGTGTTGCATTATGCAGGCTAGACCCGCAGTGTGAGCGACCAGACGCTATAACATTTGATGTTAATTTACGCGAGTGGGTACCAGCTAACAGACATCTTTTACTTGGCGCAATCTTAACGATATTGCGTGCATATATTGTAGCGGGGAAGCCTAGTGTAACGGACGCAGCTTGGGGTTCATTTGAAGAGTGGAGCGGTTTAGTTAGATCGTCATTAGTTTGGTTAGGTGTTGCCGATCCTCAAGACACTCGCGCAAGGCTTGAAAGTAATGATCAGTCAAAAGAATCGCTTAACGCGGTACTTGCATTGTGGTTTGCCGCGTTTGGTGAAAACGGTAAAACGGCTGCTGAAATTGCTGAATTGTGTGAGTTGTCGCAACACGCAGATTTAAGGCACGTCTTAATGGATGTTGCGGGAAGTCCACGCGGTGGCAATGTTATTGATGCAAGACGACTTGGGAGCTGGATCAAGAAAAATCTCAATCGTATGATCGACAAATTACAATTTGAAAAAACTGGTATTGACCCGCACACAAAAGCCGTTTTTTGGACTGTTCGTAAAACTGAGCCTGAAAATTCTGCGGAAATGCGGAATTGCGGTGAGCAATTACAACCGATCTGGAAAAAGTGTCAGTGAAATCTTTTGACAGTTTTTGTAAAACAGTAGGAAAGTAACACCGCATTTCCGCAAATTCGCAAAATTAAAAAAGTCAGCGCATATTTTTTACGCGCTGACTTTTTAAAACCCACGTCGTGATGACGAAGGAAACAAAAAATGAAATTAAGACCATACCAAACAGACGCAATCGACAAATTAACCGCGTCATTTCAAAAAGGACACCGCAAAGTCATTTTGCAAGCATCAACTGGCGCGGGTAAGACGGTTGTCGCAAGTGAACTAATCCGCCGAATCATCGTCAACGGCAACCACGTTTTGTTCATTGCCCACCGTAAAGAAATCATCAATCAAACCAGCGACAAGCTAGACGCTTTCAACATCGAACACGGCGTGATTATGGCAAACCACAAGCGCAAAAATAACCATGCTGTGCAGGTGGCATCAATTCAAACGATCAGCCGCAGAAACAAACCACCTGCTGATGTGATTATTTTCGACGAAGGGCATTTATCAATATCAAAATCCTACGTTGATTTAGTCAAGGCATATCCTGACGCAGTTGTATTGTGTTTAACGGCAACGCCTATCCGTGGTGATGGGCGTGGTATGGGCGAAATCTACACAGATATTGTGCAGGTTGTACCGATGGCACAACTGATAGAAGAAGGTCATTTAGTTAAGCCTAGAGTTTTCGCACCGTTCACGCCAAACATGAAGGACGTACATATTTCAAAAGGCGATTACGATGCAACTGAAACCGCCGCCGTTATGGATAACGCGGTAATCACTGGTGACATCATAAAAACGTGGCAGAAATACGCATTAGATCGCCCGACTATTGCATTTGCATCAAGCGTTCAGCATTCAAAAAACATCGTTACCGCGTTTGAAAAAGCAGGCATATCGGCACGTCATTTGGACGCAAAAACACCAGCTATAGAACGCGACACAATTATCAATGACTTCAAAAGAGGCGCGTTTAAAGTGCTATCAAATATGGCGATAATGATTGAAGGATTCGATCATCCTCCGACTTCATGCGTAATACTTGCGCGTCCAACCAAATCAGTGACAATTTACTTACAAGCCGTGGGGCGGGTTATGCGTCCGCACGAAAGCAAAACCGATTGCATAATTCTTGATCACGCTGGCTTAACAATGACACACGACTTTGTAGACGTGGCGCGTGAATGGACTTTAGAACCGAACCCTAAGAAACCACGCGCAAGCGATAACAAAGAACCTACCACCAGTGTTACGGTTTGCCCCGAATGCTTTTGCAGCTACAGCAAAAGGCTGTCGCCGTTAGCTTGTCCCGAATGTGGCGCGGAGGTAGAACAGCCCGAAGTTGCAGAGGTACACGCAGCAGGCGAACTGGTTGAATTAGCAAAGCCGACTACCGAAATGATGGTAGCCGAATCAAGAAGAATTGAAGCCGCAAAATCTAAAGCGTGGGAACTCGCACGCAAACCCGTAACAGAAATCGTGACGTTAAAACAATTACAGGAAGCAGGCATTGCAGCAGGTTTTGAGAGCGGCTGGGCATGGCATCAATGGCGTGGTCGCAGTGTAGGAGGTGTTTATCATGTCCAGTGAAATTGAATTACAAAATCAAATCCGTTTAGCGATTGCTTCACCTACAGTAAAAATGTTTCGTAATAACGTCGGCGCATTAACTACAAAGGATGGAAGGCTTGTAACATTTGGGTTATGTGTTGGTAGCAGTGACTTAATAGGATTTACCAGCAAAACTATAACCGCAGATATGGTCGGGAAACAGGTGGCGATATTTACCGCATTGGAAATTAAAACACCAACGGGCAAAGTGTCACCAGCTCAAACTAAGTTTGTGGATATGGTTAATAAACATGGTGGTATTGGCGCAATAGTTCGCAGTGTTGATGATGCAGTGGAGCAAGTTTTATGAGATCACACTATCGCACAAAACACCGCGCTTTGATTTTACGGACAGTCAAAGGTCAACCGCTTTCAGTGAAATTGATTTATCTGAATTTGAAAATGTTGTTT
>CAIQZX010000142.1 GCA_903876445.1 uncultured Pseudomonadota bacterium | reverse complement strand
TCGTCTTAAATTATTTTTACCACTTATTATTTTTTCAAGTTCACCATTTTCAGCAGCAGGTATGCTAAAGAACGCTTTATTTTGTTTAAGGGACAAGTCATTCATTTCAAACACTATCGATTCTAACTCGCCATCGTAACGCTCTTTAAACGGAATTGATCGACAATATCGTCGTATGTCCCAAATTAAATTGTCTAGTTTTTGCAGGAAATCAAAACAAACACCAGAATCTTGTACTAAATACCTATCCGCTCCCCGTTGAATTGCTTTCAAAAAATGTTCACTTTCAGAAATATCGAAATTCAAATAATCAATTCTCTGAACAGCGTTATAAAGTTCAAAAAGATTATGTGACTTAAATTCCAAATCTTTACGTTCTTTTTTTGACATCATTGAAGAAGGCAACTCTTTATACTTCGCACTCCTTTCATTTAAAAGTAAAATTGCTTTCAAGTATTTTTCCACTGCCTGAGAACCAGCCCATAAAAATTGCTGTGGGAATGCCATGCGAAAACTAGCTCGTGCTGAAATGTAGTCATAGTCCGCTTCACGACGAAATGCTGTCGCACACCTTGCCAACTGCTTTCTTAATTCTTGAATATCTTTTTCCATAATAAATTCTCGTCCTTTCTTGCCTTCCTAGTTTCAGCAACAGCTAATGGTTTATGCTCCAACAACAACGATAATTTTTCTTGAGCAGACCGTCTTTCATCTTCTGCTTTATCCAGCCTACGACGTAAATCGTTAATGGTTTCTAGCAATTGTTCCCTTAGCGTATCCAACTCTTGCTTTAAAATCTGAGTTTCTGTTGATTCTTTAGTTAACGACTGGTTATCGCTATCATTAACCGAGTTAATAGGTTCATAAACACGATGTAATTCTGCTGGTTGAATATACCAATGCCCGTGAGCATCCTTAATTGCTGAAATTTTCCCTGTTTTTATAGCTTTGAAAATTGCAGGTTTAGATAATCCTACAGCATCAGCGGCTTCTTTAAGAGTGTACACCTTTCCGTTTCCTATCGCTAACTTCTAAACTATAGTTAATACAAACCTCGTTAACTTTTAATATAAAATCATTCAAAAACAATAAATTATTACAATTAACCAATAGTTGGCAGTTAACGAAAATATCATTAACCAAGTTAATAACATGATTTTAAAGGAACGAATATAACAAATTTTGATAACAAGAAAGAAATTTTAAAAAGGCTTGTTTGAATCTGTTGAAAAACAGATAATTTGATGATGGCTCACAAGATTTTGAGCCTAAAACGGACAAACCCCAAAAATCTAAATTTACTTTCTCACGGTAACGATTTTCGGGGCTTGCTTGCTGAAACCGACATAACAGGAATTAGTTATGAAATTACACGGCGGTGCAGGTTTATGATAGCACCAGAAAACAAAAATAAAAATACAGAATTTTTAAATGTCAATCTTACCAACAATCGAATCATTGATTGCCACCTAGAAAGTTTGAATCAAGAGCAGATTGTCTCTTTTCTGATAACCCTTTCAGAACAGGATAAAAATGCCATCGTTGTTGATGCAAACCCTATGGCATCGGGTAAAACACAACTTGCTTCAGAAATAGTAAAGCAACTAAATTACGATTCATTTGCGGCTATTGCTCACCGTGTATCACTGATTCATGGATTAAGTAAAACCTTAAATCTGACCCATTACCAAGATGTTACCCCGCAAGATTACTT
>CAIQZX010000141.1 GCA_903876445.1 uncultured Pseudomonadota bacterium | reverse complement strand
GTAATGTTCGGTTGGTGCGCGGGTGACAGTGTTTTGCGTTTTTGTTTGGGCTTGTGGTGCGGGATTGCGTGGATGGTAGGCGTGTCTGCCTTCCCATGCACGCAATTTCCATTATGCCTGTTCCGCAAATGGAGGGCGCACACGCCGGTGCGCTCCTGCGGAATTGCGTGCTATCAATAAAATCCACGCGCTAAATCTGCTTTAATATCTGCGATAGATTCTAAACCGACTGAAATTCGCACTAAATTATCATTGATTCCTGCTAATGCACGAGCTTCTGGCGTTAATCGTCCATGTGTCGTCGTTGCCGGATGAGTAATTGTTGTTTTCACATCGCCTAAATTCGCGGTAATTGACAACATTTGAGTCGAATCAATCAATTTCCAAGCGGCTTCTTTGCCGCCTTGCACTTCAAAACTGACCACGCCGCCAAAATGACTTTGTTGCGTTTTTGCCAATTCATGCTGAGGATGAGACGTTAAAGCGGGATAATTTACGTTTGAAATGGCGGATTGTTCGACTAACCAATGCGCCAGCGCGGTAGCATTGTCGCAATGGGCTTTCATGCGAACGGCAAGCGTTTCCAATCCCCCTAAAAATACCCACGCATTAAACGCGCTCATTGTTGCGCCACCGGTTCGTAAATAGGGATAAATATATTTTTCGATAATTTCGTCACTCGCAACGACCGCACCGCCCACGCAACGACCTTGCCCGTCAATATATTTTGTCGCGGAATGAACAACAATATCTGCGCCTAATTCGAGGGGTTTTTGTAATGCGGGTGTGCAAAAACAATTATCGACCACTAACAAACAGTTATGCGCGTGAGCCACATCGGCTAATGCGCGAATATCGGCAATTTCAATGAGTGGATTTGACGGCGTTTCTAAAAATAACAAACGTGTATTCGATTTAATGGCGGCTTGCCAAGCACTGACATCGGTTAAATCAACGAAATCGGTTTCCACACCGAATTTGCCAAAATAATTTTGGAACATGAGAACCGTATTACCAAATACACCGCGAGAACACACAACATGGTCGCCGGCTTTCAGCAAACCCATTCCCACCGCCATAATTGCCGCCATTCCGGATGAAAAAGCTAAACAACGCTCACCTTTTTCCATTAACGCCAAACGATTTTGAAATGCCGCGACAGTTGGATTTGTAAAGCGTGAATAAATGTTTCCCGCTTGCTGACCGGTGAAACGTGCGGCGGCATCTGCGGCACTTTTAAACACATAACTCGAAGTCATAAAAATCGGCATACTATGTTCATCTTCATGTGTGCGATGTTGACCAGCGCGGATAGCTTGGGTTTCTAAAGCGTATTGATTCCAATCGATGTCATTCATAATTTTTCGGTGGGCTAAAAAAAGAAAAAGCCGCAAGCGGCTAAAATGAGAATTTTCGTTCTCTGGAGACGCTGCAAAGCAACGCCTCAACAGATTTTTTTAAGATTTTACTGGTGACTGTGTAAGTGGCAAACCAGGCATCAATCTAACTTTTGCATTCAAACGGCTTTTACCGCGAGCGGCTTTATTTTTATGAATAATACCTTTGTTGACAGATGAATCTAAAATCGATTCTGCTGTTCTAAAAGCGGTAATAGCTTCAACTTTGTCGCCTTCTTTAATTGCGACTAACACTTTTTTTACGAAAGTGCGTAATTTGCTGCGTTGGCTAGCGTTGCGTTGACGATTGGTTTCTGCTTGTCTTGCACGTTTTTTAGCTTGTGGTGAATTAGCCATGATGTCTCTATGAAGTTAATTTTAAAATGATTTGAACGGTACGAATTATGTTGGTAAATAGTTGTGAATTCCATAGAAAAGTATCTATGTTCATCTAAACGCTTCAACGCCACCTGCTGCCGCGATAACTCGCATTAGTCTTACATAAGCTCTGCGTTCGTATAGCATTGACAACTCTCAATGCTCCTTTCACGATTATGTTGAAAGTGGTAAAGAGTTTAATTGAGCAGTCGATTTTTGGCAATAGATATAATGTTAACGGTGTTTCAAACTCTGAAACACGACTATATTTTTATATGAATTGCTATGAAAAATGTAAAAG
>CAIQZX010000140.1 GCA_903876445.1 uncultured Pseudomonadota bacterium | reverse complement strand
AGCAGTCGATTTTTGGCAATAGATGTAATGTTAACGGTGTTTCAAACTCTGAAACACGACTATATTTTTATATGAATTGCTATGAAAAATGTAAAAGAAAAACATACTCCAATTGCGTTACAAAACAAAGAAGCAAATCACCAAACTGTGCGGAAAATCACAATTCAAGTTGATGTCACTAAACAGTTCAAATTTACCAGATGTTTTTATGGCGGTTTGTATTAGAGCTTTAGTTTTTCGCCGAAAAATCAAACCAACGCAAACGTAGTTTGGCAGGAATTCTTTTGCAATGCTACGATTAGCTATTTTTTACTAAATGGGTTTATCTTCTTGAAAATCTCTATTTTTTTTCCTTGGTTAATTACCAATGTCGTTATTTTATTATTGCTTTTGAGCATCATAAGCGCACATTTTTACCCTTATCAACATATCTTGGATGAAAATGAACGTATTTTTTGGCGCACAACATTCTACATTTTGACGATTTTTATTTTACCGCTCACAAATTTACTGCGTTATATTTTTTTGCGCCTTAATCAAACGATGCCATTACTTGAAAACACAAATGTAGAAAGCGTTGTAAAATTACGCTATACCTTAACAGTCAGTATTTCGATGCTATTGATGTTAATTGTTGGCAGTTTTGGAGCAACGATATTTTATTTCGGTGATGGGGTTAATTCGTTACATATTTTGACTGGGGTTGCTCTTTTAGGCGTGTTTTTGTATCGTCCTAAACTTATTGAATATCAACAAATTATTCACGCGCTAACGGAAAATGACGATGACTAATGCAAAAAAAGAATTATTAGCAATTGCGGATAGTTGTGTGAAATGCGGAATTTGTACGCCACACTGTCCCACTTATACACATACACAAAATGAAAATGAATCACCGCGCGGACGAATTGCGTTAATTCAAGCATGGGCAGGCGGTAATTTGAATGTTACCGATAAATTGTTTTCACATATTGATAATTGCTTACTATGTCGTGCTTGTGAAAAGGCGTGTCCAGCGGTTGTACCTTATGCAAAATTGATTGATGATTTCCGAGCGCAAACGCATGGGGAAAAATCGACATCGATTTCTGTTAAATTGGTTAAAGCACTTTCTGAAAGTAAACGGATGCGTGGTTGGATAAAATCAAGTTTGAAATTTTATCAACAAAAAAATCTGCAAAAAACCGCACGTTTTTTACACTTGCCAAAATTATTTGGCTTGGCGGAATTAGAACGCTTAATACCCAATAATCCATCAACAAAAAATTTAGAAACGTATTATCCCGCGTTAGCCGAAGTTAAAGGAGACATAGGTTTATTTGTAGGTTGCATGGGCGAATTATTGGACTTTGAAACCGTGAATGCCGCTATTCAAGTTTTGACATACATTGGTTTTAACGTGCATTTACCCGAAACACAGGTTTGTTGCGGTGCGTTAGCATTACATGAAGGCGATACTGAAACGGCGCACAAATTAGCGAAAGAAAATCAAATCGCTTTTGCCAATAAAAAACTAGACGCTATCGTCACGATTGCAAGTGGTTGTGGAAGTACATTGCAAGATTATGTGCCGAAGGTAATCGATATTAGTCATTTTTTGATACAAACAAATTTTGATTTCAGTCATGTTTTAAAACCACTTGATACAAATATCCGTTTGCATTCACCGTGTACATTAAAAAATGTGATGAAAACAGATAAAAGCGTTTTGAAATTATTGAATCAAATTCCGAACGCTAACATCTCATCATTGCCAGAAACAGTGCAATGTTGTGGCGCGGCTGGAAATTACAGTTTAAAACATGAAAAAATGGCAAAAACGTTATTAAACGAATTATTGAATACCGTATTGGAAAAACCGGCAGATTATCTAGTTAGCTCGAATATCGGTTGTGCGTTACATATTGCAGCAGGATTACGAGAACGTGGCGAGAATATAACAGTGGTGCATCCGATTGTTTTATTGGCAAAACAATTACGTTGAAAAATAGAAAAGTGCAAGTTTTAGAACTTGCACTTTGTTTGTGAGGTCTGGTTTTAACGGTAATTTCGACCGTAAAAAATTTCAGTCACTTCTTTATGAACTTTTTGTTCAATCGCTAATTTTTGATCAGCCGATAAACCACATTCTTTTTCAAATAAATAATTTTCCAATTCTGTTTTTTTCAACATCATTTTAGTGTGGAAAATGTTTTCTTGATAAACGTTCACATCAATCATTTGATAACTTTCTTGAGTATCTAATGCGATGAAATCTTGAATCGACGTAATATCGTGATCGATATAATGCTTTTTACCTTCAATATCACGAGTAAAACCGCGCACTTTGTAATCCATTGTGACGACATCTGATTCGAAACTGTGAATCAAATAATTTAACGCCTTTAATGGTGAAATACGTCCGCAAGTCGAGACATCAATATCGGCACGGAATGTACTGATACCGCTGTCCGGATGACTTTCTGGATAAGTGTGAACGGTAATGTGACTTTTATCCAAATGTGCTAAAACCGTTTCGGGCAAAGGACCGGGTGATTGACTGTTCATATTCATTGGCGGCAAAACATCGCCTTCTGAAATCAAAATCGTGACACTTGCCCCCTGCGGATCATAATCTTGGCGAGCAATGTTTAAAATTTGTGCGCCAATAATATCCGCTACATTTTTCAAAATTTGGGTTAATTTGTCCGCGTTATAGGCTTCATCGATATATTCAATATAGGCTTGCTGTTGTTCAGCCGGTGCGTAACAAATATCATAAATGTTAAAACTGAGCGACTTTGTTAAATTATTAAAACCGTGTAATTGTAATTTTGTATTCAACTGATTAAACCTCGATAACTTCAAAATCATGGGTAATTTCTACCCCTGCATTTCCCAACATAATTGATGCGGAACAATACTTTTCCGCTGACAATTTAACCGCGCGTTCAACGGTGGCGGGTTTTAAATCACGTCCACTGACGATAAAATGTAAATGGATTTTACTAAAAATCGCTGGCACGGCATCAACCCGTTCAGCTGTTAATTCTGCAACACAACCTACTAAATCATTACGTCCTTTTTGTAGAATTTGCACAACATCAAATGAAGAACAGCCTCCTACACCTAATAGCAACATTTCCATGGGGCGAATGCCCATGTTCCGTCCACCTAAATCAGGTGGACCATCCATGATTACGGCGTGACCGCTACCAGATTCTCCAACAAACATAACGCCATCAACCCATTTTACTGTTGCTTGCATTGATACCTTCTTTTGGGATTTTAAAAATGGTGTAAATTTTATCACATAATTTTTACAGCGTGATTAAACGGGCATTTTTTTTTGCGTGAATGGGATAGAATTCAAATCGCTTTTTTACAACAAGACTTGCTCTGTTAGAATTTCCAATCCTTACTATCATTCACCGAGCTGAATTTTTATAAAATATGAGTATTATCATTAAAGACGAAACAGAAATTGCAAAAATGCGAATAGCCGGAAGACTTGCTGCTGATGTGCTAGATATGATTGCACCGCATGTTGTTGTTGGTATAACAACTAATGAATTGAATGACATTTGTCATGATTTTATTGTTGACGTTCAAAGTGCAATTCCTGCTCCGCTTAATTATCGTGGTTTTCCAAAATCTATTTGCACGTCTATCAATCATCAAATTTGTCACGGCATTCCCTGCGATAAAAAACTCAAATCTGGTGACATTATCAATATCGATATTACTGTTTTAAAAGATGGCTTTCATGGCGATACCAGCATGATGTTTTGCGTCGGTAAAGTCGCGCCTTATGCACAACGTTTGTGTGAAGTGACGCACGAGAGTTTATTTTTGGGTATCGAGCAAATTAAAGCCGGCGCAACACTGGGTGATATTGGTCATGCAATTGAAAAACATGCCGTGAAAAATCGTTATTCGGTGGTACAAGAGTTTTGTGGTCACGGGATTGGCAGGAGTTTTCATGAAGAGCCACAAGTCTTGCATTACGGGAAAGCAGGCGAAGGTTTAGTGTTAGATGCGGGTATGATTATTACGGTTGAACCGATGATTAACCACGGCAAACCTCAACTAAAAACACTTGGTGATGGTTGGACGACGGTTACAAAAGATCACAGTTTATCAGCACAATATGAACACACTATTTTGGTTACGCAAAATGGCTATGAAATTTTAACGTTACGCGCTAATGAACGGTAAAAACCAATGACCACAACGCTTGATGTCACCTTGTTTGAATCTTCTAATGTTTTGGCAACCTTCAAATTGTTGCTTAAAAATAAAGAAACTGAATTGCGCGAAAAATTTAATCCGAAACTATCGGTTTCAAAATTATTACGCGAAAAATCGGATTTTCTCGATAACATTTTAAGTCTTTGTTGGTTATATTTTTTAGGGGATGAAGCAAAAGCAGTGGCGTTATGTGCGGTTGGGGGTTATGGGCGACGTGAAATGTTTCCTTATTCCGACATCGATATTCTAGTAATTTTGCCTGTCGATGATGTTTCTGATTATCAAGAAAAGTTGGGCGCGTTTTTTACATTTCTTTGGGATATTGGTTTAAAACTGGGTTATAGCGTGCGAAGCATTTCGCAATGTGTGGAAGTGGCGACCAATGACCAGACAATTATGACCAGTTTGTTAGAAATTCGTTTAATTAGCGGCAGTTCTAATTTGCTAAAAATGCTTAAACATGAAATTTCACCCGATAAAATTTGGGCTTCAGATAAATTTTTTGCGGCAAAAATGACAGAGCAGCAAGCGCGTTATGCAAAATTTCATGACACAGCTTATAACTTAGAACCTAATGTTAAAGAATGTCCTGGCGGATTGCGTGATAGACAAGTTATTGCGTGGGTTTTCAAACGCCATTACAACACGCCAACACTGAAAGAGTTAATTAAATACGGGTTTTTACCAGAAGAAGAATATGCGGAATTAGTTGCATTATTGAGTGTTCTTTGGCGAATTCGTTACGCGCTGCATTTATTAACAAATCGCGCTGAAGACCGTTTAGTATTTGATTATCAGCGTGATCTTGCTGAACAATTTGGTTTTAAAAGTGACGACCAAGCATATAACCAAGATGTTGAACAGTTTATGCAATTTTATTTTAAAACCGTTTTAGGTTTAGAGCGGCTAAATGAAATGTTGTTGCAATTATTTAATGAACGATTTGTACCGCGCGAACACAATGAAGTTCGTTGTTTGAACGAAAATTTTGAAATCATCAACGGTTATTTAGAAGCAAATAATGCACAGGTTTTTGAGCAAAATCCGTTGGCATTATTAGAACTATTTTTGATTTTGGAACAACACGACGATATTAAAGGTGTTCGAGCGACAACGTTACGGTTGATTCGCAAAAGTTTGCATTTAATTGACGCGAATTTCCGGAAAAACAAAGCGGCAAATCATTTGTTTATTGAAGCATTTCGTCAACCACACGGTATTACAAATCAGTTGCGTCGCATGAATCGTTACGGTGTTTTAGCCGCGTATATTCCGCAATTTGCTCATATCGTGGCGCGAATGCAATACGATTTGTTTCATATTTATACTGTTGATGAACATACTTTATTTGTTGTGCGTAATCTGCGCCGATTTACGATTGATAAGCACAGTAAGGAACTCCCATTTTGTACGGCTATTTTTCAGCATATTACAAAACCGGAATTGCTTTATTTAGCGGCATTATTTCACGACATTGCAAAAGGAATGCACGGCGATCATTCTATTTTAGGTGAACAGATGGCGCGAGAATTTTGCTTGCAGCATGATATTTCCAATCACGATACAAATTTAGTCGCTTGGCTGGTTCGAAATCATTTAGTAATGTCTACAACCGCCCAACGTAAAGATATTAGCGATCCAGATGTCATTCATGAATTTGCACAAAAAGTTATCAGTATTGAGTATTTAAATTATTTGTATTTGTTAACGGTTGCAGATATACGCGCCACCAATCCAGAGCTTTGGAATTCGTGGAAAGACGCGCTATTGAAAGAGTTGTATTTAGAAACTTATACCGTTATTCATACGGGCTTACCGAATCCAGCCGCGTTAGCGGATCGTCTAAATGAAAATAAACAAGAAGCAAAAATTGAATTACTAAAATCCGGTATGAGTGAACCGGTAATTGATTCAGCATGGAAACATGTCAGTGATGATTATTTTTTACGTTATTCATCTGATGAAATTGCGTGGCATACGATTGCTATTGCGGCATCAAATGAACAGGATTTGCCATTAGTTTTATTACGTCCACAAACACAACGCGGCAGTGCGGAAGTGTTTATTTATACCAAAAATGAAGGAGCGATTTTTTCATTAAGTACGGCGACGTTAGATCAATTAGGTTTAACAATTTTAGATGCGCGAATTATTACGACGCTCGATAACTATGTATTAAATAGTTTTTTAGTTTTAGAACAATCTGGTGAAGCGATTAACGATTTACATCGAGAAGTCCATATTTGTTCGTTCTTGCGTCAAAATTTGCTCCAAAATAATGTGAAAAATACAAAAAACATTCATCGGCAATCTCAAACTCGTCAGGCACAACATTTTCCGATTCCGACAAGTATTAAATTTCATGTCGATTCATTGAATCGATACACAATTATTGAACTAATTACGACGGATCATGCAGGGTTATTATCAAAAATTGGGCAGGCATTTTTGAAACAACAGATTCATTTGCACAGTGCAAAAATTTCAACGATTGGAAGTCGTGTTGAAGATATGTTTTATGTTACAGATACGAATGAATTAGCTATTGATGATTTGCAAAAATTAGAAATGTTAAAGCAGGCAATGTTGAAACAGTTGGTAAATTAAATTTTGAAACAATTTTGGAGAATAAAATGTGTGGAATTTGTGGATGTAGTAATCCAAGCGGAACGGGAAAATTTAGTGCGATTGATGCGACAAAAGTGAATTTGTTAACAACACATTCACACGAACACGAACAACATAGTCACGTTGAAAAGGCGCGATTAGTGCAAGTTGAACAAGATTTATTGGGAAAAAATAATACTTACGCCGCTCAAAATCGCGCCTATTTTCAAGAAAATAACATTTTTGTTTTGAATTTAGTTTCCAGTCCGGGAGCAGGTAAAACAACATTACTAGTTCAGACGATAAATGCTTTAAAAGAAAAATTTCCGATTGCGGTTATCGAAGGTGATCAACAAACGGAAAATGATGCGAATCGAATTCGAGCGACCGGCGCACCCGCATTTCAAATAAACACCGGACGCGCTTGTCATTTAGATGCACATGGAATTGGTCGTGCCGTACAAACATTAGCAGTGCAAGCGAATAGTTTCTTAGCCATTGAAAACGTGGGAAATTTGGTTTGCCCTTCGTCATTTGATTTAGGTGAGGCACATAAAGTTGTTGTGCTTTCCGTAACCGAAGGCGATGATAAACCATTGAAATATAGCGATATGTTTCATGCGGCAGATTTGATGATTATTAACAAAATCGATTTATTGCCTTACGTTGATTTTGATGTCGCGCGATGCGAAGCCTTTGCGCGACAAGTTAATCCGGCGATTAAAATACTCAAATTATCATCGACAAAAGGCGACAATTTTTCGGAATGGACAGATTGGCTTATTGATGAAATGCAAAAAAACACGCCTTTACAAACTAAAATTGTTGCCTAAATAAACATTTCGTACTTGTTCGTTAGCGACAATTTCTTGGGCGTTTCCTTCGGCGATAACTTGTCCATCACTTAAAATGTAAGCGTGGTCACAAATATCGAGCGTTTCACGCACGTTATGTTCGGTAATTAAAATACCGATACCACGTTGCGTGAGATGCTGAATGATTTTTTTAATATCCTCAACCGAAATCGGATCAACGCCCGCAAAAGGTTCATCAAGTAAAATAAATTTTGGATTTGAGGCGAGGGCGCGGGCAATTTCAACACGCCGTCGTTCCCCCCCCGATAAACTTAATGCCAACTGATTTTTTAAGTGCGTAATACTGAATTCATCCATCAAATCCATGATTTTTAATTCAATTTGACCTGCCGTTAAATCATCACGCAATTGTAAAACCGCCCGCAAATTATCCGAAACACTTAATTTACGGAAAACTGACGGTTCTTGTGGTAAATAACCAATCCCATTTTGAGCGCGAACGTGCATTGGCATTGTCGTTATCGTTTTTCCATCAAGCGTAATTTCACCGGCATCGGCTTTAACTAAGCCAACTAGCATATAAAAACTGGTGGTTTTTCCTGCGCCATTTGGACCTAGTAAACCGACGACTTCGCCTGTTTTGATTTGTAACGAAACGCCTTTGACGACAGGACGTTTATTATAATTTTTGTGTATTTGTGTTGCGGCGAGAATCATAATTTATGGTTTTGGCTGAATGACAACGTGAACGCGCTGTTTACTGTTATCGGTTGAAGCACTTTTATCACCCGCTTTAACGAGCGAGGTTTTAATATCGTATTCAATATAATCACTTGAGTACGTTCCGTTTCCTTGTAAAACCGTCGCGTCACCAATCAAAACCAGTAAATTACGTTTGGGATAAAACTCGCCAGTCGAAGCCTGACCTGTAATATCTTTTCCACCCGCGCTGGGCGTTTGTTTGAAGCGTGCTGATTTGCCTGAAAAGACTAATTTTTCAGCTTCGCCACCTTTGAAATGCACATCTAATTTATCCGAATTCACCCGAATACTGCCTTGTGTCGCAACAACATTTCCTGTGTAAGTGCTAAGTTCAGCGTGTTCATCATACGTCGCACCATTTGAATCAATGGTAATCGGCTGTTTCGCATCGCTTTCGAGCGCGAATAAATTTGTGCTGTAGAGCAGGGCGGCGCATAGCCAAAGTTGTTTATTTTTTATCATAATTGCCATGTACTTTTGCTAATAATTCTAAATGAACAGGTGAACTAAATGTCGCCTTCATGCCTAAACCCGTAGTCAGATTTTCGCCGCTGCGTAATTCGGCGAATTCGTTTGTTTGCGCGAAAGAGGTTTTAGGATAAACCGTTAAATTTGAAGTATGAATAATCAACTCGCGTCCTTGTGAACTGGCAGCGCGTTCAATTTCAACTTTTCCATTCAATAATAATGTTTCCCCATCTTTTTCTAATTCGCCTGTTTCAGAATGACAAGTCCACGCAGGATTTGGGGTGTTATAAAAAAACATTAACGGATTTTCTAAATGTGTGATGCCGTTATCGCTATAGTGTGCCATTTTATTGGCAGTTAAATGTGAAGCCAAAACACCTTGCTCATTCATTTGCCACTTTGCGTAACCGACACTGAAAAAATCTGCGCTGTGTGCAACCGCTTCTCTCCGTTCAGCCTCTTCATTAGTCAGCCATTTTGCAAATAAACTGCTCATGATTGCCAGCGCAATGACATAACCATAAAAAGCGTTATGTTTGGGCATCATTGCAAATAATCCGCCAAAATCGTTTCAAAATTATCTTGTGATTGCATAATCATGTCGCACACTTCGCGCACCGCACCAAGTCCGCCACTGATTGTCGTTGTCCAATCCGCACAAGCAATAACGGCTTCATTTGCATCCGCCACCGCAATCGCCAAACCGACTTGCGTCATAATTGGCAAATCGACCACATCGTCGCCAACGTAAGCGACTTGTTCAGCTGTTAAATCTAATTTCTGTAGCAAATCAGCAAACGCAGCACGTTTATCACGTTGATTTTGATAAACCAACGAAACGTCTAATTCTTCCATGCGTTTTGTGACAATGAATGATTCACGTCCAGAAATCACCGCGATTTCAACGCCTGTTTGTTGCAACATTTTGATGCCATGCCCATCACGCGCATGAAACGCTTTGAATTCATTGCCTAAATGGTCAAAGAACAATTTTCCGTCTGTCAAAACGCCATCAACATCTAAAATCAAAAGTTGAATTTGACGGGCTTGCTCCATTACTCGAACTGGTATCATTTAAACTATCCCCGCACGAATCAAATCGTGCATATTTAACGCGCCACACACTTTTTGCTGGTCATCAACCACGCACAAAGCACTAATTTTCTGTTGTTGCATAATTTGCATTGCTTCTGCCGCCAAACAATCGGCGTGAATCACTTTGCTATTTTTGGTCATGACTTCGTGAATTTCACAATTTGGCAAACTCAGATTGTTGCCGAGTAATCGCCGTAAATCGCCATCGGTAAAAACTCCCAGCAATACATTTTCTGAATTTATAATCGCTGTCATGCCTAATTTTTTGGTTGTCATTTCTAAAATTGCGCCACTGACCGAGGTGTTTTTGCTCACTTTTGGAATGGCTGAATCAGTGTGCATAATATCGCTGACTCGCAATAGTAAACGCCGTCCTAATTGTCCACCAGGGTGCGAAAAAGCAAAATCATCTCGTGTAAAACCACGCGCTTCTAATAACGAAACTGCCAACGCATCACCCATTACTAATGCCGCTGTTGTACTGGAAGTTGGGGCTAAACCGAGCGGGCAGGCTTCTTGTTTAACCGAAACGTCCAAATGAATTGTGGCGAATTTTGCGAGTGTCGATTCTGAATTTCCCGTTAATGCAATCAGCGAAATATCGAGCCGTTTTATCAATGGCAAAATCGCTAAAATTTCTGTTGTTTCACCTGAATTTGATAAAGCCAAAATCACGTCTTGCGCGGTAATCATACCCAAATCACCGTGACTCGCTTCACCCGAATGAACGAAAAAAGCAGGCGTTCCCGTACTTGCTAATGTCGCGGCGATTTTTCCACCAATATGTCCCGACTTTCCAACACCTGTGACAACAATTCGACCTTTGCAGGCAAACAGCAATTTACACGCTGCCACAAAATTGGCATCAATGCGGGAAGCTAAATGAGCAACGGCTTGCGCTTCAACTTGAATGACTGCGAGAGCTAATTCCCGCAGCGCGTCATCATGGATTTTCATAGAAAAATAGACAAAATTACAATGGCGTTATTATGCCACGGTTTATGGAATTGATGTTGCTCCTAAAATGATGTCATTTGTTAATTTATGGCACAATTACTGCATTTCAAAACCAAACAACAATAACGTCGTCAGCCGTTATTGGTTTATTAGGTATAATCGCCAGCAAATTTTCTGCTGTCTAAGTATTAGTTAAACAAAACATATAGGTTGTCGATATGGCTCAAATAGAACTAGAAGGGGCGGCTGCAAAGCCGTCCAAGAAACATTTAATTATCTTGATACTTGCTGTAATTGTGTCTTTAGCTGCAGGTGCAGGTGGGATGTTCTTTTATATGCAACAACAAATGGCAAATAAAGTCGAAGAGGCTTGTGCAGAGCCACCACCACCGGTAATTATTACGATTTACAATGAATTATCAAAACCGTTAATCGTTAATTTCCCACAAACGTCGGCTGTGCGATTAGTTAAAATCACGCTGTCAATTGCTACGGGTGATGAAGCGACTGTTGCCGTCTTGAAAAAGAACGAACCAATGATAATGAACAATTTATTGATGCTTATCAGTATGCAAAATACTGAAGGTTTGAAAACACACGAAGGCAAAATTGCCTTACGGAATGCGATTTTTGACAACATAACGGAAATGCTTGAAAAAACAGCACCCGGTTTAGAAATCAAAGAAGTCTTTTTCACCTCATTTATCATGCAATAACAAATACTATGAGTGACTTACTTTCACAAGCAGAAATTGATGCCTTACTTAACGGCATGGGCGGCGGTGACGATTTTGGAAGCGATGAAGACGAAGAAGAATCAAGCGTCTATTCCGAAGAAGTCGTTGAGGAACTGAAAGAACGCGGCGTTGTCAAAGATTACGATTTAGTTCATCAAGAGCGTATCGTTCGAGGACGAATGCCAACGCTAGAGATGATTAACGAACGATTTGCGCGAATGTTTCGGGTATCTTTGTTTCAATTTATTCGTCGATCTGCCGAGATTTATATTTCAGGAATTCAAATTAAAAAATTCCAAGAATTTACGCAAAGTTTACTTGTACCGACCAGTTTAACGGTAATTCGTGTTAATCCGTTACGCGGTAAAGCGTTAATTGTTATGGATCCCAGTTTAATTTTCACAGCAGTGGATAATTATTTTGGCGGGGGCGGTTTCTTTGATAATGCGCCATCGGAGGGTAAAGAATTTACCAATACCGAAATGCGAATTGTCATTATGATTGTTGAACTGATTTTCAAAGACCAAAAAGAAGCATGGAAACCTGTTTTGAATTTGGATTTTGAATACTTGAGTTCAGAAATCAACCCGCGTTTCGCTAACATTATTGAGCCAACAGAGTTAATCGTAGTTTCAACAATTCACGTTGATTTGGAAGGTGGTGGCGGTGACGTTCATATCGCGTTGCCTTATGCGATGCTTGAACCAATTCGTGATTTGCTCGATGTAATTAACAGCAACAACGACGATGTAGACGAGAATTTTTATGAATCGCTTTATCGTGAAGTGATGCGTATTGATATTCCTGTTAATAGCTTGTTAATTGAAAAAAATATGTCCATTCGTAGCGTATTGAATCTGAAAAAAGGCGATGTCATTCCGATTGATTTGCCTGACTCTGTCTCGTTAAGGGCGGCAGGTGTGCCAATTTTTGAAGGCAAAGTCGGTATTTCTGATGGCAATTACGCTGTTCAAATTACAGAGCGTATTACTAACTAAAACTATTATTTAAGTGAGATAAACAACATGAGCGAAGACATTGAAACATTAGCCTTCAAAGAATTTGAAGATCATGACGAACATCATGAGCAATTAAGCGAAGAAGTCAATTTAGACGTAATTTTAGACGTTCCAGTCGTGATTTCGATGGAAATTGGACGCACGAACATTAGCATCCGTAATCTTTTGCAATTAAACCAAGGTTCGGTTGTCGAATTAGAACGGTTTGCAGGGGAAGCGTTAGACGTTTTAGTTAACGGAATGTTGATTGCACATGGTGAAGTCGTTGTCATTAACGATAAATTTGGCATTCGTTTAACAGATGTAGTTAGTCCATCAGAACGTATTAAACGTTTGGCATAATGCGACAAACTGAAATTATTTCCAGCACCGATTTTGCCAGCTGGGCATTGGGATTGTTGGTTGTTTTAGCCATTTTCGCTATTTGCGTATGGGCAATTAAACAATTACAACGACAACAGTTTATCAGCGGAGACCGCTTACAAATTGTAGGTGGTTTGTCGCTGGGAATGCGTGAACGATTAGTTTTAGTTCAAGCGGGAAAAAAACAGTTAATTTTAGGCGTAACACCGAGTCGGATTGAAATGCTGCACGTTTTGGAAGGGGATGATTGTTTGATAAGTAAAAGTTCATTTGAACCTTCCGAAAACAGTTTTGCTCATAAGTTAAAACAAGTATTAAAAGGAAAAGTCGATGCGTAAACGTACCGTTATTTTCATTTTGCTTACCCTCGCTGCAATTGGTTTAAGCGGCGTAGCATTCGCAATGCCTACGGGAATTGAAGCCTTGACCGTTTCATCAAATCCTAAAGGTGGACAAACGTACAGCGTGACATTGCAAATTCTAGTTTTGATGACGCTGATGACGTTATTGCCAGCGATGTTGCTGACAATGACTTCATTTACGCGAATCATGATTGTATTCAGTTTATTACGTCAAGCACTTGGTACGGGACAAGTTCCAAGTAATCAGGTTTTACTGGGTTTATCGTTATTTTTGACCGTTTTTATTATGATGCCAGTGTTCGATAAAGTGAATGCTGAAGCTGTGCAGCCATATATGGAAGAGAAAATCGATGCAATGCAAGCAATTGAAAAAGCCTCAATTCCGTTTCGTCAATTTATGCTCAAACAAACTCGTGAAAGTGATTTAGAGCTTTTTGTACGAATTTCGGGCAAAGCAGAATTAGAGAATGCAACAGCGGAAGCTATTCCTTTTTCATTGCTTTTACCTGCTTATGTTACGAGTGAAATTAAAACTGCATTTCAAATTGGTTTTCTGATTTTCTTACCGTTTTTGATTATCGATTTAGTGGTCGCGAGCGTTTTGATGT
The DNA here is from genome assembly GCA_903876445.1 of uncultured Pseudomonadota bacterium. Lineage (GTDB taxonomy): Bacteria > Pseudomonadota > Gammaproteobacteria > Methylococcales > Methylomonadaceae > UBA10906. The sequence continues at coordinate 25,351 of CAIQZX010000140.1, read as the reverse complement.
CAATGGGTATGATGATGTTGTCACCAATGGTGATTTCATTACCTTTTAAAATTATGCTGTTTGTTCTCGCTGATGGCTGGTCGCTGATTATGGAAATGCTCGCTGCGAGTTTTTTTGTTGGCACTTAACGGAGCGTCAATCTGATGACACCCGAAATCATTTATACAATTGGTCAAGAAGCGATGGTGATAGCTGTAAAGCTCACAATTCCGCTACTTTTACCTGCGTTAGTCATTGGCTTAATCATTGCTATGTTTCAGGCAGCAACACAAATCAACGAAGCAACGTTGACCTTTGTGCCGAAAGTAATAGTGATTGCCGGTGTTTTACTACTGGCAGGACCTGCGATGTTACAAATGTTTCTCGATTATTTTAAGGATTTAATTCGAGACATTCCCTCCCTAATCGGCTGATTCGCATGAACTTTACCGAAGCACAATTGCTCAATTCGATAGCAATGCTAACGTTTCCATTGATGCGAATTAGCGCAATGTTTGTATCAATGCCTGTGTTGAGTGTTCGTGCTTTGTCTCCACAGATTCGCGTTATTCTTTCTGGCGTGATTAGTTTTCTTGTAATGCCGCTACTTCCGCCGTTACCGCAAATTGACATGATGAGTTACGCGGGAATGATGATTGGTGTTCAGCAAGTGGCTATTGGTCTTACAACAGGTTTTATTCTACAAATGATTTTTGCTGCTGTGGTTTTTGCAGGTCAAGGCGTGGCGTATGGAATGGGATTAGGTTTCGCGTCAATGGTTGATCCGCAAAATGGTCAGCAAGTTCCTGTTGTAGCACAAATTTATATGATTACCACGACATTGTTGTTTTTGAGCTTGGACGGACATTTGCTATTGATTAAATTATTAGTCGATAGTTTTACGTCACTGCCAATTGGTCAGATTTTTGACTTAAATGATGTGTGGACGATTATTATGTGGGGCGGACGAATTTTTTCTGATGGTTTATTACTATCGATGCCTATAGTGGTGAGTTTGTTGTTGGTAAACGTGATTTTTGGTGTTGCATCAAAATCCGCTCCGCAATTACAAATTTTCTCTGTCGGCTTTCCAATTACTTTGATGTTGGGCATTTTATTGATTTGGACAACGTTACCCGATGTTTTAGCGTTGATGCCCGGTATTTTGAATGATGGTTATGAATTGATTAAACATTTACTACGCTTAACTTAAAAACATGGCTGAAGATTCAGGACAAGAAAAAAACGAAGAACCCACCCAGAAACGGTTAGATGACGCAAAAAAGAAAGGTCAAATTGCCCGTTCTCGGGAACTTAATACGTTTGTAATGCTTATTGTCAGTGCGTGGTTGCTGACATCACAAGGTGGACGTGTTGGCAGCGGTATAATTGCCATGATGCAAAATAATTTTCAGGTTTCACGCGACGTTATTTTTGAACCGCAAGCCACGATTGTTTTTTTTAAACAAGCGATGCAAGACGGTTTGTTACTTATTGCACCAATGTTGGCAATTTTGACAGTTGCCGCCATTATTGCCCCCATTTCCTTAGGCGGTTGGATTTTTAGTATGGACTCAATAGCACCTAAATTCGACAAGCTCGACCCTATTAAAGGCTTGCCCAAAATTTTTTCTATCAATGGCTTAGTTGAAATGCTCAAAGCGATGCTGAAAATCTCGCTTGTGGGTTTAGTCGGCTGGCTTTTATTTAATTCACTTTTTGCTCAATTATTAGGTTTAAGTTCTGAACCAATGGAACAAGCGGTTATTCACGCGCTAAAACTTATTGCACATAGCTTTTTGATTTTAAGTGGTGCATTGGTTGTTGTGGCAGCGATTGACGTGCCGTATCAGCTTTGGAATCACAGCAAAAATTTAAAAATGTCGATGCAAGAAATCAAAGATGAGCATAAAGAATCGGAAGGTAGTCCCGAAATTAAAGGGCGGATTCGTCGCACGCAAATGGAAATGGCTCAAAATAAAATGATGAAAGAAGTGCCAAATGCCGATGTAATCATTACTAACCCAAGTCATTATGCTATTGCGTTGAAATATGATGAGGCTTCAGGTTCTGCGCCGATTATGTTGGCGAAAGGGGTTGATTTAATTGCTGCCCATATTCGTAATATCGCCATTGAAGCGAATGTTCCTTTAGTTGCAGCTCCACCGTTGGCACGGGCTTTGTATTACTCGACGGAAATAGATAATGAAATTCCACAAGGGCTGTATTTAGCTGTCGCACAGGTTTTAGCTTATATTTTTCAATTAAAAGAAGCTATGAGAACGCATGGTACAAAGCCTGCGCCACCTAAGGATATTAAAGTACCGCCCGAATTTAAACAGGAGTAACCCGTCGTGGATTTAACCAAACTCAAAAGCGCGTTAAGTATCATCGGTAAAGCTGAACTCGGTGCGCCCGTTGTCATCATGATAATTTTATCGATGGTGATATTGCCGTTACCGGCATTTTTGCTCGATATTTTCTTTACATTCAACATTGCATTTTCACTGATTATTTTATTGGTAGTTGTTTATACCCTTAAACCATTAGATTTCGGTTCGTTTCCAACTGTCATTTTATTGGCAACTTTATTGCGGCTTGCCTTAAACGTCGCTTCTACTCGTGTCGTTTTATTGGAAGGTCACAATGGTGGCGATGCGGCAGGAAAAGTAATTGAAGCCTTCGGTGAATTCGTTATCGGGGGGAATTTTGCCGTTGGTCTAGTGGTTTTCACCATTTTGATTATCATCAATTTCATGGTTGTCACGAAAGGTGCGGGACGGGTTGCAGAAGTTGGCGCACGTTTCACCTTAGACGCGATGCCAGGAAAACAAATGGCGGTCGATGCGGATTTAAATGCGGGTTTAATTACTCAAGATGAGGCTCGAGCGCGTCGCGCAGAAGTCGCTATGGAAGCCGATTTTTACGGTTCTATGGACGGTGCCAGTAAATTCGTGCGTGGTGACGCGATTGCGGGGATTATCATTTTATTTGTCAATATGATTGGTGGTTTATGTATTGGTATGTTGCAACATGATTTATCTTTTGCTGATGCTGGCGAACGCTACGTTTTATTGACAATCGGTGACGGCTTAGTGGCGCAAATTCCTTCTTTATTACTTTCTACCGCGTCGGCGTTGGTTGTAACGAAAGTGGGCGCGACCAGCCAAAACATTGGTCAACAAGTTAGCCAACAATTATTTGAAAACCCAAAATCATTGATGATTACGGGTGGCGTTATTGGCGCGTTAGGCTTAATTCCAGGAATGCCAAACTTAGTATTTTTGATGTTGGCATCGGCGTTAGGTGGTAGCGCGTGGATGATTGATAAAAAACGTAAACAATTAGCTCTCGATAATGCGACAAGTGCTAAAAAGCCAGATGTTGTGGCGCACACAGAAAACCGCGATTTGAGCTGGGAAGATGTTATGCCCGTCGATATTATTGGTTTAGAAGTGGGTTATCGATTGATTCCATTGGTGGATAAAAACCAAGGTGGTCAGTTGATGGTGCGGATTAAAGGCGTGCGTAAAAAACTGTCTCAAGAACTTGGTTTCTTGATTCCATCCGTACATATTCGAGATAACTTAGATTTAAGTCCAACGACTTATCGAATTTCATTGATGGGTGTAACCGTTGGCGAGGCAGAAATTGTTCCTGAAATGGAAATGGCAATTAACCCTGGACGAGTATTTGGTGATTTAGTGGGTAAACCTTGCCGCGACCCTGCATTTGGTTTGGAAGCAGTTTGGATTGAACCGAATCAAAAAGATTATGCTCAAACGATGGGTTATACCGTTGTGGATGCCGGAACCGTTGTGGCAACGCATTTAAGTCATTTACTGCAATCGCACGCCCATGAATTATTGGGTTACGAAGAAACACAACGTATGTTGGATAATTTGGCGAAAACCGCGCCGAAATTGGTGGAAGATTTATCACCCAAAACATTATCGTTGGGTGTGATAGCAAAAGTATTACAAAATTTACTTACCGAACAAGTGCCAATCCGTGATATGCGTACTATTGCAGAAACGTTGGCAGAATATGGCGCGAAGAGTCAAGATACCGACATTTTAACTTCCGCTGTGCGTACCGCTTTAGGGCGTTTAATCATTCATGAAATTACCGGTTCAGCAGATGAACTCACTGTTATTACTTTAGATAGCGAGTTGGAACAGATATTGCAAAAGTCTCTCCAAACGGCGAGCGAAAGCGGCACCGGCGTAGAACCAGGTCTTGCAGATCAAATGCACGACTCGTTGCAAGAACACACGCAACAAATGGAAATGGATGGACAACTGCCTATTTTAATTGTGTCTTCCTATATTCGACCCTGGTTATCGCGTTTCGTTCGTCATTCAATTCCGAACCTACACGTTTTGGCATATAACGAAATCCCCGCTGATCGGCAGGTAAAAGTTATTGCAAATGTTGGACGACGTGTGTAACTAGACTTAAAGAACTAAGGACTTCATATAATGAAAATTAAACGCTATTTTGCTGAGAATATACGACAAGCTATGCAGATGGTACGCGACGAATTAGGTGCGGATGCCGTTATTATGTCAAATCGTAAAGTAGAAGGCGGTGTTGAAATTGTTGCCGCTCGCGATTTTGATGAACAAACTGTGCATTCTAACACTTCAGCCCAAGGCAGAGACGTTGCGCCAGATTTTTTCAAGCCATCTAAATCTACGAAACAAATTAAAAAAGTCGATTTGCCCGATTTTCAAGCAGAGCGAAATAATTTGCATGTTATTAGTAGTCCGCGTAAAAAAGAAGATCAAGTTTTTGGTTCAAGCAGCGCAAAACGCGGTATTGATCAATATGTTGGCTATGCGGAAAAAGTTCAGTTGCGTGGAAATCCGGATGCGGTGAAACATAATTTTTCACAACCATCTGCTGCAGTACAACCACAACAACCTTCTGTGGCGAGACCGTCCGTTCCGTCCGTGATGATTAAAGTGCCAACAAAAAAGAAACAGCCTGCACAGCCACCCGTTAATAAATATGTCGATCAATTACCGCAACGCGAATCGATGTATGCCGATGTAGAAAGACAACGTGAACCGATTTACCGAGAGCCGCCCCGACAGCGTGAAGCGATTATGCCGAATGTCCGTGAGACTCGCGCAGAAGTCGCTAACGAAGCACACGCTTTACGTCGGAATTTTAGTGATACAAATTATGCGGATGATTACGTTGATGAGTTTGACGAATTTTTGGAAGAAGCCATTCAAGAGGAGGCTTACACAGCTCCCGCAAATTTAAAGTTTTCGGATTTGATGCAACAAGATAATGTTCCTGTTGCACATGAACTGCCAAAAGTTGAACCTGTTCCTTCGCCTGTTGTGCAAGAAAAAGACAGTCCGTCGGCAAAGTTATTGTTAGAAGTGACACAAGAATTAAAGTCATTACACACAACGTTAGATACTAAATTATCACGCATTAACTATGCGGTACGTCACACAAATAATCCAAATTCAACCCCTATTCGAAGCGAGTTGCTACATCGTTTAGCGGTGATGAGTATTTCAAAAAAATTAAGTATTAAAATTGCGAACCGTTTTGCTAATCACACCAATTTCGATTTTGTTTTTACGCAAGCTCAAGAGTTATTGGCGAAAGTCTTACCTATTGCCGAAGATGATTTGCTTGAAACGGGTGGAATTGTGGCGTTAGTCGGACCAACCGGCGTTGGTAAAACAACCAGTGTGGCTAAAATTGCCGCGCAATTCACACTCAAACACGGTCCAAATCAAGTTTCTTTAATTACTACAGATAATTATCGTATTGCTGCACACGAGCAGTTAAACACTTATGGGCGAATACTGAACATTCCCGTGCGAGTTGCATCGAGTGCGGTAGAATTAAAACAGTTAATTCAAGGTTTTTCAGATAAAAAATTGATTTTGATTGATACGGCAGGTATGAGTCAACGCGACATGAAGTTGATTGAGCAAATTAACACGTTGAAAGAAAATGATTTAAGTATTAAGTCTTATCTTGTCATGTCTGCGGCAACGGAGTACAAGGCGATGAACGAGATTATTGATGCGTTTCATATTTTCAAACCACAGGCGGCTATTCTCACAAAATTGGATGAAGCGGCAACAATTGGTTCTGCATTATCCTCGTTAATTGAACACAATTTAGCATTATCATTTATTACCAATGGTCAACAAGTCCCCGAAGATATGCGTCATCCGTGTGCAAGAGATTTAATTGCACAATGCGTCGCAGAATTAGAGGCTGACGACGATGATGACGAAGAAAACAACGAAGCATGGGTGGCTCAAGGTTATGCTTAAACAACCAGATCAAGCAGCAGGTATGCGCCGCATGAGCAAAAACAAACCAGTTCGAGTAATTGCGGTTGCAAGTGGTAAAGGCGGTGTAGGTAAAACCAATGTTTCAGTGAATGTGGGGATTTCATTAGTACAAATGGGACAGCGCGTTGTGTTAATGGACGCAGATATGGGACTTGCTAATGTCGATATTTTGCTCGGTGTTTATCCTAAGTTCAATTTGTCACACGTTTTAGCGGGTGAAAAAACACTAAATGAAATTATGGTAACGTCTCCGTCAGGTTTAAAATTGATTCCGGGCGCGTCTGGTATTCAAAAAATGACAGAGCTTTCAACAATTGAACAAGCGGCTGTAATTCGTGCTTTTAGTGAAATTGATCAACAGATTGACGTTTTGATTGTTGATACGGCAGCGGGGATTTCGTCTGGTGTCGTGAATTTTTCGAGAGCCTGTCAAGAAATTATTATTGTAGTTTGTGATGAACCCACCTCGTTGACCGATGCTTATGCGTTCATCAAATTGTTGCATCGGGATTATGGTTGTAACAGTTTTCATGTTATTACGAACATGGTGCAATCACTTCAGCATGGTAGGGCTTTGTTTCAAAAGCTCAACAAAGTGACAGATAACTATTTAGATGTGACATTACAATTTGCGGGTGCAGTTCCTTATGATGAGTATTTGCGCCAATCGGTTCAAAAACAAATGCCGGTCGTTTTGGGTTTTCCACGCAGTAAATCCGCGCAAGCGATGAAATCTATTGCAGCGAAAATAGACAGCTGGCCATTGAAAATGCAGGCTGGTGGTTATATCGAATTTTTTATTGAACGCATGGTTAAATATGTCCAAAAGGATACAGCATGAACCCGCAAATTATGTATGAAAAAGAATTTAACAATCCAATCGCGCCAATTTTAGATATGTTTCCGCGTTTGATTGATAGAAAACTCAATATCATTCGACACGCTGCTTGCGTTGTCGAGCAGCGGAAAGGTTACGTTACCAACGAAGCCGTTGCGGATTATTTGGGTGTCAGTATTGATGAATACAATCATATTTTGAAGGATGCCAATATATATCGTCTCTTCAATTCAAAACAGGAGGTCGCATGAGTGCAGTAGCAATGTACAGTTCCGTTCAAATCGGTGGTCTTGACGCGCAAATTATGCAGCACGCACCATTAGTTAAGCGTATCGCTTACCATTTATTGAGCAAATTACCAGATTCAGTACAGGTTGATGATTTAATTCAAGCTGGAATGTTGGGGTTGCTCGAATCCATGAAAAATTATGATTCCAGCAAAGGCGCGAGTTTTGATACTTACGCAGGAATTCGTATTCGTGGTTCAATGCTTGATGAAGTTCGTCGTTGTGATTGGGTACCCCGTTCAGTTTATAAAAAATCGCGAATTATTAGCGATGCAATTCGGACGATTGAAAATCAAACGGGTGCAGCGGCAAAAGATGTTGATGTCGCTACTCACTTAGGTATAACACTTGATGAATACAATCATATTTTGCATGATTCAAGTAATTGCCGCGTGTTCAGTATTGAAGAATTGGCGCAAACTGGTGATAATTACCTCGAGGAGTCTTCGGGCGTAACCGAAGCACCGCTAGAAAGTGTGACTCGTGAAGGATTTCAAAAAGCATTAAGTAATGCGATTGCGAGTTTGCCTGAGCGGGAACGACTGATAATTTCTTTGTATTACGATGAAGAATTGAACTTGCGTGAAATTGGTAAAATTTTGAATTTAACCGAATCGCGTGTTAGCCAAATCAGCTCTCAAGCAGTTATTCGGTTACGTTCACGACTTAGTGGCTGGTTGAACAATGATTAAGCTATAACAAAAAAGCGGACATTAACCTTCTGTTTGGTAACTCGCCCGCTTTTCGATTTATATTCTAGTGACACAAAAATAGCATAAATAAAACCAAGCTATTCTGTCAGAACATAAATCACGATTGATTAAGATTAAACGGTTGTTAATAATCCGTTGTATTTGTGAGTAACCGGTTATGGAAAATGTCATGCAATTGCCGATAACAGTAACGAAAAAGGACGCTTTTAAAATCGTCAGTTAACATTCGTTATCGCCTTATAAGGCTTTTTTATGTTATGGTGCAGGCGACGAATGACGCGCTAAGTATTAAGTCATATTCCCGTACACCGGTTAAGAAACTTTGACGTGTTACAAGATTCAGTGCGCGTCATTCGGAGAAAATTATGTTAGAAATTCCAGCCGTTACCGCCGCTTTTCCCGTTTTTAAAGCGAAAAAAATTCACAAAGATGAATATCGAACGCCTGACAAGCCACACAGAAATAATCCAAGATTAGAAGAACACGAGGAAGAAAAGGATGAATCCGCCCCTAGCCAACACATTGACGAACGTGTCTGAAAGTTTCGTGTTAATGGGTTTTAGTGTTGTAACTATCGCTTTTGTGGTGACATTTTTTGCCGTATTTTGGTTATACCGTTTCGTTTTGCAGTTGAAACGAGAATGCGCTAACTTAACCACAATTGTCGATGGCAATAAAAATGATATTTACGGGTTATGTTCTGCCGCATTGACGGTGAATGAAAGTACTGCTATGACGCATGAGCAATTACACGAGTTAAAACAGCAATTAACGCATATTGTTGAAAAAATCAGTGAATTAGAACAAAGCGATTTTGTAAATAATCCTTACAATGTTGATATTCGTAAAATTCGTGATGGTGCTGGTGTAACAGAGTTAATGCGTCAATCAGATTTAAGTTATGACGAAGCGGCTTTGCTGATTCGTTTGCACGGCGGCAAAGCCTAGATTAAAAATCCAAAATTTATAGAGAAACATATTGTGAATGAAGAAAACAACAGCGGTTTAAATTATAAAGATGCGGGCGTTGATATTGCAGCCGGAAATGCGTTAGTTGAACGTATTAAACCCATTGCCGCAAAAACACGCACGGCAGGTGTGATGGCAGGTTTGGGCGGTTTTGGCTCATTATTTGAGTTACCGCTAGACAGATATAAAAATCCCGTCTTAGTTTCAGGAACAGATGGTGTCGGCACAAAATTAAAATTAGCGATTGATTCGGGCATTCACAACACGGTTGGCATTGATTTAGTGGCGATGTGTGTGAACGACATTATTGTGCAAGGTGCCGAGCCGTTATTTTTCTTGGATTATTTTGCGACCGGAAAATTAGATGTTGATACCGCCGCTGCTGTTATTGAAGGGATTGGGAGAGGTTGCGAACTTGCTGGCGCGGCATTAGTTGGTGGTGAAACCGCTGAAATGCCAAATATGTATGCGGACGGTGATTATGATTTAGCGGGTTTTTGCGTTGGGATTGTTGAAAAATCCGAAATGCTTGATGGCAGTAAAGTTAGCGCGGGCGATAAATTGATTGGTTTAGCGTCTTCCGGCGCACATTCAAATGGTTATTCGCTTATTCGTAAAATTATTGAGCGTAATCAAGCGACTTTAGATGAACCTTTTGATGGTAAAACATTGGGTGAAACGTTATTAGCTCCAACGCGAATTTACGTCAAATCATTATTATCGTTGATGAAAAAAATTCCAGTTCACGCACTGGCTCATATTACAGGTGGTGGTTTAACTGAAAATTTACCGCGTGTTATTCCCGATGGATTGAATGCACAAATTGATTTGAAATCGTGGCAATTTCCTGCAATTTTTGATTGGTTGCAAAGCAATGGCAACGTATCACAAGCCGATATGTTGATTACATTTAATTGTGGCGTTGGAATGGTTATTTGTATTTCACCAGAAGATGAATCTACAACATTAAATTTACTCGCTGAATTAGGCGAAACAGCATTTGTGATGGGCGAAATTGTCGAAAGTGAAGGCAAAGCCGAAGTACATTACAAAAGTTAATTTAATAGGAAAGGCGCGAAGATTTCGCGCCTTTTTTCAAAATCCTTCCCAGGGCGTATAAAGATCGGATACATCTACGCCAAACATGTCCAAAACTCGTCCAATCGTTTCATTTACCATTTCGTCTATGGAATTCGTTTTACTGTAAAACGCTGGCATTGGTGGGAAAATAATTCCGCCCATTTCTGTGACGGTTCCCATATTTCGAATGTGTACTAAATGCAAGGGTGTTTCGCGTGGCATTACAACTAAACGTCGTCGTTCTTTCAAAACGACATCCGCCCCCCGAGAAATCAAATTATCACCAAAACCATGAGCGATAGAAGATAACGTTTTCATAGAACAAGGCGCGACAATCATACCTTCTGTTTTAAATCCGCCGCTTGAAATAGTCGCCGCAATATCATGAATGCCATGTGTTACATCTGCAAAAGCACTTAATTCATCACGACTCATACCTAATTCATGTTTTAAATTTACTAATCCCGCCGATGAAATGACTAAATGTGTTTCCCATTCCGGCTGTTCCTGTAAAACTTGCAGCATCCGTAAGCCATAAATCGCACCGGTCGCGCCCGTCATTGCAATAATTAAGCGTTTTTTTTCACTCATTTTGCGTTATCTTTTTTTTTGAATTTAAAGGAATTATCAGACGTTTTTGTTGTGTCAGCAGAGGTTTTTGTCGTTTCACCTTCAATAATTTTCCCATCATTGTGATGTTGTGATGATTCTTCTTCGCTTTCATCTCTTCCTTTTTTCATTTCAGAACGAAAATTACGAATTGCCGCGCCAACATCGCCACCGATATTAGTTAACTTTTTTGTGCCAAATAACAAAATAATAATGCCCAAAATTAAGGCTAATTGCATTACGCTGAAGTGCATTTTTCTTCCTATTTTTGTTCGCGTTGCGCTTTTTCTTCAAAACCCGATAAGCCAAAACGACGTTGTAATTCGTTTAAAACATCATTCGGATGCAAACCTTGCTGCGCCAATAAAACCATGCAATGAAACCATAAATCCGCTGTTTCATAGATAATTTGTTCTGCATCGCCATCTTTCGCCGCAATAATAACTTCTGTGGCTTCTTCGCCAATCTTTTTCAAAATGGAATTTAATCCTTTTTCATACAGACTGGCGACATAAGAATTTTCGCTGGTTTGTTCTTTGCGCTCTTCTAAAACTTGTGCAAGTTGAATTAACGTATTGCTCATAAATTTCCTTTAAGTAATAACTGTTGGTTTAGTCCAACCAGTAAGCTGTTTGACGTTGCAGAATTTTTCCGCAAGTTCAATCAATTCTGCCAACGCAATTTGTGGATCTTGATTGTGTTTCGTGGCATTGGGTTCAAAACGTTCGATATAAATCCGTAACGTCGCGCCAACTGTACCCGTTCCTGATAAACGGAATACAATTCGAGAACCATTTTCAAAACCAATTCTAAAACCTTGATTTGCACTTGTGCTACCGTCAATTGGATCATGATAGCAAAATTCATCGGCGTATTTCACAACGTAATCACCGAATGATTGCCCCGCTAGCGTTGTAATTTGTTCGCGCAAACCGGTCATAATGCCATTTGCAATTTCCGTTTCGACCGCTTCGTAATCGTGACGACTATAAATATCGCGTCCAAATTTTTGCCAATGTTCATGCACGATTTCGTCAACGGATTGACGACGACGAGCAATTAAATTTAACCAAAATAACACCGCCCAAAGTCCGTCTTTTTCGCGAACGTGTTGCGAGCCAGTACCGAAACTTTCTTCGCCACAAAGCGTAATTTTGTCTGCGTCGAGTAAATTGCCAAAAAATTTCCAACCAGTCGGTGTTTCATAACATGGAATATGATAACTCGCGGCAACGCGGTCAACGGCTTGGCTAGTCGGCATTGAACGCGCTACGCCTTTTAAACCCGACGCATAAGCAGGAATTAACGTAGCGTTTGCTGCCAAAATTGCCAAACTGTCGCTTGGTGTAACGAAAATACCTTTTCCCATAATCATATTGCGATCGCCATCACCGTCGGAAGCTGCGCCAAATGTGGGTGCATTTTCGCTAAACATCAAGTCCGCAAGTTCGTGAGCATGAATTAAATTCGGATCAGGATGGTGTCCGCCAAAATCTTCAAGCGGTGTGCCGTTTCGAACTGAATTTTCTGGTGCACCCAGTAAATCAATCAAGATTCGTTTTGCGTAATTCCCAGTTACCGCACTCATCGCGTCAAATGACAAGGTAATAAATCCATTTTTGATACTTTGTTTAAGTAAATCAAAATCAAAAATAGATTGCATCAATTCTGCGTAATCGTTCACCGAATCAATAATCGTAATTTTTAAACCATCAATGTTTTGTGAGCCAATTTCGTTCAAATTTATGTCTGGTAAATCGGCAATTTTGTAATTTTCGAGAACTTTACTGCGTGCGAAAAAAGCTAATGTATCTTTTTCAGGTGCAGGACCGCCATTGCTAACGTTGTATTTAATACCGAAATCTTCGTTTTCACCGGCGGGATTATGGCTAGCAGACAAAATCAAACCGCCAAACGCGCCATATTTACGGATAATATGCGATGCGGCTGGCGTTGAAAGAATCCCGTCTTGTCCAATAATCAATTCACCAAACCCATTTGCTGCCGCAATTTTGATAATAATTTGAATGGCTTCACGGTTAAAATAACGCCCATCGCCGCCAATAACGAGTGATTTACCTTGAAAATCCGGCAGCACGTCAAAAATAGATTGCACGAAATTTTCTAAATAGCCACGCTGTCTAAAGACTTTTACTTTTTTTCGCAAACCAGATGTACCAGGATTTTGATCTTGATAAGTTTGAGTAGGAATCGTTTTTATGTGCATAATAATCCTTGAAAATAATTGTCAAAGTGTTCTTAAAAGTACACCAAAATGTTCTTTAAGTGTAGAGGAAATATGTTACGCGCTTATTTATTGTTATGTATTAGTTTATTTACCCTGCCGGTTATTGCGGCAACGGAGATTCGTTCGAATGAAGTTTGGTTGTTAGTGGATACAAAAGCCAAAAAAATTGAAGTAAAAAAAGGAGAACAAACTGTTGAAACGCTTGAACACGTTGCAATTGGGCGTGGTGGAGCCGGTTTGAAATCACATCGTGGTGATAATATCACGCCGCATGGTGAATATCATATCGGTTGGATTGGCGATAAAAGTATGTTTCGTCGATTTTTTGGCTTAACTTATCCGTCGGTTGATGATGCTGAAAAAGCATTTGAAAAAAATATCATTAACGAAGGACAATATAAACGAATTGTTCGCGCTCATGAGTTAGGACAAATCCCGCCACAAGACACGCCATTAGGCGGTCAAATTGGTATTCACGGCTTAGGAAGTGCCGATGCAAGAGTCCATGCCGTTTTTGATTGGACGCATGGTTGTATTGCATTGACTAACTCTCAAATTGACCATTTAAGCCAGTTGGTTGATACCGGTACACTGGTTAAAATAAAATAAAACTGGAAAATATGGCTATGGGTAGTTAAAATTGAACGTAGCTATAGGTTGTTTTTGTAGTAAAAATTCTCGTTAAGTTCTTTTTTTAAATAGGAAAAAATCATGAAAAAATTCATTAAATTATCAATGGTTGCTTTAGTTGCAAGCGTAGTTGTAGGTTGTGCAAGCACTGACGATATTACACATTTGCAATCGCAAATTGATACCTTAAAAACATCAGTTGCACAAGCATCTGCTGATGCAAACAGCGCACAAAGCGCAGCAGCTGACGCTGCTTCACGCGCTGCGGCAGCAGAATCAGCTGCAAACCGTGCTGCTCAATACGCACAAGATACCAACAGCAAATTGGACAGCATGTTCAAAAAATCAATGATGAAATAATCATTGCATTTATTGCGAAAAAAAACCCTGTGAGGTTCAACTCATAGGGTTTTTTTTTAACTTTTATTTTTTTATTTTTTTACTTTCACAAATGCGTTTAATTCGAGGTTTTAATCATCCGTCGCCTTTTTTAAATGGCTGTGTTTTAACAATTGGGAATTTTGACGGCGTACATTTAGGACATCGCGCCGTTATCAAACGATTAGCCGAACGAGGACGAGAACTTAATTTGCCAACAGCAATTATGTTATTTGAACCGCAGCCGTTGGAATACTTTTTAGCAGACAATGCGCCGTCACGTTTAATGCGGTTACGGGAAAAAATACTGGCTTTGAATGAATTACCGATTGAAAACGTGATTATCGTCCGCTTCAATCGCGCGTTAGCCAATTATGAACCTGAACAATTTATTCAAAAAATTTTAGTGGCAGAGTTAAATGTTAAGCATTTAGTCATTGGTGATGATTTTCATTTTGGTAAAGCCAGGCGTGGTAATTTTAATTTGCTAAAAGAGCAGGGGAAATGTTTAGGTTTTAAGGTTGAGAAATCGGAATCTTATCAATTAGGCGATTTTCGGATTAGCAGTACACGAATTCGAGACGCTTTAAACGCCGACGATTTGCTGCAAGCGCGACAATTTTTAGGACAAGATTATTCGATTTGTGGGCGTGTCGCGCAAGGCGATAAACTCGGACGAACTCTTGGTTTTCCAACCGCAAACATCAATATGTTACGTCGAAATACGCCTGTTCGCGGTGTATTTGCAGTGACAATGACGGGGATTGATAATCAAGAATTTCAAGGCATTGCAAATGTTGGCGTTCGTCCAACAATCGAAGAAAACCAAAAAGTTATTTTAGAAGCGCATTTGTTTAATTTCGATCAAGACATTTATGGGCGTTATGTTTCTGTGCGATTCAAGCAAAAATTGCGGAATGAAATGCGCTTTGATTCGCTGGAACAATTGCAATGTCAAATTCGCCATGATGTGGCGGAAGCAAAAGCATTTTTCGGAAAAATTTGAATTATTCTATTTTTCGCTATTCAACTCAAAAAACGTCAATTATTAAAAAAGGTTATCCGATTAAACGATGCTTTTAAACTTAACTATTTTAGATTTAGCCATTGTCAAAACGTTGCAGCTTGATTTGTCGCAAGGTATGACGGTATTAACAGGTGAAACGGGAGCGGGAAAATCTATTTTGCTGACTGCTTTAGGATTGGCGTTAGGTGAACGCGCGACGGCGGATTATGTCCGCCCAAACTGTAAACGCGCTGAAGTTAATTTAGAATTTGATTTAACCGCCACGCCAAGCGCGTTGACGTGGTTACAAGAAAATGATTTTGATGAATATCAACATTGTTTAATCCGACGAACTATTAACAGTGACGGGCGTTCAAAAGCCTTTATCAATAATCGTCCTGTTACATTACAAACGTTACAAACTTTCACGCGCCAATTAGTTGAAATTCATGGGCAACACGCGCATTTGACGTTATTAGAAAGCGACGAACAACGACGATTACTTGATAATTACGGAAAAAATGCCGCGTTTTTGGAGCGCGTCAATAATTGCTTTCGAGATTGGCACGCCGCGCAATCTGAATTACAACAATTACAACGAAAACGCCACGAAGCCGAGCAACGTGAAGCCTTATTCCGTTATCAACTTGATGAACTCGAAGCCTTAAATTTAGCAGCATTTGATTATGCGGCATTATCCGACACGCATCGGAAATTGGCGAATTTAGAGCAAATTTTAACAGTCGGTCAAAATGAATTGGATGTGCTTTATGATGCCGATAAATCAGTGCATCGCCAGTTAAAAAATTCCTTAAAAGCCTTAACAAATCTCGAACAATTTGCGCCTGAATTACATTCTGTTAATTTGTTGTTAAATGAATCACAAATCCAAATTGAAGAAGCGATTTATGAATTACGTCATTTTTTAGAAAACCAAGATACCGAACCTGCACAATTACAAGAAATTGAGCAACAACTAGGTGTTTTACAGGCATTAAGTCGAAAGCATCACGTTAAACCGGAAGCTCTTTTTGAGTTACAACAACATTTAGAATTGGAACTTGCTCAACTTAGTCACAGTAGCGAACGGATTTTAGAGTTGGAGCATTTAACAGCCGATTACCAAAAAGTTTATTTTTCGTTAGCTGACGAATTAACGACGCAACGGCAAAAAAATGCGAAAAAATTGCAACAACATATTTCGCGGATGATGAAAGAATTGGGAATGCCCAATGGCGAATTTTTCGTTGAGGTAATTCCACTTGAAACGCAAATCCCAAAATTAAATGGCAATGATAGTGTCACTTTTTTAATCAGTGCGAATGTAGGTTTGCCACCAAAACCGTTGTCAAAAGTCGCTTCGGGCGGTGAATTATCGCGGATTAGTTTGGCGATTCAAGTCACGACCGCCAATGATAAAACGACACCTACCATGATTTTTGATGAAGTGGATTCGGGAATTGGCGGAGGGATCGCTGAGATTGTGGGGCAAAAATTAAATCAACTCAGTAAAAATCGGCAAGTGTTATGTGTGACGCATTTGCCGCAAGTTGCCGCACAAGCGCATTATCATTTGTATGTTGAAAAACAACATCACGCCGATATGACAGTGTCGCAAGTTCGATTGTTGGACAAAAATGACCGTATTTTGGAAACGGCTCGAATGCTTGGTGGCGTAGAAATCACTAAAAATACGCTGGCTCATGCACGCGAAATGTTGGGAAAAAAATAATTTTTCTGTGCGGCTAAACTTCGTCAATTATATGACATTTATCTTGTAGTAAATTGAAATATATACGTTATTTATTTTTGGCTTTCATATTGCAAAACTAAAAAAATTATCGTGCGGTCTGATGACCGATTCCATTTAAGGTAAAAAGTTTAGTTTTGGTTTATGAAAAAAAATAATGTGCGTTGTCTGACTACTACTTTTGTTACAGCTTCATTGCTGGCTTGCTCACAAAGTTACGCGCTGGGCATCGGTGAAATGAAATTGCAATCCGCCCTTAATCAAAATTTACAGGCAGAAATTGCGCTAGTTTTAGATGTCGGTGAGAAAGCAACGGATTTAAAGATTTCTTTGGCTTCGAATGCAAAATTTGATGAATCGGGGATTCCGTGGACAGTATTTTTATCAAAAATTAAATTTCAACCTATTACCGAAAATGATCAAACACGGATTAAACTCTCATCAAATGAACCGTTAAAAGAACCTTTTTTAGATTTTTTATTAGAAATTAAAGGTATTAACAGCACGGTATATCGTGAATTTACAGTTTTGGTTGATCCTTCTCCAGTAATAAATCAAACGCTCGCTACGCCAACACCGTTCCATTTTATTTCGACACCATTGAATCCCATTACGGGTAAAAAAGTTTATGGTCCTATTCGTGAAAATGAAACGCTTTGGAACATTGCCGCGCAATTTAATAAACAAAATAATGTGTCGGTAAATCGTATGTTAGCCGCCATTTTTATTGCCAATCCCGAAGCCTTTTTTCCGCGCCATACGGATTCGTTAATTGCTGGACAAATGTTAAAAATTCCCAGTTTTGTCGAATCTCCAACGTTATTTACAATGCCAAAAAAAGTTTTGATAAAACATTTCACACCGGTTGTAAAACCTAAAATGGTTTTTGCTAAAGAAAAATCGGTGACGATTTCAAAAATGAACAACAATTCACCTATAAAAAGTGAAACGCATTCATCAAAAAAAGTCGCGGAATTAGAACAACAGCTTTCGGCAATGCAAAAAATGTTAACCGAAAAAGAGCAACAAATGGCGGCATTAAAATCGCCAACTGACATGAATCAAATTTCGCCATTAACGTCTGTTTCTTTAAAATCAGGGGGTGAACCGTTAGTTACTACAAATGCAGTTATCGCCCCATCAATTACATCTGTTACTAGCGAGTTTCCCATTACAACTAGCAATTTTTCGGAAATGATTAAGCATTATTTAGACGTTTCTGCGGATATGTATTCTTACATCATCGGCGGCGTGGGTTCATTATTGTTAGGTATTTTTGGACTTTTTCGTTTACGTCAACGAAAAAAATCTAAAATTGTCACCAAAATACTCGAAAAAAATAATGTGACACCCGCTGAAAATGAAGCGTTTAATAAGCAAAATATGGAATTTAATGGAAATATATTTTCGGATTTTTCACATAATGAATCTGAAAAAATGGATGATATTTTGTTCAAAGTCGATGTGTATTGTACTTATGGAAATATCGGCAAAGCAGAGCAATTATTGCTCGATGAATTTGCAGTAGATTCAAATAAACATCATTACGCGCTGCGATTGTTAAGGCTTTACGAAGCTAACGATGCTAAAGAAGCCTTTAAAGATTTTATGCTTGAGTTGGTCAAATTGGGTAAAAATAAGGAGCTAAATTTTTGGACGGAAGTTTCGAATCTTGCTAAGGAATTTTACCCTGAAGCGTTATTTTTAATTTCACAGTCCAATGATTTTTCACATGATAAAACCGCCGATTTTGATGATAAAGAAATTGTTTTTGGCGAAATGAAACTGGATGACACAATAGATAAAGCGACAGCAGATTTTTTTGAATCCTCGTTACAATTTGAATATAAAAAATCTTCGATTGATTTTGGTGGCTTTGAAATGAGCGAAACAGCAGAAACAGAAGAGCCTAAAAAAGAATTAGAATTGGATTTTTATGAATTTGAGATTGATGAAACAGCCTCGTCGATGTTAGAACACCCAAAAGAAGAATTGGATTTCAGTTTGGATTTTCATAAATTTGGCATTGACGAAGCAGAATTATCGGCATTGGAAAAACCTAAAGAAAAATTGGATTTCAGTTTAGATTTTCATGAATTTAAAATTGATGAAACAGAATCGCCAACTTTTGAAAAACCGAAAGAAGAATTGGATTTTAGTTTGGATTCTCACGAATTGAAAATTGAAGAAATGGCATCACCTGTATTTGAAAAACCAAAAGAAGAATTAAATTTCAGTTTGGATTTTCATGAATTCGAAATGGCAGAAATAGAAAAGCCAATCCGTCATTTAGAAAAAATGGATTTTACCGAAGAAGAATTGCCACGAATAAATTTTGAAAAAGTTCGTGAAAGAATTGAGGAAAATGTAGCGCAAATTCATCTAAATTTAGCGCAACTTCATGACGATGAAAAAGAAACCTCGCTCAATTATTTAGATATGAGTGATTCAGAATTCGCCGATGCTTTAGCGGCCGAAGTGTTAAGAAAATGTGAAATAAAAGAACAATTATGTCGCCAGAAAATCGCTCAAGAAGTTCTCAATAAATTGCGTTAAATGACTGTGTTACAATTCATTCTTTAATTAACTTTTAGGGGAAGTTGAATATGAGCAAGATGAAAATTCTGCTTTTGCTTGCTACTGTAATTGGCTTGGTAGTAATGCAGCGTGAACTTTTAATTCCAATGGCAAAAGATGCCGCGAAATCAGATTTATTTTTAATCGAGAGCAAAGATCAAGGTAGCATGATTACGCAATCGAATGAAATGACGCAATTCGCTTTTGAACATTGTAATGTGCATCTCAGAGAAGATTTAGACAAAAAAACAACGGTAACATTGCCAGAAAAACCTTTAAATGCGTGGAGCTTAGGGAATTACGAATATGTTGTTAGTGCAGAAGCGGATGTTTCTCATGAAGGCAGTGCATCAAAAAAACATAAATATGTTTGCCGTATTAGTTATAAAAATGGCGACGACACAAGCGGTGCTAAAGAATTTAACAATTGGTCACTAGATGGTTTATCAAAAGTTGATGACAATCAGTAAATCGTAATACTGCTTTAGCAATAGCGTCCCCGCTTTAAAGCGGGGAATGTCAAGCACGTTCAATATCGAAACTTAATACGTCTGAAATTTTTTGCATTTTTGCCAGAATCATCAAAATTCTATCCAATCCTAACGCGATTCCCGCACAATTCGGCAAACCATTTTTCAATGCTGCCAATAAATTTTCATCTTTTATCGCAGCCGGTAAATTTTCTCGACAACGAATTTCAATTTCGGCATCAAAACGGCGATTTTGTTCGAAAAAATCGGTGAGTTCGTGATAACCATTACCTAATTCAATACCGTGTAAAAACACTTCAACTCGTTCCGTAATCAGTGGATTATTCGCATTTAAACGTGCCAATGAAGATTGACAAGCAGGATAATCCTGTATCAAACACAACCCTTTTTCACCTAAATAGGGCTGTACACAAAAACTAAATAAAAAATCCAGCCATAAAACATGATTATCACCACAAATTTTTATGGCATCGATTAAATTCGCTTTTTTTGCAAAAGTAGAATAATCCTCAAACGAAAAAATCAACGCATTTAAACCGGTAAATTGTTCAAAAACAGTTTGATAACTTAAACGCAGTGGCGGAGCTAATTGTCCATCAAATAAAAAATCAAACAAACTTTCAACTTCCGTCATCAATTCTGTTAAATCAAAATTTATTCGATACCATTCCAGCATCGTAAATTCGGGATTATGAAAACGTCCCGCTTCTCCATTGCGAAAGGCTTTGCAGATTTGAAAGATTGAACCGCTACCCGCTGCCAATAAACGTTTCATGGCAAATTCTGGCGATGTTTGCAGAAATAACGGCTGTCGATTTGCGGAAGTTTCGTAAAACGTGGTGAAAAAATGAAGTTGTGCGTCTGTGCTACTTGCGTGGCTGAGTAGTGGCGTTTCGACTTCCAGTACATTTCGTTCGGCAAAAAAAACGCGAATGCGTTGTAGCATTCGCGCTCTTAGTTGCAATAATTCAATCGAACAACTTGGTTGCCACGGTGTTGAATTTTGCATGAGAAGATTATTCTTTGACGCGCGAAATATATTCGCCGGTGCGTGTATCAACTTTGATAATTTCACCTTGTGCGACAAACAACGGCACACGAACGACAGCACCTGTGGCTAATTTTGCGGGTTTTCCGCCGCCGCCAGATGTGTCACCCCGAACGCCTGGATCGGTTTCAACGATTTCTAATTCTACAAAGTTTGCAGGTGTAACGGCTAGTGGCGAATCATTCCACAATGTTACGGTACACATATCTTGATCTCTTAACCATAAAGCCGCATCGCCAACAATTTTGGCATCCGCTTGATATTGTTCAAAGGTATCTTGCATCATAAAATGACGATAATCCCCGTCGTTGTATAAATACTGCATTTCCATATCAACAACGTCAGCACCTTCGAGCGTTTCGCCCGATTTAAATGTTCGTTCGATAACGCGACCTGATTTTAAATTGCGAATTTTCACGCGATTAAACGCTTGCCCTTTGCCAGGTTTTACAAATTCGTTTTCGATAATCGCACACGGGTCATTGTCTAACATCACTTTTAAACCCGATCTAAATTCACTTGTACTATAAACTGCCATTTTTTCCTCAAAGGGTTAATAAAATAAAGCCGCATTATAATCCGTGAATTCAAATAGCAAGTGCAATTTTTTATCGCCAATGACATCCTGATTCACTTTGATCAAAACCGAGCGTATCTAATTCCGTTTTCGGATGCAAAAAACCTTCAATGGGAGCAACAGTTACCAAAGAGCGCGGGGCAGCAAGTAAAATTGCTTGGCGTAGTTGACCATCCCATGCGCGGAATGACAACGGATTTCCTTTATAACCTTGCAACGTAAATTGTGGACTTCGTAAATAATCTTGAACGGTTTTTAATTCGTTGGATTTTGTACGAGTCGCCGCTTCGCCGATTGCGCGAACCGCTAAATAAGCCCCATAATCTTGTTCTTGCATATTACGTTTGGCTAAATCCTGAAAACGATGTTGAATTTGCGTTGCGCCCCAAAGTTCGTGTGTCGAATGCCATGCTGTTGGAATTAAGCCTTGCGTCCCGATAATTGGACGCGCAAGCCATGTTCTATAAGCTAAATACTCGCCAAATAAACTTTGTTCATCCGCAACGACTAAAACATCATAATCATCGGTTTGAGTGAAAACAGAAATGTCAGATTGTGCGCTACGACGTGTATCAAAAGTATGTTCCCATTTTTTTTCACTGATGATTTTCATTCCAAAGCGTTTTGCTGAACGTTTTAACGCATTAGCAAATAACGTGTCTTCAGGTGTATTACCAACCACTAAAAACCATTTCACCCATCGTTTTTTCATCATATATTGCGCTAACGCATCGGCTTTCATAGCGCGACTTGGCAATAAATGGAGTGTATTTTGACGGCATTGTTCATTCCGTAAAGCGTCATCGAAAGTTCCTGCGTCCAATAAAAGCGTGTCTGAATTTGCGGCTAAATCCGAAATCTCCAACGTATTAGCAGCATTCAAATTGGTAATAACGAAATGAAATTTCGTTAAAATGTTTTGCTTAAACGCTTCGCCTACATTTCCGTCAGAGGGGATATTGAATTTGTGTAAGACAAAATTTTGGTGCGTGAATTGTCCTGTCGTATTGTTGTCGCTAATCGCAAGTTCTGCACCTTCGACTCCTTTACTAGCGAGAAAAGAATCAAGATTCGATAACGTTTCTGTCGGCGGCGTAAGTTCTTGACTGAGATACGCAATATCAATAGTTTGTACAACCGGCAAAACAATCGGCGGCGTTTTAGGTTTCGATGCCGCAAATAGCGGTAAACTCATGGATGCAAATAAAAAAGATAAGATAAAGGGAGAATTTTTCATGATAGTTAGATGTTCTTTGTAAAAATTGCTATGAATTTTGCGTTAAAAATTCCAATTTTCAAAATAAGCAATCGTTTAGAATGCGTTATGATTTTCAAACTAATCGATTTTGTGAGGATTTATGAAAGAACAATTTGATGTCGTCATTGTTGGCGGCGGAATGGTAGGCGCGGCAGTCGCGTGTTGTTTAGGCGGAAGTCATTTAAAAGTTGCGGTGATTGAAAGTGAATTTCCTCAAGAATTTGACGCACAACAACCTCATGATTTGCGTGTGTCGGCATTAAGCATTGCATCAAAAACCATTTTAGAAACCGTTGGCGCGTGGGAAGGTATTGAAAATCGTCGCTTTTGTCCGTTCAAACGGATGCGTGTTTGGGAAAATTCAGGTGATACCGAATTTTGTAGTGACGATATTGGACACAGTGAATTGGGGTTTATCGTTGAAAATCGGGTCACGCAATTAGCGTTATTAAAACGTTTACAAACATTTGAAAATATCGACTTGATGTGTCCGGCGCGAATTGAAACGCTCAATTATTCAAATTCCGAAGACAGCGAATTGATGTTGAATAACGGACGTGTTTTAACCACAAAATTACTTGTTGCCGCAGATGGCGCACAATCTCAAGTGCGGCAAAATGTCGGTTTAGGTGTAACGAGTTGGGATTATGAACAACACGCGCTAGTGATTTATATTGAAACTGCTTATCCGCAACAAGATATTACTTGGCAACGTTTTGTGGCTTCTGGGCCACAGGCATTTTTACCGTTAACCGGAAACTTTGGTTCTATTGTTTGGTATAACTCACCCGATGAAGTGAAACGTTTGCAAGCGTTATCGTCTGAGAATTTAAAACAGGAATTGGTCGCCGCGTTCCCTGATTGTTTAGGTGAAATCATGCGCGTTATAGATTCCACCAGTTTTCCTTTAACGCGCCGTCACGCGCAACATTACGTTAAACATGGCGTTGTATTAGTTGGCGATGCGGCACACACGATAAATCCGTTAGCAGGGCAGGGCGTGAATATCGGATTGCTCGATGCGGCAGCTTTAGCGGAAGTCATTTTAGAGGCAATTAAACAAGGGCGTTCAATTTCCGATGTGAGTGTTTTAAAACGTTATGAAAAAATGCGCCGTACTGAAAACTTAAAAATGATGACGGTGATGGACATTTTTTATCAGGCATTTAGCAATGATATTTTACCGTTGAAGTTTTTACGCAATGTGGGTTTAGGATTAGCCGAGCGAATAACACCATTGAAAAATAAAGTTATGCGTGGCGCAATGGGACTTGAAGGGGCGTTACCGAAATTGGCGCGAGGCGAAAAATTATTATGAAACACATTTCAGAAACCAAAAACTGGTTAGAAACCGTTGTTATTGCTCACAACATTTGTCCCTTTGCAAAACGAGAAATGGATCGTAAAAGTATTCATTTCGCGCTTGAAAATTCGACAGACATAGAAACGTGTTTAGAAAATTTAATCGATGAATGTGCGCGTTTAGACGAAAATGAAAAGATTGAAACAACGTTGTTAATTTATGCTAATGCGTTTGCGGATTTTGACGATTATTTGGATTTTGTGGATGTCGCACAAGCGTTGCTTGAAGCCGAGGATTACGAAGGAATTTATCAATTAGCGAGTTTTCATCCACGCTATTGTTTTGACGGTTCGACGGAAAATGATGCCGCAAATTATACGAATCGTTCCCCCTATCCGATGTTACATTTATTACGAGAAAATAGTTTAGAAGAAGCGTTAGATAGTTATCAACATCCGGAAATGATTCCCGAAAATAACATTAAATTAACCCGTGAATTGGGTTTAGATAAAATGAAGGCAACACTGGCAGCGTGTTATGAATGAAGTTGAAAGAGAAAAAGTAAATTTAGAAACGGCTAAAATTCCTTGGTTAGAATTACAACGTTTTTATGCTAAAGGAGATGCGGTTTGGATTTCAAAAGAATTAGATTTAGTTGATGTGGGTTATCAGTTTTCGTTGGATAATAAAACCGAAGTTCAACAATGGCTGGAAAATAAACAGGTCGCATTAGTAACCGACGATCAAGCATTACGTTGGTTTGAAAACAATTCAGAACTTTGGGCTGTCGTAGTGAAGCCATGGATTTTAGTTCAGGAGTAAAATTGGGAGTGAAGCTCTACCATATTTACCTAAAAGCCCGTAAAGCCCCGCCGTTCAGGGCGGGGATGTAAGGGTGTTTTTGATTTTGTTGTATTCATGTTAATCTTTTTTCTGTTGGGTGCGCTGTTGCTGTGTACTTCCCCCTATCTGGCTTTTAAGCTACAGCTAGGTTGAAATAAGGTGTTTTTCAGAAACACCCCTTTCGGGCATGAAGGGCTAAACTAAGGAATCCCCGTTTTAACCCTTTAGGGCGGGGAGGATGTCAAAGCTACAAGCCTTATTATTTGGGTAGTTCACAATTTTATTTTGGCATATAGTTGTGAATTCCATAGAAAAGTATCTATGTTCATCTAAACGCTTCAACGCCAACTGCTGCCGCGATAACTCGCATTAGTCTTACATAAGCTCTGCGTTCGTATAGCATTGACAACTCTCAATGCTCCTTTCACGATT
>CAIQZX010000139.1 GCA_903876445.1 uncultured Pseudomonadota bacterium | reverse complement strand
GGACTTTCGGGGGCTAGTCTGTGAAGTGAACGGTGCTGTAATGCCGTCAGCAGCAGAAACCAGCAGGTAGTAGTGATACACACCTGCTCCTGAGTTAAATCAGGAATCCCCGTTCCCTTTAGGGCGGGGAGGATGTCAAAATACAATTGTCACATGATAAAATTATCACCTGTGACTGTCTGTGACTGTCCATATAATAATTTACTGTCCATATAATAATTTAAAGAGGCAAACATAAAAAACGATGAACGCGGCTCCAGAAAAATCTCATTTAATTTTAATCATCGATGACAATTCGATGAACATTCGTGTAATCGCTCATATTCTTAGCGACTACGAAGTCATATTTGCGACCGATGGAAAAAAAGGATTGGAATTAGCGTTAGAAAAAAAACCGGATTTGATTTTGTTAGACGTTATGATGCCCGATATGGATGGTTATCAAGTGTGTACACAATTAAAATCTGATTCATCAACAATCGGAATTCCCGTTATTTTCATTACCGCATCCTTGAGCCACGAATCTGAAGTTTATGGTTTTGAAGTTGGTGGCGTAGACTATATTCGTAAACCCTTTCATCCTTCGATTATCAAAGCGCGTGTAAGAAATTATATTGAGTTAAAAGTCGCGCAAGATAAAAACTTAATATATGCCGAAAATTTAGCTATCGCTAACAAAGAATTGAAACGTCAAAATGTGGAAAAAGAAGCGCGTGCGGCAGATTTATTTTCAGCTAATACACAACTTCAAGCTAGAAATGTGGCTAAAAGTGAATTAGCCAAAGCGTTATTGCAGCTTAAAATCGGTTTGGATAATCTTAGTACAGGCGTGATTATTGCCGATAACGATAGGGTTGTGATTTATGTTAATGAAGCAGCGATAAGTTTATTTAATAAAATTGAGACAAAAATTCGTGAAGATATTCCGGTGTTTTGTGTTGAAAATTTAGTTGGTTCAAACATTGATTTATTTCATAAAAATGCTTCTTTCCAGAGACATTTGCTTTCGCATTTCACCGATACGCTTGAAGTTAATATGCCGTTAGGCGGTCATGTTATCAATATCAGGGCAAGTCCTATTTTAGGAGAAAATGGCGAGCGATTAGGGTCTGTTGCGGAATGGCGAGATATTACAGAGGAAGAGCGTCGCATAGAAGAATTGGCTAAATCTTATGAAAACAATAACATTTTAAATAAGCAAATTAACCACATGCAAAAATTAGAAAGTATTGGGCGATTAACTTCTGGAATTGCTCATGATTTCAATAACATTTTGGGTTGTATTTTAGGTTTCAATGAAATGAATATGTATGCGTGCGAAGACATTAAAGACGACGCATTGCGAAATGAAATTGAAAATAATAGCAAAAACGTTGATTTAGCAGGGAATAGAGCGGCCGATTTAATCAACAAAATGTTGACGTATTGCCGTCAAGATGTGCAAAAAACAAAAATGGATGTAAAACCCACACAAAGCGTTGTTCAAAATGTGTTAAAAATATTGCAACCCGCATTGACCAGCCGAATCGAAGTAAAATTACTTTTTGAATGCGAGGATACGATTCAAATTGATTCGATGGATTTGCATCAAGTTCTGACAAATTTGGCGATAAATTCGCGTGATGCGTTGAAAGAGCGCGGCAGCATAATTCAATTTAAATTCAAAAGAACAAAGGGTTTATCAGCACATTGTTTAGCGTGTGCGAGTTTTATTAGCGGTGATTTTGTTGAATTGAGTGTTGCGGATAACGGCACGGGAATTGAAGGCGATATTTTGAGCCGAATTTTTGATCCCTTTTTCACCACAAAACCGCAAGGTGAAGGTACTGGTTTGGGTTTATCGACAGTAAGCGGAATCGTTCATCAGTCAGGTGGACATATTTTGATTGATTCGGATTCCACAGAAGAAAATCACGGTACGGCTTTTAGAATGTTATTTCCGATTTCAGAATCATAATTTCCCCCAAATGTCATTGACGCGCTGTATGATTTCTGGCGACATTGTGATGGTTTTTCCCCATTCTCGATTTGTTTCACCCGCCCATTTATTTGTGGCATCGAAACCGACTTTTGAGCCTAAACCAGAAACCGGTGATGCAAAATCTAAATAATCAATCGGTGTATTTTCCAAAATCGTTAAATCTCGCGCCGGATCCATCCGCGTTGTAATCGCCCAAATCACGTCTTGCCAATCACGAACGTTAATATCATCATCAACGACAATCACAAATTTTGTGTACATAAATTGCCGTAAAAATGACCACGTTCCGAGCATCACCCGTTTGGCGTGACCGGCGTATTGTTTTTTCATTGAAATTACCGCCATGCGATAAGAGCAACCTTCGGGCGGCAAATAAAAGTCAACGATTTCGGGAAATTGTTTTTGTAAAATCGGCACAAACACTTCGTTTAATGCTACGCCTAAAATCGCAGGTTCATCCGGTGGACGACCGGTGTAAGTGCTGTGATAAATCGGATTATTACGTTCGGTGATGGTTTCAATCGTGAAAACTGGAAATTCGCTGACTTCGTTGTAATAACCGGTGTGGTCGCCAAAAGGTCCTTCGGGAGCCATTTCATTTGGGTAAATGAAACCTTCTAACACGATTTCTGCGCTGGCGGGAACCTGTAAATTATTACTCAAACAATTAGCAAGTTCGGTTTTGCTACCGCGTAACAAACCGGCAAACGCATATTCTGAAAGCGAATCGGGAACGGGTGTTACGGCTGCTAAAATCGTCGCAGGATCTGCGCCTAACACGACGGTCACGGGGAAAGGTTCATTCGGATGCACATCTTGCCATTCTTTGAAATCTAACGCGCCACCACGATGTGCGAGCCAACGCATGATAGTTTTGTTTTTTCCTAACACTTGTTGACGATAAACCCCCATATTTTGGCGTTCTTTGTTAGGTCCTTTTGTGATGACTAACGCCCAAGTAATCAATGGCGCGACATCATTGGGCCAACAATGTTGAATCGGGTAGCGTCCTAAATCGATTTCATCACCGCGCAACACATTTTCTTGGCAAGCGGGATGTTTAATCATTTTTGGCGACATATTTAAAACTTGTTTAAATACCGGAATTTTTTCCATCGCATCGCGGAAACCTTTTGGCGGTTCGGGTTCTTTCAAATATGCCAGTAATTTACCAATTTCGCGTAACTCTGAAACGGAATCTGCACCCATTCCCATTGCAACACGATGCGGTGTACCAAATAAATTACCGAGTAATGGCACGTTATAACCTTTTGGACGCTCAAAAAGTAACGCCGCGCCTTGCGCTTTTAACGTTCGATCACAAATTTCAGTAATTTCCAGATACGGATCGGCTTGGTAATTTGTGCGTTTGAGTTCGCCTTGTTTTTCGAGTTGAGCAATAAAGTCGCGCAGATCGTGATATTTCATAATTAACTTTTGACTTAATAAAGATGAGGTTGCATATTTTAACGTGGTTTTTTATTAAACTTCACTGTTTAATGCCGATAAGAATGCCGTTGAGTTCAAATACAATGTAAAATCACGCACTATTCAATCACTTTCTTTACACCTAAAAAAATACGAGGATTTAAAAATGGCTACTACCACTCCGAAATTTGTTTTTTCTGCAACGGCTGATATTGGGTCTGAAGTTCCACCAGAGGTTTTTGCAAAATTGACTACAGCTCAAGTCGCAGCACTTACCAAAACACAGGCTGGTGACTTGACACCTGCTCACCTTGCAAAAGCGACAGCGGCACAAATAACCAGCATGACACCGGTTTTCAAATACCTTACACCGGATGCGTTAGCGGGTATTGGCGTTAAAGTGATTCCGAGTTTACCGATTGCAGCGTTAACGACGGATCAAGTTAATGCGTTTACAGCGGATCAAATGTTAGCGTTTACCTCAAAACAAATTGACGCATTCAGCAAAGCACAATTAACGGCTTTAGATAGTGATCATTTGGGTGGCATTAACGCCGGAACCTCAAAAGCTCCCGGTGCATTAGCAGGATTAAAAATTGGTTTGTTAACATCGGAAAATATCGCGTTCTTAACACCGCCGCAAGTTAGTGCTTTAACAACGACTCAAATTTCTGCACTTGGCACTTTGCAAGCGGTTGGTTTAACACTTGAACAATTAGCTTCTTTTACGACCGCACAAATACAAAATCTCCCGTCTAAATCATTAGCTGCAATATCTGCAGATACCATATCAGGTTTAGATGGTGCATTTTTGGGCGCGTTAGTACCAAAAACATTTGCCGCATTAACGACGGATCAGTTAGTGGCACTTACGCCTGAGCAAGCTCCTGCTATCACCGCAGCTCAAATTAACGCTTTAACATCGGCGAAAGTTCACGAATTGGAAGCTGATGACATTGCCGCGTTAGACCCTAAAGCGATTCCCGGTTTTAATAAAGCGAATATGCCAGGTTTAACACTTTCTGATTTAACGGCAGAACAAATGGCAGCTTTAAAACCGGCTCAATTTGGTTTTTTAAGCACCGCGTCAATTGCAGCGATTAGTTCGGATGGCGCGTCAGTATTAACACCCCAAGCCATGACGGCGTTAACCTCTGCACAAGTTAAAGCTCTAACGACAGATGCGATTGCGGCGATTACACCGGATTCGATATTAGGATTAACCGCTAAAAACATTTTAGGTTTGAATGCCACATCTGGCGCGTCAAACCAAGTGGCGGCATTGACTTCAGATCAAGCCGCTGTGTTAACGGCTATTCATTTGAAAGCATTGACTCCCGCCCAAATCGCTGCGCTAGAATCTGAGGATGTGTTGGCATTGCAACCCGCTGCGCTGAAAGGTATTACGATTACCGCTTTGCCTTCTTTAACATCAGCGGCATTTGCATCGATGTCTGGTGATCAGATTCAAGCTCTTACGCCAGCACAAATCGCGGTATTAACAACGACTTCAGTAGGTCAATTACAGGCTTTGGGTGCCGACCAAGCGAGTTATTTATTGCCTGCACAAATCGCAAAATTAACGTCCGCTCAAGCAACCAGCTTATCAACAGCTGCAATTGCTGCTATTCCAGGAACAGCCATCAAAGGTTTAAATTTACTTGGATTTAGTGCTTCAGACATTGCAGCGTTAACCGTTGACCAAGTACCTTTCTTAGCCACAACGACTATTCAAATAGGTGGTTTTGATGCAACGGACGCAGCCGCTTTAACCTCTGCTCAAATTGATGCAATGACAAAATCGACATTTAGCGGTTTGACGGCAACGGCTATCGCAGGATTATCAGTCACCGGCGGTACAACAAGCAGTGCTGTTCATGCTATTACGACCGATCAACTAAAAACGATTACTACTGCAAAGCTCGAAGCCTTAACACAAGCACAAGTAGCGGTTTTGAGTTCGGACGCGCTTTCATGGATTTCTGACACAAAAGGCTACACAACCTTAACGGGAACTTCTACTACGACGCAAGGGATTGAAACTTCTACGACAGTTGTAGGTCCTGCCACTGCAACAACCATTACAGCTGGAAAATCAGCAGTAACCATTACAGGTGGCGCGGCAAATGACACAATCGTTGGCAGCACATTAGCAGATTCTATTATTGGCGGTTCAGGCGCAGATAGCATCACAGCAGGCTCAGGTAACGACAGTATTACAGGTGGTGAAGGAGCCGATTCGATAGATGCCGGAGCAGGTAACGATACATTAACGTATTTACTTTCAGCAGATTTACTCAGCTCAACGGCAATTGATAGCATCACCGGTGGTGAAGGAAACGATACGTTAAGTGTTGGAACAACAGGCACGGCGTTTACTATTGCCGCTGGTGATACATGGTCGCGTGTAACGGGTGTTGAATATATTACAGCTGTAGCTAATACAGCCATAGCAACGATTGCTCTTGATTCAACGGCTGCGACGGCTGGAATTGTTAAAGTGGACGTATCTCTTGTTACAGCAACCGGCAATACGATTGATGTCTCAAGATATGCTTCTGTAGGAACGACTTTGATTGGTAGTGGAGTAGTAGACACAATTATCGGCGGTTCTGGTGCGGATACAATTACGGCTGGGCTTGGTGCAGATAGCGTAACAGGTGGTGCGGGAGCCGACACATTTATCATTACGTCAGCAGATACCGCAACAGATAAAATCATGGATTGGGGTTTAGGTTCAGACTTACTTAGTGGCGCGTATACAGCAGCGGGTGTACTGAACATTACCATTAGCGATTCCTCTACAACTGCCTTAGATTTATCAACAGCGTTAGCTTCTTACGGTACAGCCAGCGTAACAGGCGGCACAGCTGCTGACTCAATTACAGGTGGTGCAGGCGCAGATATTATCAATGGCGGCTCAGGTGCAGACGTTATTGTGGGTGGTTCTGGAGCTGACACGATTGATGGTGGTACGGGAGCAGACACCATAACTGGCGGTGTAGGTGCAGATAGTTTGACTGGTGGAGTGGGTAATGACTTGTTTGTTTTTGCAGCAGGTGATTCTAGCACGCCTTCATCAACTAATTTCGACACAATTTCAGACTTTACTAAAGCTGATGATACACTGAAATTGGGTAGTGCGGCGTTGGGAACTCAAATTGGAACAGCAGGCGCAGGTGTAGCTACAATTACTTCTGGAATTGCTACATTTAATGCTGCAGATACAACACTGACATTACACCTTGCTGCTGTCGCAGCAGCAGTTGGAACAGGTGGCGGTGCTGTGGTTTGGCAAGAAAGCTCCGATGCTTATGTTTATTTTGGCGATACAACAGCTGCAGTTGGCTCAAGTGATGTGTTAATTAAATTAACAGGTGTTACTGCGGCAAGTGTCACTGATGCTTCAGGTGTTCTTACTATCGCGTAATTTCTCGCTCTAAAAAACCGCCGTCTAGCTTTTGCTAAACGGCGGTTTTTTTGTTCAAAAATGTTATTTCAAACTAGCGGCTTTTAAACGTCGCATTTCTTTCGGGTCAACAAGTAATGGTCGATAAATTTCGACTCTATCGCCATCCGTCAATGTTTTTTCTAACGTGCAAGGCGTTGAAAAAATCCCGACCACCAAGTTTTCTAATTTCAGTTCTGAATGTTGCATCAAAATGCCTGATTTCAAAATTACTGCTTCAACAGTGCTATTTTCAGGAATTTCAACGCGAATCAACGTTTGTATTTCAGGTTTTGCATAGGCAACTTCGACGCTAATCATTCGTGTAAACCTCTTTCGCGCGTTGCGTGAAAGAACTCACCATCGTATTGCAAATCTGATTGAATACTGCGCCAAAGGCTAAATTTGCCAAAATACCCGACATTTCAAAATCTAAATCCAACGTAATTTTGCTGGCATCTTCGCGCAACGGTAAAAAATTCCATTCGCCCGTCAAATGTGAAAAAGGACCATCGAGCAATTCAACGGTCATTTTTTGACCAAAATCGAGCGTGTTGCGGGTCGAAAATTTTTTCTCAAACCCACCTTTTGAAATTGAAATTTCGCCTTCAATGATATTTTCAGCTCGACTTAAAATGCGCGTTCCGCTACACCACGGTAAAAATTTTGGATAACTTTCGATGTCGTTTACCAAATCAAACATCTGTTGTGCGGAAAATTTCACTAACGCACTTTTTTCAATGCGTGTCATTTTACAAAACTCCTACAACGTGTAAGAACACCAAGAAAATTGAAGCGGGAGCAACATAACGAATCAAGACGCGCCACAATTCATAACTCGGTTTGCAAGGCATTTGTAATTCGCTTTCGCTGTGTTGGCGTTTCATAACGTAACCCGCAAAAACAGCAATGCAAAATCCGCCAATCGGTAACATTAAATTTGCGGTAATGTAGTCAAGTAATTGAAAAATGGTACGCTCAAAGAAAAGCACGTCCTTCCAAATGTTAAATGAAAATACTGTGCCTAAACCTAAAAACCAAGTGCCTAAACCCGTCCAAATGCAGGCTTTTTCACGGGTGAAATTTTTATTTTCAACCAACCAAGCCACCGCTGGTTCAATCAAAGAAATTGACGATGACAACGCGGCAAAAACTAATAACACGAAAAATAAAATCCCCATCAACCAACCGCCTGTCATATTACCGAAGGCAATTGGCAGGGTTTGAAAAATCAAACCTGCTCCTGAAGCGGGATGTAAACCGTGTTCAAAAACCAGTGGAAAAATTGCAATGCCCGCCAATAACGCCACAACCGTATCAGCCGCAGCGACTAAATAAGCGGTTTTCGCAATCGAAATATCTTTTGGTAAATACGCGCCATAAACCATAATCGCGCCCATGCCTAAACTTAATGTGAAAAAAGCGTGTCCCATCGCGGTTAAAACAGAATTGCGTGTCAACGTACTAAAATCCAAATTGAACATGAAATGCAGCCCTTTTTCGTAGCTGTTTGTCGTCATTGCATAACCGACCAATAAAAATAACAATACGAACAAACTTGGCATTAAAAAACGGGTGGCTTTTTCCAATCCATTACTCACACCACGCGCTACAATCCACATGGTCGCCGCCATAAAAACGCTGTGCCAGAAAATCAATTGCAACGGACTAGCGGTAAAATTTTCAAATAACGTTTGAATTGCTGCGGCATCGGCATCAAAAAAACTACCTGTAAACGCTTTAAAAATATAACCCGTCGCCCAACCTGCAATCACACTGTAATAAGATAAAATCAACACGCCAGCAATTACGCCCATCCAACCGAGATAATGCCAATTTTTATCGGCGTTGGCTTCTTCTGTTAAAAGCTCCATTGTTTCGATAGGATTTCGTTGGCTGCGTCGTCCTAGCATGGTTTCAGCAATCATTATTGGAATGCCAATTAACAAAACACACGCCAAATAAACAACGACAAATGCGCCGCCACCATTTTCGCCCGTAATATAAGGGAACTTCCAAATGTTCCCTAAACCAACAGCAGAACCGGTTGCCGCTAAGATAAAAGCAAACCGTGATGACCAATGGCTGTGATTTATATTTGTTGTCATAAAAAATCTCTTAAAATTTGAAATAATAATTTAGTTTTTTAACGCGCCTTTGTGACCTTGCGACAAACGCAAAATGCCACGCAAAATATCGACTTCTTTACTGCGTAATTCCGCACGGTTATAAACACGACGTAACCGACGCATCAGTGATTCTTCTTTTTCTGGGTGCATAAAACCAATATCGGCTAAGGCTTCGGCAAGATGGTTATAAAACAATTCCATTTGATGATTTGTGGCTAAATCCTGTTCGTCTTCATCCCCAACAGTTTTACGCACCACTTCACCATTTTGTGCAGTAACGAATAATTCATAACACACGACTTGAACCGCTGCCGCAATGTTTAATGAGCTGTAATGAGAATTACAAGGAATATGTAACAGATAGCGACATAAATCCAATTCTTCGTTTTTTAAACCAGAATTTTCGCGTCCAAACACAATCGCAATTTTTTCGTGTGCCGATTCGCGCAGGATTTTTTCGGCGCATTCACGCGGGGTAACTTCTGTCCAACTAATGGTTCGACTTCTCGCGCTAGCCCCAATCACTAAAGTGCAATCGGCAATCGCTTCTGGTAATGAGTCATAAATTTGCGCCCGCGCTAGAATATCATCTGCACCCGCTGCTCTTGCTGTTGCGTCGGCGTGGGGAAAAAGTTTGGGCGAAACTAAACACAAATTAGTCATGGTCATATTTTTCATCGCTCGCGCCACCGCGCCGATATTTCCAGAATGCGATGTTTCAACTAATACGATTTTAATGTGAGAGAGCAAAACGAATATCCCATAAGATCTAAAAAACGCTAAGTTTAGCAAAAGATTTGTTAATATCGCGCTGCTAATCGACAAAGGAGAAAAATATGCAATCTAATTTACATGGCGCGGGTTTAGGTTTGCGTCGTCCGTTTTTAAGCGAAATTTTACAAACGCCGCAACCTGATGTGGATTTTTTTGAAGTTGCGCCCGAAAACTGGATTACGATGGGCGGCAAATTAGGCAAACAATTTCGCGCCATGACAGAAAAATATCGGTTTATTTGTCATGGTTTATCTCTTTCGATTGGGAGTTCTGACCCGTTAGACGAAACGCTGGTGTATCAAATAAAAAATTTTATGCTTCACCACGGCATTGAACATTACAGCGAACATTTAAGTTATTGTAGTCACAACGGACATTTATACGATTTGATGCCGATTCCTTTTACAGCGGAAGCGGTAAAACACGTCGCCGCTAGAATTAAACGAGTTCAAGATATTTTAGAACGCAAAATTGCCATCGAAAATGTATCGTATTACACCTTTTCGGGTCAGGAAATGCGCGAAATTGATTTTTTCAACGCCGTTGTCGAAGAAGCAAATTGTGATATTTTGCTTGATGTGAATAACATTTATGTCAACAGCATAAATCATGATTATGATGCGCTGGAATTTTTAAACGCGATGCCTATTGAACGTATTACTTACGCACATATTGCAGGTCATTTTAAAGAAGCCGAGAATTTTTTAGTTGATACACACGGTGCGCCAATTATCAATCCAGTTTGGGAATTATTGCGACACGCATATCAACGGTTTGGCGTATTTCCGACGCTATTAGAACGTGATTTTAATTTGCCACCATTAAAAGAATTAGTTACTGAAGTGAAACAAATTAAACAATTTCAAACGGAGGCAAAATGAGTTTTCAACAGCATCAAGCCGCTTTTGCTGCTTATATTCGCAACCCTGAAAAAAATTCGCTTCCAAATGGCGTAAAACCTGAACGAATGGCGATGTATCGAGAATTGTTTTTTAATAATATCAATGGATTTTTAACCGCCAATTTTCCCATTTTACACAGTTTATTGTCTCGTGAAGATTGGCAAAATCTGGCGCAAGATTTTTTTGAAAAACACGTTTGCCACACGCCGCATTTTTCTGAAATTCCCGAAGAATTTTTAGCGTATTTAGAAAACGAGCGCGAAAATTCGACAGATTTGCCTTTTTTATTTGAACTAGCGCATTACGAATGGGTTGAAATGGCGTTATCGATTAGTGAAGCCGAATTTGAAAAAATGCCTTTAGAAAATCTGAGAAATATAAGACTAAAACTTTCGTCTGTTGCTTGTGCGTTAGCTTACCAATTTCCGGTGCAAAAAATTTCACTTAAATTTATGCCACTAGCTACTGAAAATCCGACATTTTTAGTGGTTTATCGGAATGCAAATGACATTGTACAATTTTTAGAAATTACGCCATTGACGTTTCAGTTACTACAATTACTTGAAAATCAACCTGAACAATTTGCCGAAATTTATTTAAATCAATTGGTAGAATTTGCGCCGACAATTTCGTTACAAATTTTAAAAGAGAAAGGAATTGAAATTTTAGAAGATTTAGCAAAACGAGGTGTGATTGTGGCGGCGTGATAAGCTAGGCGCAACAAACTTGCGCCTAGATGTGTACCAAATTATTCTTGGTTTGCTGTTGTTTTAAAGCTGTTTTTGATTCCAACGAACATTTCTTTTAAGCCGCTGAATAAGTTTGTAACATTAAGCGTTTCTTTCAACATGAAGCGATTACGCAAAACGGCAACCACTAAGAAGCCTACGATTTGTGGCATCAATTCAAAAATTAACGATTCTAAAACGCCACCGAAACCTTGGAAATCACCTTCATTTTTACGGTCAGCGCCATTATTGTCTTCGTAGCCTTCGCCACCTTCGCTACTTCTAAGCGATTCAAGAACTGTAATGTCAAATTCAACCAATAAAAATTGAACGATAAAAAATGTGACTGCCGCTCCTGCAACCCAAAAAAGCATATTACTAACTTTAGCGCGTGCTGCCGACTGGTAAATCCAGATGGCAACAAAAATCATGAAAATTCCACCAATCATTGTTATACCCGTAACCCTTTCAAATTATTATTTTTTTGTTAAGAAAAGAAATAGATTTGTACATTTTAAAACCATTTCTGAACCCTCTCTTTTGGCAACTGAACAGGATTCATATTTTTCACGTCCAGGAGACAGTTGTTTTTTAATTAAACCATCTTCGACTGTATATTTTACCGCGACGGTCATTTCTTTGGTGCGCCCTAATGAATCTGTAGAAATAGAAACCAAAGTACCGTCATTTTTGAATTCCCAAGAACTTTTAATTAACTTTTTCTCGCCATCAATTCTAAGGGATTCAGCAGTTACTGACCAATTTCCAACAATTTCGCTGCTGTCTTTCAAAGCAACATCGGCAGACGCTGAACACGCAAAAAATATAGCTGCTAACGGCAAACATTTAACGTAATTTTTTATTCTCATTTTTTTACCACTCTGTTGATGTTTGAGTACAAATGTCGCGTTTTCGATTATATCATTTTAAAAGCCTGGCTTAAATTTTTAGCTCTTTAGAGCAAGCAACAAGCCTTGACTTTCATGGATTCTAACGTATTATGCACATTCCGTTTATGCTATTTTTTAGCGTATTTTTAAACAAAATAATTATAGGAGAATGCAATGGGTGCAATTTTAGACGTTACAGAAATGTTGAAAACGCCAATGGGCGCGACAATCGGTTTGGCTGTTGTAGCAGCAGGTTACTTCTTTGTGAAATGGGTTTTTGCTCCAGGTCCAGAAGACCAATAAGCGCAATAGACTTTCTGTCTGTAGCAAAAAAGGTCGCAACAGATTGTGTTGCGACCTTTTTTTTGGGTTAAAAATTTCTATTTCGAGTCGTTATGGTTTCTTATCTTTCTTCTAAATTTATCTCACTACTCAATAAGCAAGTTCCAGCGACGGGTTTAGGTTTATTTCGCATTGGTTATGGCTTAATCGCGTTACAAGAAATTTGTTTTTTGCTTTATTTCAATCATTTGATTTTTGATCCGATTCCGTATTTAGATGTTGAATTTCCAATGATTCCGGTATTTTTAGGTTTCTGGGCAATCGTCGCAATCTGTGTAACGCTTGGGTATCGCTATCAAACAACCATGCTATTGAATTATGCACTTTGGATTCTGTTCGTGAATTTCACACCGATGCAACGTGATTTCGACGGCGGTTTTGATACTTTCATGATTGGTGCAGGATTCTTTTTATTATTTTTGCCTGCGGATAAAGCCTTTTCGCTGGATAATTTACGTTACAAACTGAGTACACCTTTCACACATTACAACAAATATACGCAACCGACTGTTACTGCGTTAGCGTATTTGTTACCAGTCGCAATTTGTTTAGGATTTTTGTATTTTGATTCAGCCGTTCACAAAATGTTTGCTCAACATTGGCGGAATGGTTTGGGAACATGGCTTCCCGCAACACAGCCTTATTATATTTCTGCGCTCGATATGTCCATTTTCCTCAATCAAAAATGGTTTGAAAATGCGTTCAGTTACACAATTTTAGTTTTCCAATTTACGTTTTTATTTTTCTTTTGGCATCGTTATGCCCGAATTATTTATTTGCTCATTGGTGCTTCGCTGCATTTAGGCATTACGTTGTCGTTTAACATTTATCCATTTGGTTTGGGAATGTTATGTTTTTATTTGCTGATGATTCCATTTCATTGGTGGCGAGTGATTGGTAATTTTTTTGTCGCCCAGCAACCAACTTTGACGGTATTTTTTGATAAACAATGTCCATTATGTAATCGCGCGATTTTGATTTTGAATCATTTTGATATTTTAAAACGCATTGATTTTAAAAATGCTCAGGATTTTGCTTCAAATTATCCTACGGTCGCAGAAATTTCATCGGAAACACTGCTTAAAGATTTGTATGCTGTCGATTCAAAAGGGCGTGTTTATGCTGGCGTACAAACCTATGCTCAAATTTTACAGAACATGGGGTATTTAAAATTAGCAGGTGTTTTTCTATCATTGCCGCTAATTCGCCAATTAGCAGAGAAAAAATACCGTGCTATTGCCGATACGCGCGTTCGTTGTGATAACAATTGTTTTATTAACACGCCGTTGGAAAATAACACTTGGTATACGCAATTATTTGAAAAAGCCTATACGCGCAAACCAAAATCTTTTACACGAAAATTCATTAAAATTTTGACGCTATTTTTATTATTACAATTAAATAGCACAATTCATTTTGGACTGATTTATCGTTTCAAATTACACAATCCGTTGCTCACCCCGTTGGCGCAAGCAAGCAATGCGATTGTTTTGTGGTCAACAACATTTGTTGGCATTGTGCCGCACGCATTGTATTTACACGATCATTTTGCGGGTTACGATCATATTTTAGCGATTACTTACCTTGATGAGCATGGCGAAGAAAAATGGCTGCCATTTGTTAATGAACAAGGACGAATGCTTGCGCCAAATTGGGGGCGGGTACATTCAATGTGGGCAAACATTGCCGTCACACCAAACATTGACAATTTTCGTTTAAAAAAGTTTATTATGAAAGTAACCGCGTTCTATGGACAAAATTTAGGACTTGATTTAAATAAAACGGTTTTTCATATCCAAATGAAAAAAATCAGCGCACCCAACGTCTGGGAGCGAGATTTACTGTATAAAAATCTGGTGGGAAGCTGGACAAACATTGGCTCTGTGCGATGGCAGGGGAAAGCAATTCAAATTGACTTGCCCGATGACATTAACGTGTTGTAATTGTGTGTGAATTGTTCGACTGTTTTGTTATTGCATTGACAGAATAGTCATGATATAAATTGCGCCGTGCTTAGAAATTAGCGCAACAATAATTAAAAATAACTTGGAGGATTTCAAAATGAAAAAATTAGCTTCTGTTTTAGCTTTAGCGTTAATGATTGTTGGTTTGACAGGTTGCATCGATGGTCAAGACGACAGCAAACAAAAAGTTTCTAGCTCAATCTCTTTATAAGATTCAGCTTGAAGTTTAGCTGTTAGAGCTTTCAGAAAACCCAGCATCTTGCTGGGTTTTTTGGTTTCAGGGAGACTGAATTTTTACAATTAAGAGCCACCATCCTTCGCGTTTCTTTAATTCTTACATTTATTATGACTACTAATCTTTATCGAACAATATGGATTTCAGATTTACATATTGGTTCCACTCAATGTCAAGCCGACGTTTTGCTTGATTTTTTAAAACATAATGATAGCGAAAAACTTTATTTAGTTGGTGACATTATTGATTTTTGGTCGTTATCAAAAAAAATGTATTGGCCACGCGAACATAATACCGTCATTCAAAAAATTCTTCGTAAAGCTCGACAAGGCACACAAATTATCTACGTTCCCGGTAATCACGATGAAAATGTACGAGATTATGACAATTATGTTTTTGGTGACATTATTGTAAAGATTTCTGATATTCATACCACAGCACAAGGCAAACGATTTTTAATTGTTCATGGTGACGAATACGATGCTATTGCTCGACATCATCGATGGATTGCTAAAATAGGTAGTGTAGGTTATGACTGGTTAATTTCGTTGAATCGATTTTTACGGTTGTTTAAACGTTTATTAAAAATTGAATCCCATTTTTCATTAGCGGCTTTTATCAAATATAAAGTCAAAAACGTTATTCAATTCATTTCAAATTATGAAGAAACGATTGTTCACACGCTGAAAAATGAAAATTTAGATGGTGTAATTTGCGGGCATATTCATCATGCCGAAATAAAACATATTGAAAATTTTTTGTATATCAACACGGGCGATTTTGTCGAAAGTTGCACCGCCATTGTTGAACATCATGACGGTGAATTGGAATTGATTAAGTGGAAAAAACAAACAATTTCATTTTAAAATCTGGTTCAGGCATTATTCGCAACGAATAACATTATGCAGGTTTCCAGCGTAAATCTAACGTCATCGGGAAACGTGGATTAACCGTTTCGGGTTGAATAAACATTTCGCCTGCACTATGCCCATGACTCCAAAAACGTGAACAACGACGCGCTTCGGCTTCATTGGCGTTAATTGGGAAAGTGTCGTAATTTCGTCCGCCTGGATGGTCAACGTGATAAGTGCAACCGCCAATCGAGCGTCCGTTCCAACTATCATAAATATCAAACACAACGGGCGCGTGCCGTCCAATAGTTGGGTGCAATGAAGATGGTGGCGACCAGGCTTTGAAACGTACCGCCGCGACAAATTCACCAGGAACGCCTGTTGGGTGCAATGGCACAAGACGACCGTTGCAAATTACCTGATGACGATTTCCAATCATGCCTGTGACTTTGACTTGCAAACGTTCAACCGATGAATCGACGTAACGCGACATTCCTGAACCGCTCACTTCTTCACCTAAAACGTGCCACGGTTCAATTGCCTGACGCAATTCCAATTGCACGCCTTCATAAACCACACTGCCATAACGCGGGAATCGGAATTCCATAAACGGCGCAAACCATTCATTTTCAATCGCATAACCCGAATTCTGCAAATCGCGGCAAATATCACGCATATCTTGTTCAATGAAATACGGCAACATAAAACGGTCATGCAACGCGGTATCCCAATAAACGAGTTTGCCTTGAAGCGGATTTTTCCAAAATTTCGCCACCAACGCACGTAATAACAACGATTGCAACAAATTCATTTGATAATGCGGTGGCATTTCAAAAGCGCGTAATTCCAATAAACCCAAACGCCCCGTTGCAGAATCTGGCGAATACAATTTATCAATACAAAATTCGGCGCGATGCGTGTTACCCGTGACATCAATCAATAAATTTCTAAGCAATCTGTCTACAAGCCAAGGCTGATTATTTTCAACACCGGCTTGTAATTTTTCGTCCATTTGCTTAAACGCAATTTCGAGTTCGTACAAATTATCATCACGCGCTTCATCAACACGCGGTGCTTGGCTTGTAGGTCCTATAAATTGCCCTGAAAATAAATAAGACAACGCGGGATGTTGTTGCCAATACGTTATTAAACTTTTTAACAAATCCGGACGACGCAAAAATGGACTATCAGCAGGTGTTGCACCACCTAACGTGATGTGATTTCCTCCGCCTGTTCCCATGTGACGACCATCAAGCATGAATTTTTCTGCCCCTAAACGTGTCATTCGTGCTATTTCGTATAATTTTTGGGTGCGTTGTTCGAGAATTTCCCAACTTGGCGATGGATGTATATTCACCTCAATCACACCTGGGTCTGGCGTAACTGAGAATGACAACATTCTTGAATCACGCGGCGGCGGATAACCTTCTAAACGCACTGGCTGATTTAATTTCGTCGCGCAATTTTCAATTGCGGCGACTAATTCCAACCACGATTCTAAATACGTCAATGGCGGCATAAAAACATACAAAAAACCATCACGAATTTCTAACACTAAAGCGGTGTGTATAACTTCTTTTGACGCGGGTTTTTTGTTGTAAGGCTTTGGTAATGGATATGCACTTGATTTATGCAGTGGAAAATCTGAAAGCGTCGAGCGTTTTTCAAACGGGTCGCGCTCTGGTTCTCTTTCGACTTCTTCAGGCATTACCCAAGGCAAACTATTGAGTGGCAAACGCAAACCTGCTGGCGAATCACCCGACAATAAATACAAGCGATCATGTCGCAAAGGCCATGAGCTAGATTCCCAACTGACATTTGTTTCACCAACCGCTTTCAACGGTAGAACATAAGCTGTCACGGATGTTACGCCGTCGCGTAATTGTTTCGCTAAATTGTTGCGAATATCAGGGCGTTTTAAATCGTGTTTGTGCGGGTCGATATTATTTGGTAAACGACTTTCTTCGTTAATCGCAATCCAAGGGTCTTCATAAGCTGGCATTCCATAACTCGAATTTAACCCCAAACGTTGAACCAACTGCACTGAAAAACGTTGCATCATTGAGGCTTGAATTTCTGCGGGAGTGTTGCCGATTAAGGCTTTATCGCGCCAAATTGGCATTTTATCCACGCGCCAAAACACATTTAACGCCCAACGCGGCAACGGTTCACCTGGATACCATTTGCCTTGACCAAAATGCGTGACTTCACCTGAGGTAAATTCGTCTTGCATTTTTTTCATTAAAACATTGGCAAGTTCCCATTTTTGCTGACCTAACGCTTCGATGTTCCATTCTGCGCCGTCCATATTATCCACGGATACAAAAGTCGGTTCGCCGCCTTGCGTTAAACGCACATCACCCGCTTGTAATTCGGCATCCACAAATAAACCTAATGAACGAATTTTTTGCCATTCCATTTCGTTAAAAGGCTTTGTCACACGCGGGTCTTCAAACATTCGCGTAACATACATTTCAACATCAAGATTGGATTCACAAATGCTGGTCATGCCCGTAATTGGCGCGGCAGAAGTCGGCGTAGCAGAAACCGCAAGCGGAATATGTCCTTCACCAGTCAATAAACCCGATGTGGCATCTAAACCGACCCAACCCGCACCAGGAATATACGCTTCACACCAAGCGTGCAAATCTGTGAAATCAACGTCAGTTCCCGCCGCGCCATCGAGCGGTTTTTCGTCAGCGGTAAGTTGAATCAAATAACCAGATACAAAACGTGCGGCAATACCTAAATGCCGCAAAATCTGAACAAGCAACCACGCACTATCACGGCATGATCCTGATTTTTTTTCTAGCGTTTCCTCGCACGTTTGAACGCCGACTTCCATGCGGATTAAATACGAAATTTCTAAATAGACTTTTTGATTTATATAAACCAAAAAGTCAGTCATGTTTATGTCTGCGGGAATGCTTTTTTTAAATTCTGTCAGCCATTTTTTGAGAAAAACGCCTGCTTTTTCAATTTCTAAAAATGGGGCGAGTCCAACTTTTAACGTATCGGGATAATCGAACGGAAAATGATTTGCCCAATCTTCAACAAAAAATTCAAACGGGTTAATCACCGTCATATCCGCTAGCAAATCAACGGTAATATCCATTTCGCGTGTCGGTTCGGTGAACGTTACTCGCGCGATGAAATTACCGTAAGAATCTTGTTGCCAATGAATAAAATGCTTTTCAGGTTTGACACTTAATGAATAGGCTAGAATCGGCGTTCTACTGTGCGCGGCAGGACGTAAACGAATTTCATGCGGCGTAGCGACAACGGGGCGATCAAACACATAATGTGATTTATGATGCAAAGCAACGCGAATAGTCATAATGGTCAACTCGTAAAAATTTTATGTTGAAAAATGACGACGCTGAATTTTTAACTCAACCACGTTGGATTCGGTAATGACGCAAAAACATTGCGTAAACCATCGCACCAGCGGTGACTAATTTGAGAAAAATAAGCATCATCTTGGGTAATATGTTGGAAATCTAACTGCAAACTGTTGTATTTGTAACACACTAAGTCAATCGGAAAA
This sequence comes from uncultured Pseudomonadota bacterium, assembly GCA_903876445.1. GTDB lineage: Bacteria > Pseudomonadota > Gammaproteobacteria > Methylococcales > Methylomonadaceae > UBA10906. The sequence continues at coordinate 7,326 of CAIQZX010000139.1, read as the reverse complement.
CCGACTGACAAATTGCTACGCATCGTGGAATCAAAAGAAATTAGCACGCATTTAACAGCATCGTTTAATGGTGTGTCGGGTTTGACTACTCTATCAATAATGGGTTTTCCGTATTTCGTTTCACCAATTTGAAAATACGGATTTTCTTCGCTCACTTCGATGAAATTTCCTTCGGTATAAACCAAAAATAAACGCATTCGTTCGCCTTTGACTTGACCGCCAACAATGAAATTTACGCTCGAATCAATGTTACTTTGGGACAAATAAACCATATCTGTTTTGCGAACTTCTCTTAATGCTTCGCCTAATAATTGCGCCACATCAAACATCGAATCCACATTCCAAATATTGGTGGTTTCTGGATGACGGCTACGTTGCTCAATTAAATTGATGGCATTTTGGGTAACAGAAAGATTGCCCGAGCTTAAAATAACAATCGCACGATCATTTTCATTAAAAAAATGTCGCATTTTTTTAAAACTGGAAATTTGATCAAGTCCGGCATTCGTTCTGGAATCGGAAGCGAATACCATCCCTTCATTTAGTTTCAAGGCTACACAATAAGTCATAATAAATTAGTTCATAGTTTGTTGTTGTGTTTGCACCGCTCCGCTAATTGGAAAAGTTTCAAAATGATCTCGACGAGATAAATACGCATCACGGATATTTTTTCCTAATACGTTCATATAACCCAGAAAATCAGTGATATATTCATGTAAACCTTGATCAAAAACATCTTCGATTCGACCAAAATGGAGAGCGGCGTGTTGTTCGCCAGCACAACGACGTGCTTCTTTGCCTGCTGAACCGTTAATATCGATTAAAGCTGCTTCAACTTCATTCATGCAGGCGTGTAACGAACGTGGCATATCGTCCCTTAATATCAGTAATTCAGCAACTCGCAACGGTGAAATGACATCACGGTAAATTTTGCGATACGCTTCAAACGCACTGACTGATTTAAGAACCGAACCCCATTGATAATAATCGGCAGCACTATTGATATTTTCTTTTTCAGTGAGAAGAATGTGATATTTCACGTCAAGAATTCGAGCTGTGTTATCCGCACGTTCTAAAAAAGTGCCTAATTTGATAAAACTCAGAGAAATATCTTTAATAATTGTGCCTAACGTCACACCTCGAAATAAATGTGAACGCCCTTTTACCCAATCAAAAAAATCGGAAAATTTATCGTATTCGGTTTTATTTAACTGATTCGATAAACGGTTGAGTTCTAACCAAGTGGCGTTAATAATTTCCCACATTTCGGAAGTAATCGCGCTTCGAACGGAACGCGCGTTTTCCCGCGCCATTTTTAAGCAATTGTAAATGCTTGACGGATTATCGGGATCAAGTGCCATATAATGTGTGACAGTATCTGCGCGTGCTAACCCATGCTTTTCTTCATAACCCGCCGCGCAACCCGTGATATTTAAAGGGGCATACCATAAATACGCTTCTGCCCCTTCAATATCTAATGGCAACAGTGAAGTGCGATGAGCAACATCTAAAACTCGGGCGATATTTTCAGCACGTTCAATGTGACGCGCCATCCAAAATAAATTTTCTGCTGTACGGGAAAGCATTTTAATCCTCCAAAACCCAAGTATCTTTGGTGCCGCCGCCTTGTGACGAATTGACTACTAAAGAGCCTTCCCTAAGTGCAACGCGCGTTAAACCGCCGGAAACTAAACGGATTTCTTTTCCGGATAAAACAAATGGACGTAAATCAACATGGCGTGGAGCTACGCCGGATTCCACTAAGGTTGGACAAGTGGATAACGCTAATGTTGGTTGTGCGATAAAATTAGCAGGATCTTTTAAAATGCGTTCTTTATAAGTTTCAATTTCTGCTTTTGAGCTGGTTGGTCCCACTAACATTCCGTAACCGCCTGAACCTTGAACCTCTTTCACAACTAATTCGGGTAAATGTGCTAACGCATATTTTAAATCTTCTTTTTCACTCAATCGCCATGTTGGTACATTTGAAAGCAACGGTTTTTCACCTAAATAAAACTCAATCATGTTGGGAACATAAAAATAAGTGGATTTATCATCTGCAACTCCTGTTCCTACGCCGTTTGCCAGTGCGACATTACCACTGCAATATGCTTCTAATAAACCGGGTACGCCTAATGTCGAATCGGGGCGAAACGCAAGTGGATCAAGAAAATCATCATCAACACGACGATAAATGACGTGAACTTGTTGCGAACCTTCTGTAGTGTGCATATAAACTTTTTTCTGATGCACAAATAAATCTTGTCCTTCCACTAATTCGACACCCATTTGGCTCGCTAAAAAGGCGTGTTCAAAATACGCACTGTTATAAGAACCCGGTGTCATCACAACAATTGTAGGATTGCTGACATTTACGGGAGCAGCTTCGCGTAAAGTATCAAGCAACATTTGCGGATAATGCTCAACCGGTTCAATCGCGTGACTAGCAAATAATTCAGGAAATAAACGCATCATCGTATTGCGATTTTCTAACATATACGAAACGCCAGACGGGGTACGTAAATTATCTTCTAATACATAAAAATCATTTTCGGATACTCGTACTAAATCAATGCCGGCAATATGCGCGTAGACGTGATTCGGTAAATTAACGCCTTGCATTTCAGGGCGATACATCGCATTCCCTAAAACTTGGGTTTCGCTAATGATGCCGGCTTTGATAATTTCTTTGTCATGATAAATATCATGCAGAAAAGCATTAAGCGCCCGCACTCGTTGTTTAATACCTAATTCAAGTTTTCGCCATTCAGAACCGCTGAAAATTCGCGGCACAATGTCAAATGGAATCAGTCTTTCAGAGCCTGACGATTCACCGTAAACGGCAAATGTAATGCCTAATCGTCTAAAAAGTAATTCTGCTTCCGCACTTTTACGTTCTAACGTACCTGAAGATAAATTGGATTGCCATTGTTGATAATGCTGGTAAATATCACGAATTTTTACATCGTCAATACGCATTTCATCGAAATAATTGTTTGCTCTAGTATTCATGTTTTGCCCAGAAAAATTAACTTTTCTTGAATTATTGCAAACGGTGTGCCAGTGTTTATTTCAGTGCGGGAGACCGCGAGATATGGGCGATATTAAAAATAAAATTCTTCAATAATTTTTATTTGCACCAAAAAAAATCATTTTGTTTTTATATGCACCATTTTGAATCGTTGCCCACCACTAAATTGCAAACGATTTTAGTGGTAGTTTGTTGAAAACAATTTTAATTATTTTCGCTCGATGTTTATCACATCGACGTGACTCCAAATTTTTTCGATAAATTCCATCGTCATTTTTGGCATTCCGTCTGCAATCCACTGAGTTAAAATTTTTGCAGTATTTGGATAAGTTACATGAACAGCATGATTATCGTGTAACCAATGTTGAACAGCATCAATATCTAATTCATTCATGACGTGTGCATAACCTAATTGTTGTAATGCCGCACCATTCGAGGTTTGTTCAACTTGTGCGTGTAGTGGTTTCACGAGAATTTTTTTACCCAGCTGCAACGCTTCACTCGTCATTGCAAATCCTGCATTGCTGATAATTCCTTCACAAGTATACAACTCGTTCAAAAATTTATCGCAAGCCATCGGATGATAAATAATGTGAGAAAATTCGGAGGTTACTTCGGATGGCGATGACACATGAAATTCAAAATTTTCAAATGGCGCGAGCAACTTAATCACATCGTTCGTGTCTTCAAATGGCAAATACACCACAATTTTGTTTTTGACGATGTCTTTCGCCTGAAGTGCGTCCACAATGGGCGGCACAATTGGCTGACCAAAATGATGCCAGTGCATTCCGACTGACGTATTGGCTGGCGCAAAATATTTCATGATTAAATCTGCAATCGGATCGGAACCTTTACGCGGAATGTCATAATTGTAGGCATATTGATTACCCAATCCTAAAACAGGTTTTTTCTGTTTTTTTGCTGCCCAGGCGGATACGGGTTCAAAATCTGTGATGACCAAATCATAAGCACTCAAATCAAGCGTTTTTATATCATGTAAAAATTCAGAAACTTTGGCTTCAGTCGCCGTTTTAAAATAATTGAGTTTACCTTTACTCGTATTAAAGGTGAGTCCAGTTCTTACTTGATAATCGCCGAAAACTTCCATGTCAAAATACTTATCTGCGGCACGTCCTGAGAATAAAAATTGAACATCCATTCCTGCTGCTTTCAATTCTTTTGCCATTACACGCGAACGGGCAAGATGTCCGTTTCCAGTTCCTTGAATGCCGTAAAAAATTTTCATTTAAATTCTCGCTAATTGTAGCCAAACAGAACCCATTCTTAGTGTGTCATCGGAATGAAGGTTAATGTGGTTTTCTTTTAAATAATTATCGACAGATTCAATCTGTTGATTAAATTTAATGCCATAAAGGTCATTGATAGAATCCTGTTGTACGATGTGGGCTTCATACTGAAAATACTTACCATCTAGTGATAATTCAACTGTCATATCTTTGCCCACGCACTTTAATAAAGAATGGTGATTTGAACTAAAGAGTGCGCCAAATTTACTGATACTCACTAATTCAACATGAATCCCACCCGTTTTAAATAAACCAATGCGTGTAATCGACATGAATATATTATGCTTGTTTGAAACAGGGATTCGCATATCTTCCTTATAGGCTTCGTCCCGAATTAACGCATCAAACCGTTCTGATATATTCTGAAAATCTGCAAAATGCGGCATGCGGAAATACTCCTTGAGAGATAAATCTAATTCTTAAATTTAAAGATTAAAGATTTTCTGTTTCAGCCGCGTGTCAAATTTATGTTTTTTATGTGACAGCTAGGTTTATATGTTGTCACAGTTTTGTAAAAAATACGGATTAGAATAAAAGTCTATGAAAAAGAATAAACCTAAAAAACATAAACTTTTACTGCGGCATTTGACTCTCGAAGATTATGATAATCTGGCAGTCTTAATGGAAAGCGTCTACGATAATTTAGGTGGCGCGTGGAAAAAAGAGCAATACATCTCTCAAATTACCCGGTTTAAAGAAGGGCAAATTGTCATTGAAGATAATGGCATTTTAGTTGCCGCTGCGTTAAGTATGGTGGTTGATTATTCCCGTTTCGGCGACGTTCACACCTATGCTCAAATTACAGGCGACGGTTATTTAACAAATCACGATTACAAAGGTGATACGCTTTATGGCGTAGATATTTTTGTTCACCCAAAATATCGGGGGTTACGTTTAGGACGACGACTTTACGATGCGCGAAAAGAATTGTGTCGCAGTTTAAATTTGCGGCGTTTTATAGCTGGTGGGCGTATTCCTAACTATCACAAGTATGCTGAAAATCATACGCCTGTGCGTTACATCGAAGAAGTAAAAAATCGTGAAATTTTTGATCCGGTTTTATCATTTCAATTAGCAAATGGTTTTCACGTTCGAAAATTACTTACGAATTATTTGCCGATTGATAAGGAATCGTTGGGATTTGCGACGCTTTTAGAATGGGTAAATTTAGATTATGTTGATAAACAACCTTCATCGATTGTGTCATCAAAAAGCGTTGTGCGTTTAGGCGTAGTGCAATGGCAAATGCGAACTATGACCACTGTTGAAGAATTATTAAAACACGCTGAATTTTTCATTGATGCTGTAGCCGGTTATCACGCGGATTTTGTCTTATTTCCGGAATACATGAGTGCGCCATTGATGGGGTTGTTTAACGACAAACATCCGCCCGATGCAATTCGTGCTTTAGCAGGATTTACGAGCGATATTCGTAATGGTTTGCTTGATATGGCGATGTCATATAATATCAATATCATTGCGGGTTCAATGCCTGAATATAGTAATCACGAACTTTATAACGTGTCATGGCTGTTAAGACGTGATGGAACATTTGAAGCGCAATATAAAATTCATGTTACGACTGACGAAGTCAGTTGCTGGGGTGTAAAAGGTGGGGACGCGCTGAAAGTTTTTGATACAGATTGCGGAAAAATTGCGATTTTAGTGTGTTTCGATTCCGAATTTCCAGAATTAGCGCGTTTAGCTGCTTTACAAGGCGCACAAATTTTATTTGTTCCTTTTTGGACTGATACAAAAAATGCTTACCAGAGGGTTCGTTATTGTTCTCACGCGAGAGCAATTGAAAATGAATGTTTTGTTGCGATTACAGGCAGTGTTGGTAATTTACCGCACGCTGAAAATATGGATATTCAATACGCGCAAGCCGCCATTTTTAGTCCAAGTGACTTTTCATTTCCTCACGATGCTATTTTGGCAGAAGCTACGCCAAATACCGAAATGACACTGATTGCCGATGTTAATTTGGATTTATTGAAACAAGCAAGAACCCGTGGTGCAGCGCAGAATTTAGCCAAACGCCGCGAAGATTTATATCGATTAGAATGGTTTTAAGGACAAAAAATAATGAAAGAATTATGGTTACTTCGACACGCAAAATCTGATCGTAAAGTAGATGTTAGCGACATCAAACGCCCACTGAAAAAACGTGGAAAACGTGACGCTAAAAATATTGGTATCTGGTTGAAAGAACAGCATTTAATTCCCGACGCACTTTTAAGTTCACCTGCAAAACGTGCGATTGAAACCGTGCGAATCATTTATCAGGAACTCGGCGTAGAAGGTTTGGTAATTCAAGAAGATTCAAGGTTGTATGCAACAGGAATTGCACAATTAAAGATGGTTTTAGAAAGCTGTCCTGAAACAACAAAACGTATCTTATTGGTAGGACACAATCCAGAATTGGAAGATTTATTGACATATTTAGTTGGTCAAAAAGCCCTTCCTGACACCGAAAAATTGTTGCCAACATCGGCGTTAGTTCGTTTATCACTTAGCAGTGCGTGGGCGGATTTACACGAAGATTGCGCTCAATTATTGTCAATTACTTATGCAAAGTCGCTATTGGAAAATTAAAATCAATTTTTAATTGACCATGTGAAATTTCACCATAGTTTGTCATTATTTTTAACTGACCTTGCGAAATTCCCCCCCCAGAGCTGATAGGCTTGGGTGGGGATGGATAGCACTCCTTCCGCGAAGCGGCTTTTGATTTTCTTATTCATACTGTAAAATTCCCGTGTGCTTACATTGTTGGTCATCGAAAGCCAAGAGGCTGACAATGTGTAAAAAGCGAATAATTTTGCAATCCAAACAAACAGTGTTGGATTGTGCAACCAATTTGAGGCGGCAGGTTCTGTCGTGACTGTAAAGCGTTCCCCATCTTCTAAACGGGTCAAAGCTCGTGGAGATGCGAAAGGAGCTGATATTCTCAGTTCGGGTCAGTCGAAGCCACCACTAGAACGC
>CAIQZX010000138.1 GCA_903876445.1 uncultured Pseudomonadota bacterium | reverse complement strand
TTTCGCCATCTTTGAAATGGAAAACTAGCGATTGATTTGCGTCATAAATTCCTTTGCTGTCCGAATCATCAACTGCATTGGCATTTCCGTAATACATCGAAAGCGTGTCGGTGCTAATTGCACCTCGAACGGTTGGTAATTTAATCCACGCAAAACCAATTTCTGCCAACGCATCGACTTTTTCAATCGAGTATTTCAGCGGTGTTTTATCATCGAGCGCAAAACGCAAATCTTTGCCGTTTTCTGCTAATTCGGTGAAAAAACCAAAATTGCCCGTGTGCAAACGCACTAAAACGGGAACGTCAGAAAGTGAGCTTTGAATATCTGCACCTGTCGCTCCAGCATCAACGGTGATTTCTTTGCGTGATGACCAATCGTTATTCCACCAAGCAAACGCCACCGTCGGCATGAGTAACAAAAGCAAACCTAATTTTGAAATGACATTTTTCATTATTTTCATCTATTTTTTGTATGTTTATTAAATTTAACTACCGCAACCTTTTTTATGTTCTCTTACGTCACCTACGCTACAGTTTCCGTAACCAACGACATCTGTTTTTAGTGAACTTTTAGTGCGTTTTTTCTTCTTTTTATCGTCATTCTCTTTCTTGGTATTTTCATTAAAATTTTGTTTTGGTGAATTGTCCGTGATTTGCGTAACTGATTTTGCGGCACTTGCTGCCGCGCTACTTGCTGCACCAGAAACCGAAGGCGTTGGAACTGCTGTTGGAACGCCTGAAGTTCCGCCTGACGCGGAAATGTTTGACGCACCAACAACCGCATTTGCCGCAATTACAATTTTGCCGCCGCTAATTCCCGCTTCGCCTGCATCAACGATGCCCGAAGGCGCGGCAAGATAAACGTTACCTTGTTTAGCGTTTTCAATTTGTGGGGTGATGGTTTGAATACCGCTACCTGAAACAACAGGCGGGAAAATTGTGACGATGTTGCCTTGTGAATCAACCGATGTAATTGGTGCGGGAGCGGAAATAGCGGATTTCGCACCTTTACCCGCATCGATATTGCCTTGCGATGACCAAATCGCAATATCACCTCCGCCCATTGTGAAAACCCGCGATTGATTGACGTTAAAATTGCCCGACGTGAAAGCGTTTAAATCGCCCGATTGTTGCGCCACGATGCCGAGTTTATCCGCACCTTTTTTGATGCCACCGAGCGAACCCGCTAAACCGACATTCACTTCACCATTTGGTACGGCTAAGTTAATATCGCCACCTGCTAAGGTTTTGATTTGACTGAAAACCAGTGACACATTGCCGCTTGCAGCTTCGGCTTTTTTAGGAAATAACAACTCGATTGCGTCATAGCCTTTTTGATAAATAGCTTTGCGGTCAGCATCTGTCGCGGCTGCCGCGCTTGCCGCAGAATCTTTGATTTTTTCAAAAAGTGACGTGAGTTCGGTTTTTTCAACAGGATTTGTTGAACCCGCAATTAACGAAATACTCGCGCCTTTTGGCGATAAAACGGTGTTTTTGGTGTTGCCAATCGTGTTAATCCCCGCGCTGCCACCCAAACTGATATTTCGCCCCGCTTGCACTTGCAATTCGCCTGAACCTGCGAGTTCAAATTGTTTGTCGTTAGCTTGCACATTGCCGTTTTCATCGACAATCGCATCGAACGTAATGTCGCGTCCTGCGCTAACTTTGGTAATGTCGCTGCCACTCAAATTTTGCCCTGAAAAACTCAAATTTTGAATGTCATGTCCCGCGCTAAATTGCGCGGCTTTTGGTAAGAAAAACGTCACATCAGAATTTGATGAAAACGCGATATTGCCTAAATTTGCGATAATTTTCGGTGTGTTTTCGTTGTTTAAAAATAGCGATTTTTCAGCGTGAACAAGTCGCGGATTTGGCGTTGAAGCGTCGAGATATTCGCGTGTGCGAATTAGCCCATCACTTAAACTGCCTTCCATTTGTTGCGTTGGATTTTGAATTGACGGTAAAAATGCCGCGTCAGCATCAGACATATTGATTGAAATCACTTGCCCTGCGGTTTCGTCTACGCCGATATTGTTACCTGCAAGTAATTCCAATTTTCCTTTGGCATCAGGGAAAATCGTCATCGAATGATTCAAATTCAAATCACCTGAGAACGCCGCCGCTTTTAATGACGCAGGATAAACTGCATATTCAAAACCTGTTTCAGAATCGCTTTCACGACCTTTTACGGTTTTAATCGCGGCAATATCGTTTTGAAGCGTGATATTTCCAGCCGTTGCCGAAAGTGAAACGCCGCTATTTTCGCCGTAAGTGAAAAAGCGCGAATCGCCGCTACGATTTGGCAACACGGTTTGTTTTAAAACTGTTGGATTGAAAACTGAACCGACTACGACATTTTGTCGTGCTGAAATGTTGAAATTCGCATCGCCGAGTTGAACTAATGCGCCTAAATTCGATTCGCCTGAACCTAAAACGCTGCCGTCTGCATTTAAATTCGCGCTGCCTTTTGCGACAAAATACTCACCGCCGATTAAATTATTGCCTGCGTTAATCGTTAAATTTCCGCCGCCATTGATAACCGTACCTGTTTGTGTCCATTGATTTGTTGCTTCGTCGCTGAGTTTGCCAAACGGTTTGCCTGTTGTTGGCAACATTGCCGATAAATTTGAAATATCGCCGCCTGCGTTAATCGTGACGTTGCCACCACCTAATGCACCGATGTTTTGATTGAAGAAGTGAACGCCTTTATCGTCGTTTGCGCTGTCGCCACTAAGATTGATTCCCCAAGAAGTTGGACGATTATTTTCAGAAATGACACCGCTACGCACGAGCCAATCACTTATTTCTTGCCCCGTGTTGATGCCTGAAATGTTTTTGCCAGCGTTTAATGAAACTGAACCGCCTTCTGTTGGATATTCGGCAACACGGAATTGCAAACCGATTAAATTTTCATCAATGTAGCCGTAACGAAGTAGCGCGTTTATTTGTTGTGCGTCTAAACGGTTTAAATATGCAGCTTCTGTTTCATTCGCTTTTTTAGCGGGTACGCCTGCAATTTCACCATTTAAAAGTTGAGTTTTGGTAAATTCAGCGGGTTTTCCTGCGGTGTAAATTGCGGCGGCAAATTTTGAATCAGTGATTTCTTCTTCAACTGTGAACTCATCGACAAATTCAGCATCGGTTTCATCAACCACAACAGGCAGTTTTGCCGCGCCTTTGACAAATAAAATATCTTCACCTGCGGCAATCTCAATTTTGCCAGTTCCCGTTCTAACAGCGACTTGCACAGCGTCAGTTGAGGGTTCGCCATATTCATCAACTGGAAAATACTCACTCGCAAGTTTCACGTTTTTACCCGCTGCGATTTTGTAATTCCACGATGCCCCCGACTGTAAAACGTCTTGATAGATATTTTCTGGGTCAGTGCCAAGCAACGCGCCATTTGCAAATGCGTCCGTTAAAGAAGCGTTAATCAACACATCACCTTTTGCGTTAAGCGTTAAAAATCCCGCAACATTTTTATTTCCTTGACCGTCGTTAAAACGCCACAAGCTCATTATTTCGCCTGTTTCGTCATTGATGGTTTTGCTTGCAAAATCCCACGTTGTAGACAGCGTTAAATCGCCATCGCTACGCAATTCAACGCCTGGTGAAAGGGATATTTTTGCGCCCGAATTATTTTTTAATTTCGGCGCAGCATTCATAAAATCGGCGGTTTCAGCTTGAATTTGTGCAATTGTTTCGCCGTTAATCTCGCTTTGATTTTCATAAACGCGAGTGGCTTCTAACACTACGTCGCTTTTGATGTTGGTGTTGATTACGCTGACGTTGATAGTTTTTTTGTCGTCATTTCTGCCTGTGCGTAAATGCACATTTTTTGAATCGATTGCACTTTTTGCAGATAAATCGAGTAAGCCGCTTTCAGCATCGTTTTGATGCACGGTGTCTAATGTGACATTGGTTGCGGCGATTTTTCCCGCAAGTGAAATTCCATCATTGCCGCGAATTGCAACGTCTTTTGAATCAATCGTGCCATTGATTACAACGCTGCCTTGATTTGCAGCAAGGTTAAATTCGTTTGCTTTGATTTTATCCGTTGCCGAGATGCTGATATTTCCAACGTTTTGGGTTAAATCCACTTTGTCAGAAAAGCCAGCAGAGGCGAGTTTGGTATTTAACGCTGAAAATTCGCCTAAATTATTAGCATTTAATTCAAGCGAACCTTGATTACTTTTGATGTTTCCATTCCAGTTAAATTGCCCTTGTGGTGCAGAAACGTTTAACGCGCCTGTGTTCATCGTTGCTGAATTTGCTAACGTGACATTGTTTGCCGCATTTAATTCAATTTTTCCAGCAGGTGAATTTTGTTTTGATGAACCAAATTCAATTTCACGTCCGCTCACGTCAATTACGCCGCTATTTAAGGCAATATCACCTTTTTTCGCGCTGAGTTTGACGATTCCCGAAGGCAAATCAAAGTTTGCCAAGCTGTCGATTTTATCGGCTTGAATTTCCCACAAACCGCCTAAACCTGGGACTTGCGCGGCTTCATTTTTTGCCGTTGCAGAATTGAATTTAACGGCAAAACCTGAGGCATCAATTTTCGTCGTTGCACCGTTGCCGCTAATAAATTGCGGCGCAAAAGCATTTACATTTGCCGCAATTTGAACATTTGCCGCTTCACTTAAAATGCTATTTCCTGTTTTAGGTGCGAAAGTTTGCCCAATGCCTTTGATGTTTTCAGTTGCGTTGAAATTCACGGTTGAAAATCCGCTAATTCCATAATCACCGTTACCGAATTGAATAGTTTTTGCGTCGAAAGCGAGTGTTCCTGAACCCACGGCGTTTTTAAAATCTGACGCTTTATGCGAATTGGATAACGTTAAATTATCCGCGCTCACCGTTGCCGTTTTACCCAAATTGTCAAAACCGCGAATTGCCACACTGTCTAGTAATAATTCTTTGGTTTTCAAATCCACCGCTCCGTAAATATCAAGGCTGGTGCGGCTGCTTAATTTCAATTCGTCGAGCGTGAATTTGGGCGAGGTTAAAACTAAACCTTCAGTTTTTGTAGGTGCGTTGCCTAAACTGATTTTGCTAGCATTTAATGCCAGTGAACCGCCATCCATTTTGATTTCGCCTGCGAAAATCGTATCTTTGCTTGCATCGAGTAACATCGAATTTCTAGCCTGTAAAATCGCGTCTTTTTCAACGGTTAAAACGCCTGTTTCACCCGTGTTTTTGCCTGTACGAACAAGCTCTGTTTGACCTTGTGACGACACGCGCAAAAATGCACTATCGCTTGAATTCACAACGTTTTCAGTTTCGTTACCAAATTCATCTGTGACGATTTCGGTGATTTGTTTATTAGTGGTTAATTCCAATTTTTGCGGCACAGAATCGTTTTTGCCTGTGCTTTGAATTTCTGCGTTTGCTGAAATTTTCAATGAATCGGTCGCAGCTAAAAGTAAGTCCTCGCCTTTTAATTTCGCCTCTTTTGCAATCGTTAAATTTTGCGTACTGACGGTGACTACTTGCCCATTTTTATTTTTGCTGCGCGTGCCACCCAGCAACAAACTTGGCGCATTTAGATTATTTAAATCCTCAACAAATAAACTCACCACATCAGATTTGCTGCTGGCAACGTCTTCGCGGCGCGACACAATCGCTAAATTATTCGCGCTAATATCAACAAAACTGCCTTTGCCTTTGTTTTCAGGCGTTGCAAATAAATTCGCGTTCAGCGTCAAACGAGTTTGCGCGTTGAGTGCAAAATTTCCTGCATCTTTGGGTAATTGTTGTGACACGCTTTCAATAGCTTTTGTGGCTTTTTCAGCAAAAAAATCATTCGCAAAATAATCGGTATATTCCGAATAAGTGCGAGCAACTTTGCCAGATTCGACCGCGAAACCTTGCCAACGTGGATTTTTAATATCGGCATTCGCGTTGCCATAACGTCCTGCAACAATCGTTGTACCTGCGATATTTTTCGCCGTTTGCGTTGGAGACCAATCTTTTGTGTGAGCGACTGGGGTAACTAAATAAGCATTTGGCAACAACGCATAATGCGCGGGTAAAATCGTGTACCAACCTGCTTTTAAATCTGATGTTGCATTCAAATAAACGCTATCACCAACTTTGATGTTTACATTCGTAGATTCGAGCGGGTCATAAGGCGTTAGCGCGTGACCTAAATCAGGTATGACAGCAAATTTTTCAGATGAGTTTGTTTTCAAAACATCTTTACTGCCACCAATTCCTGCAACAAATTCATAAGCGTATAAATCACCGCCGCCGTTTAAATTCACTTTCGCGCCTTTGTCGAGTAACACTTCTTTGCCCGATAACGCTAAACGTTTTTCAGATGGCTTATCGATAACCAGCGCGACACTTCCCGCATCATCAAACGGATAAAGCCAATTCAAACCACCTGAACCTTTACCAAATAAAACGGTTGCGCCATCGCCTGAAACTGAAGTCACGCTGCCGTCGGCGAGTTGTAATTTATTTGCCGCGTTTAAATTTAACGTGCCAAAAGGGGCTTTTAACGTGCCGCTTTGAATGATATTTGCCGCGTTAATTGTCAAATTCCCTGCCGCTGAATAAACAGGGGTGGTTTTCGCGCCGCTGTTTTGAATTTGAACGGTGCTATTTTCGCCAGCGATGGAAAATTTATAATCGCTTAACGTAGCTGGATAAATTTGTGCTGCTGAAAGCGTTAAATCACCGTCTAATTTGAATTCACCTAAATAATTTTTACTGTCAGATCGAACGCGAATGCCTGTCACGCGCAAATCGTTTTCGCTGTTCAGATTTACGTTATTGAAATTTTTAAAACTCAAGCCGCCGATTAAATCGATATTTTTCGCTGAAACGGTTAATTGTCCATCGCCCCGAATTGAATCAGGCGCGAGGCTGGTTTTAAAAACACCATCTCCTAAATCTTCATCGTGGCGGCTTTGTGTTGAACCGAGCGCGGCGTAAGACGTGTTTAAAACGACTTTGCCATTTACAGTTTGAATTTGTGGTGTATCGAGGGTGATTTTTTCTTGCGCGTTTAAAACTACATCGCCGTTAAATAAAACACCGCCAGCATAATCACCGTTTGCGTTAATCACATCGGTTTTAAAATTTAATGCCCAAAATCCCGCATCGTTTAATTGTGAATTGTTAAAAAATGCGCGTCCACTTTGCGCTGTTAAAACAGGCACTGCGTTGGTGCGAATTTCAATCACGCGCTCTAACGCGCTGTTTTCATCGTCGGGAAATAAACCGCTGTCGATGGCAATATCGGGTTTGCTTCGCAAGCCGCTATTTAATTCAACGTTAAACGTACCGCCGACGACACCGTTTGCGAGTAATTTCCCGTCAGCAACAATGCCTTCGCCTGCTGTTAGTGAAATTGCGCCACCGCGTGCGGGAACGTTGCGTTTGCTAAATTGCTGCTGTCCGTTTTCGATTTGAACAAAATCGAGTTCTTTTTGTGTACCAGAAACGTCGATTGTCGATTTTGGATTCGTGACAACGTAGCCGCGTCTAGCGGTTAAATTAACGTTGCCACCTTTTAACACGTCGCCCTGCGTTAAATTAAACGGGTTAAATTCAGGTTTAAAAACGCCTTTCGCGCTAAGTTCTGCGCCTTCATTTAACCAAATGCCTTGCGTTGAAAAATAGCCCCTATCGCCCGTACTCGGTGGCTCGATGGTTAAATTGATATTTCCCGCAGGCGCGTCGATTTTGCCATTTACCAAAATCGAGGTGTCCGAATTTAAGTTAATTGTTGCTTGTGTTTCACCTTGAATTTGCGAGTTTTTGCCAACCGTTAAAACGCTATCTCGATTTTGCGAAAGCGTTTGAGAAACTGAAAGCGTTAAATTGGTCGGTTTTCGCACTTCATCAGGTAACATCACAATGTCACCAACATCTTGTAAACGTGCGCCTGTTGGTTGCGAACTGGCGTTACTTTTGAATTGGATATTTTGTTGTTGCAGTTTGATTTGCGCGTTATCGGCAATCGTTACGTCATTCAAATAACTGCTTGCACTATAATTAGCAAAACCATTTTGATTGAAAAATTCGGGATTTAAAAGCAGCGGTGTGGTGGTTTTATTTTCAGATTTTGAACCAATGACAACTTCATTGCTGGTTAAATTTAATGTGCCGCCTTGCGTTGCGCCGTAGCCTTGCAATGTTCCATTCAACAACAAGTTTGAAACATTGCCGCTGGCATCGTGACTTTTTGCCGTCAACGAAATTGCGCCGCCGTGACCTGAAACCATTTGATTTTTATCATTTAGCCACGCGCCGCCGCTTACATCGATGCGGCTATTTTTCGCCAGATTCAAATTTCCTTGTTCTGTTTGTAATAAAACCGCGCCGCCATTTAACGGCGTTTGACTGAGTGTTTTGCCGCTTTCAAAATCGGCTAAATCATTCACCCAAAATCCCGCTACATCAATTGCCGCCGATTCGCCTAACGTCAACGCGCTGGGCAAAAAGATTCCATCGACTTTTACAGGATGCAAATCGACACGACCAGAAGGCGCGGTAATTTGTCCTTGAATATCAAAATCTTTTGCGGCGATTGTCAAAGAGCCAAAATTTGGCAAATTAAGTTTCGTATCTTTGGCGAGTGAAACTGCACCATTAGCTTTGATTTTAACGTTGCTAATGCCTGAATTTTTTAGATTTTGCGTTGATAAAGCTAGTTTTTCATTCGATGAAGCCGTTGAATTTTCCGCAAAATCAACGCCTTGTTTGCTGAGTAAATTATTACGACTTAAATCAATGGCAAGCGAACTACCTTTCACGGAATTTTCTTCGCGTTGATAAATGCCTGCGACGGTTTCGCCTTTTAACGTGCCATCAAGTTTTGTTTCATAGGTTTCAATGTTTAAACTGCCGCCTGCTTTACCTTCGACGTAACCTTTTGCGGCATATTTTTCAGTCAAAATGCCATCGTATTTTAGATTTGGGTCAGCTTTTTCAATCGCAAATGCTTGACCATTCGACGTGAGTTGAGTGGTTTCGATTGTGCCGTCTTGATATTTGATTGAACCGCCTGAGAAATCAACATTGCTGCCTGATTTTGCAATCACATCACCACTCGATTTGAGGTCGATTTTTCCACCAGAAGTTGAGCGTTCATCAATGTTACGTTCAATTCTATCGACTGCTCCTTTGATGTCGGCAACTGGAATCGTCGCGCTGGTTACATTGCCGTCAGTGTCATGTTTTACGGTGGCTTGGCGCAAATCAACCGCAACTTTTTTACCGTATAAAATACCGTCCCGTTGCAATGGAGCGTCGCGTAATTCGTTTTTGCGCGTTTCGACAGTGACGATATTTTTTTCAACAGGTAACACCACATCTTTTACACCTGAAACATCGATGTTGCTGTTTTCGTCTAATGAAATTCGCGCCGTGCCTTTTTCGAGCTGGTCGTTGATGTTGTCAATGGCTTCAATTTTAACGTTACCTGATTTGGCTTGAATCAATGCGTTTTTTTGTACATCGACATCGTGTGCGCTGATTTCGATATTCGACGGCGTTTGAGTTTGTGCATCGATAGCGGTTTCGGTTTTATCGGTTGATAAATCTACGCTGGTTTTACTATTTCCGCTTAACGTGACTTTGGCTGTTGTGCCTAAACCATCGCCTTCATCTTCGATGCGTGTTGTCGTTGCGGGTAATAATTTCCCGCCTGTTGCGGATTTGTTTTGAACGCCTTCACGCGCAAGTAATCGAACGCTGCCGTTTAATTTCACAGACGTTGTAGCAGACACGATGCCTTTTTGATTGACCGCAAAACCGAGCAAACTTGCGTTACCACGTTCTGCCAACACTTTGCCGACGTTATTGACTTCGCCGCCTTTGCCAACTTCAACCACTAAACCGCGTGTATTTGAATCTGCGCTTGCTTCTTGCAAATACACTTTATCTTTTGATGCCGCGAGAATTGCTTGACCATCTGGCGTTTCAATATCACCTTCGTTGGTAATCACTGGCGCAGCAATAATTACTCGTCCGCCGTTAGCATTCGTTTTGATGCTTGCGCCTTTGGAAATCAAAATTTCAACTTTAATCGGATTGCCGTTTACATCTTTGAGCGTGTTTCCCGCCGCATCTTTTAAAACAACATTTCCACCTTCTAACGCCGCAGAACCATCGATATTAAACGCATTGGCAATGCCTTTTTGAAATACTGCATCTGAAATTCCAAGCGTTGAGGCGATTAACGAATTCACATTGACTTGCGAATCTTTGCCAAACACAAAACCATTTTGATTAACCAAATAAACCTGTCCATTCGCCGTGAGTTTACCCATGATTTTGCTGGCATCGGCTTGATGAATGTTATTGAGTGCAACCGAATTCGCGGATGGTTGCTGAAAATTCACCGCGTTTTCTGCGCCGATGTTGAATTTTTGCCAATTCAAAACGGCTTTTTCGCTGCCTTGTTGAATCGTTAAATTTTGCCCTGAAATGGTCGCGGTCGCTTGTCCTTGCGTAGCAATTTCAACAGGCGTTGTCGAAAGATTTACGTTTGCGCTCGGTACAGGTAATTCTGCGCGAACGTGCGATGATACAATCGACAAACCAATTAAAGTACGAATTGCTAAAGTGAGAGATTTAATTTTTGTCATGGCTTAAAACTCGTAAGCAAAACGGAAATCAATGCGTTGATCGTAAGCATCAACGGTATTTTGTTTATAAAGCGGCAACGCCCAATCTAAATCAGTCACAAAATGTTTAAATAAATCAAAACGCAAACCCACGCCCGCACCTGCTAACTCATAAGAGGCTGGATTTGGCGCAAGCGGTTTTTGAATGTGTAAATAGGCGTAATCAATAAATGTGTGAAAACGGAAATTTTGTGCGAAATCCCACGTTGGAATCACGGGGCTTTGTAATTCAAAAGACACATTCACGCCGTCGTCGCCCAACTGTTGCGTTTGGTTGTAACCACGCACGCTTTGTGCGCCACCCGCTGAAAATTGTTCGTTACTGATTAACGGCGAGCTGGAAATTTGTCCGCCCAAACGCGCGACTAAACGTAAATCATAGGGAAGTTGTTGAAGGCGTTTTAATTCGCTGGTTAAAAATAAATAATCCGCTTTTGCGCCAACCCGTTTGTTTGCAAATTCTTGAGCATCATTACCTAAACCGCGCACTGAAAAATGCAACGCAGAACTTAATGACGTGACGGATTCATCGTAACGCCAGTTTCCGTCGTAACCCGCTTGAAAACCTGCGTAAGCAATCGGCGTATTTTGCGAATCTTGCCCTTTGGTTTTTACGCCTTGCGAAAAATCTTTGTAATCAAAACCTAAACTGACGCTGTGCGAATAGTTTTCATACGTTGAAAGCGGCAACATTAAACGCGCACCATAAATTGAACCCGCACCAACAACCGATAATCCGCCAACAGTTGTGCCGAGTTCGGTGTTCGAACTGATGCCAATGCCATAAAGTGCAAGAAGTGAATCACGCCAACCTGTTGGCAACACATACGTTCCTGACCAAACATCAACTTCGTTGGGATTTTCGGGCGAAACTTGATATTGCAACGATGCGCTGTGAAAACTTTGCCACAAATTGTCGTAACGAATTGAACCGATGACGCGCGAACGACTTGTATATTCGGAATTGCGTCCGTTAATTTCAACGCTGCCATGCAAGGGCAATTCATCTTTTACTTTTAATTCGATTTCGGTTTTGCCTGGTGTTGAACCAGCGCGAAATACGGGAGTAACTTGTCTGTCTGGGGATTCTTTACCAAGTGCGCTGATTTGTTCTTGAACAGCAGGCATATAAGGTACTTTTCCTGCTGCAAGCGCGGGGACTTTTTCGGTAATTTTTCCTAAATAAAAATAACGTGAGCCTGTGACTTTTAAACGTTCAACTGAACCTTCAACCACGTTTAAACGTACTAAGCCTTCCAAAACGTCCTGCTCTGGAATTTCGACTAAAACAGTCGGATAACCTTTATCTTTATAAGTAGCTTCTAAGGTTTGACGGGCTTTTTCAACGTCATCAACCGATTTATTTTTTCCTAAAAACGGATAAAGCGTTTTTTCAATTAAACCATTATCTAAAACGGTGTTGCCATCGACTTGCAATTCAAACAAATCAAAACCAGGTTGAGCTTCATTTGTTACAGCGATATTTTCTGAATTATTTGCTTCCTGCGCCCACAAAGGCGTTGCACAAACTAAGACGGCGCAAGGTAAAAGGCTGTAAAAACATTTCACCTTTGATTTTCTTATTTCTTGGCTGTTCATTTGCGTGGCATTTCTTTGATTGTCCATTATCAATTGATAAAAAGTAATTTCTATATGTAGTTAAGTATATAACGGTTTTTTGGAAATGAACAACGCAAAAAGCAGAGTGTTTTTGCGTTGTTCAAACTTGTAGAATTACTTCAATTGAAGTGCTAAACCGCCTTTTGCATTTGAATCTGCAACAGGGGCGACTTCTAAATGCACAATGCCATCAGAGCCGATGTGTGAGAAGGGAACAACTGGGTTTGCATCTTGGAAGGGAACATCATTTACAAAACCGCGTGGGTCAGCGGTTGTCGCAAAAATTCCTGTTTTTCCCCAAGGCTGAGTTGTGTTTACTGAATTTGCAACAGTTGGACTGCCTAAATCATCTGCTAATGTTTTGAGTAATTTAGTTTTAGATTCCCATAATCCATCTTTCGCATTCTTTTTAAGATAAATAAACGTACCTTCAGCCCAAAGTGGGTAATTTCCTGCTGCGACATTTGTTAACGTTGGAGCATAACCATCTACTTTAATATAACGCCACGCATCGCCACCTGTTCCATCTGCTTTCACGGAGTTATTACGATCTGCGCTGTTAAATGCAAGTCCCCAAATACGCGCATTTCCAGCCCCGTCAACCACGTTGTTGTAACCTGAAACGTTAGTGCCTGCTTGCCAATCTTTAAGTAAATTTCCTGTATCTGACGTGCCTGTTGGTGATTTTACAATTGGCAAAGCAACAGATTCATCAGTCGCTTTGTTAGCTGTTGGTTGTGCGGGGGGAATTGAATTTGCTGAACCTGGATAATTTAATAATTTTGCATACGCAACACCACCAATTGCAGCTCCATTGTTACGACGACCAACACCAACTGGTGTTAATTTATCCGCATTTTTTGAAGGTTTAGCAACACCTGCTTCAGTTAAAACATCTTCATCAAGCAATGATTTAGTTTTACCTGTTGCTTGGTCAACAAAAGTGAATTGTTCCCAGTTTCCAATTTTTCCAGCAAAAAAAGAACCTAAAACATTACGATTCAATGTTGGTAAATCAGATTCACTATAACCTCCAACTTTTACAGTGCTTGGTAAAATCCCCGCCCTTTTTTGTGCAACTTGTAACACTTGATATAAATCTTGCGTTACACCCACACCATAAACCAGTCCGCCAGTTGGAATAACATTGAATTGACTTGGAACCGATTTGATATTTGTCATCCATTTTGATTCGGGTTTTCCTGTGATCACTTCGTTCACGGGTACGGGATAGTTTTCAGTACCTGGTTTTAATAATGCGTTTGGATCAATCCCTAAAAACCCTGCATCTGACACTTTTTTAGTTAAGTATTTGCTACCGTTGGTGCTAGAAATTTCTGCTTTCCATTGATTAGTTCCATTTGCTGTCCAATCCGATGCTTTTGAACTAGCAATGTTTAAATGTTCAATAGCAACTTGTGTGACGACAGGAAGCACACCATAACCTGCTGCACCAGCAATGCGTTTTTCTAATATAATTTTTTTACCAGCTAGTCCAGCCCCCAATTTGTCACTACCAATAAAGTAGTAACTAGTCCAACGTGAGCCTACGTTACTATTCTTCGGATTTACATCATCAAAAATGTCTAGTGTTCCCGAAGACGAGAGTGTTTTTTTTACCACCTCGCCATAGGCTTTGTCTTGCGCTGCTCCACCTGAAGTGTAAATGATGATTTCGGGCGCACCATCTTGCCACGGCGTTAATGCGTAAGAAACTTGTGAACCCAATAAAAGTGAAATTGCAAAAGCAAGCGTTGTTGACTGTTTCATATAAACCTTCTTTGTTATAAATTAAAACTAAGTGGAATTAACGAGTGTTATTCATTAGTGATAATCGCACCAAACGTGCCAAAATCTATGTTATTGATTATATGAAGTTTATTTTATAATTTTGCATTTGTACTGGTGATTTATAAACAGTTAGTGTTGATTAGATGTTGTTAAAACAACAATTGATATGCACTTACATTGTTGGTCATCGAAAAATAAGAGGCTAACAACGTGTGAAAAAGCAAACCTATTAGCAATAATCTAAACCAAATCATAGTTGGATTGTACAACCAATTTGAGGCGGCGGGTTTTGCCGTGACGGTAAAGTGTTGCCCATCTTCTAAACGGGTCAAAACTCGTGGAGATGCGAAAGATACTGATATTCTCAGTTCCGGTTAGTAGAGAAGCCACCACTAGAACGCGATAGCGTTTAGTGGTGGGTAGTTCACTTCGCCTATTGTGAATCGGTATAAGTTAAAGCAATTTTTTTGAAATCTTCTTGTATTTCTAAAAAAGCATCGACAATTTCGGGGTCGAAATGACTACCACGCCCTTCTGTAATAATCGCAACGGCTTTTTCATAAGGCATACCGGTTTTATAAACACGACTGCTAATCAACGCATCATAAACATCCGCGATTGCCATTAAACGGGCTGAAATCGGAATTTCATTGCCCACTAAACCTTGCGGATAACCTGAACCATCCCATTTTTCATGATGACTAAGTGCAATTTCTTTGGCGTATTTTAAAAAAGGCACTTCAATTCCTAAAGAACGTTCAGCATGAAGAATGGTATCTCTGCCAAGCGTGGTATGCGTTTTCATAATTTCAAATTCGTCATAATCAAATTTAGCCGGTTTTAAAAGAATTTTGTCACGAATACCGACCTTCCCAATATCATGCAATGGCGCAGATTTGAAAAGAATTTCGATTGTTTTATCGTCATTAAGAAAATATGAAAAATTAGGATTAAAACGCAATTTTTCCGCTAATAACTTAACGTAAAATTGTGTTCGACGAATGTGATTCCCTGTATCGTTATCGCGAGTTTCGGCTAACGATGCCATAGCATGAATCGTCACATCTTGTGTTGCAATAATCTCTTTTGTACGTTCAATAAGTTCACGGGTTTGTGTGTTTACTTCGTCTTGCAAAAGAGCCGCTTTATCTTTTAACAAATCCTGCATTTTTTTCATTGTAAGATGCGTTTTTACCCTAGCCAATAAAATTGGTGGGCTAATTGGTTTCGTAAGGTAATCTACGGCACCCAATTCTAATCCCTTTGTTTCATCTGACACTTCGGATTTTGCAGTTAGAAAAATAATTGGAATGTCCTTTGTTCTTTCATCTGCTTTTAAACGCGCACAGACTTCATAACCGTCTAATTCTGGCATCATAATATCAAGCAAGATTAAATCTGGTGGTCGATCGGACGTAACAATTTTTATAGCTCTTTCACCACCATTAGCGACTCGAACAATGTAATCATCTGAGAGCAAGTCACTCATCAAAGACAAATTATCCGGTGTATCGTCAACCACTAAAATGGTTGCCTTTTCGATAGCGTTCATATTTTTTGAATTCCTAATTTCAGTATTAACAATTTAAAGAAAAGTTAATTTTTCGTTGCGTTTCAATCGCTTGTTTTATCGTATTGATTCAATAATTCTAATGCAAATTCAAAATCAAATTGTTTAATGGCATGATGAATTTTTGTAAATGTTTCTAAACCCAAAACACATTGTAAAAGTTTTTTATTTTCTTCAAAAACGTTGCCTGATTTACTGTCATCAAATTCCAACATATTTTTAAGTTGCGCTAATAATTCAGGGGCTAATGAAATATCTACTTTTTCGAGTGATTTATTTTCGGTATTTTCACTATTGGCGAATAAAGCCAATTTAAGGGCTGAAAGCATTTTTAAAAGTGCATTTTCAAATGATAAAATTTGAGCTTCTATGACACTTTTTTCTGCCTTTTCAGCAGTCATTTTTTCAATTTCCGCCGCCATTATTTGTAAGCCCATCGCACCGATATTTCCATTCACACCTTTGGAAGAATGCACGATACGCTCGGCAGTTTCGTAGTCATTTGCGTTTAAAGCGGTGCGTAATTCTGAAATTGTGGTTTCTTGACCAGTTACATATCGCTGTAACATTTTTATGTATTTATCTTTTTTATTTAATACACGTTTCAAACCAAGATTTACATTCAATCCGTCAATAATAAATAAATCGTTTGTAACAGTTTCAATTGCTTGTGTTTCATGCGGCAATGATAACAGTGTATTGTGTTTCGGTTTTATCCATTTTAACAATGCTCTAAATAATTCTTCGGGTTCAATGGGTTTTGCTACATGGTCGTTCATACCGGCGGCGGTACATTTTTCTTTGTCTTGTAGCATTGCATTCGCTGTCATGGCGACAATAGGTAATTCATTAAATCGTGCATCGCTACGAATTTGAATTGCAGCAGTAACGCCATCCATAATCGGCATTTGCATATCCATCAATACAATGTCGAAATCTATTTTCGCCACCATTTCTAGTGCTTCTTTACCATTATTGGCAACATGAACAATAAACCCCCCCTCTTCCAAAAGCCCCATCACCACTTCTTGATTCAATAAATTATCTTCGACAATCAAAATGAATGCACCTTCAATAACTTTTAATTCCTGCAAGATATTTGTGGCTTCGTAATTATGAATAGCAGGCGCATTGAGAATTTTATGTCCTAATACACGCATGGTGGTATTGAATAACATAGAGGCATTTACGGGTTTAACTAAAACATCTTCAATGCCCGATACATCGACATCCTTAATCACATCTTCGCGTCCGTATGCGGTAACGATAACAATATGTGGCACAACATTTATCGGTAATTTTTGGATTGCTTTAGCGGTTTCAATACCATCCATTTCAGGCATTCGCCAATCAAGAAAAATAACATCAAAAGGTTTTCCGGCTTCGGCAGCGTGTTGTATGATTTTTAATGCTTGTTTACCACTTAATGCTCGCGCTACTTTAAATGTCATGCTCGATAATAAATCATCTAAAACCGCGCAGGCGGTTTCGCTATCATCGACAACCAACATTCTACGTCCATGAAAATCAGCAACGGGAATTAAAACAGTATTTTCTTTTTGGGAATGCCCTAATCTTGCCGTGAACCAAAACGTGCTACCTTTTCCTACTTCGCTATCCACACCGACTTCACCGTTCATCAACTCAGCGAGTTGTTTGGCAATCGCTAATCCTAAGCCCGTTCCACCATATTTTCGACTAGTTGTTGTATCAGCTTGCTGGAAAGATTGGAATAATTTTGCTTTATCTTCTGGTGTTAAACCAATTCCTGTATCACTGACACTGAATTTTAAATAAACATCCGTTTCTGTTTTTTCTAAAACATTCGCAGAAATGACGATTTCACCATTTTCTGTAAACTTAACAGCATTATTTGCATAGTTAATTAAAATTTGACCTAAACGTAACGCATCGCCATTAAGGTGTTTAGGCATATTTGTATCAATATCAAAAATCAATTCCAAACCTTTTTCGTTTGCTTTTTCAGCAATCAAATTCGCTAAATTATCCAAAACATTACCGAATTCAAAATCAATATTTTCAACACTGAATTTGCCGGCTTCAATTTTAGAAAAATCCAAAATGTCATTGATAATGCCTAATAAAAGTTTAGCGGAATCTTGAATTTTTGAAACATAATTTAGTTGCTTGGCTGATAAATCTGTTTTTAACGTTAAATGGGACATTCCAATAATCGCATTCATTGGCGTGCGAATTTCGTGACTCATATTTGCCAGAAAATCCGATTTCATTTGAGTGGCTTCTTCAGCCATTTCTTTTGCAATACGAATTTCATCGGCGATTTGTTTCGCCGTCGTAATATCTCGCATTGAAATACAAATACATTCACCGCGCCCATTTACATCCGGTAAATGACTTAAACTGATTTCAGCTGGAAATTCCCGTCCATCCTTGTGTATTCCAGTTGTGTGACCTGTCGAACCTACTGTAAAAATACTATCTAAAACAAGAGAATCCATTATTTTCCAATTTAATTCACCAGAATCATAACCAAAAATTTCTTCGGCTTTAGGATTACAAAGAATAATTTCACCTTTTTCATTCACGACAAACATCGCATCCGGTGAAGATTTCACAATGTTACGGAACCACATTTCAGTATCTTTCAGTTCTAACTGCTGCATTTCCATTTCAATCGCTTGATCTTCCAAACGGGTTGATTGCATCGCCACTCTGTCGGATTGTTCAATGGTTTCTTTTAGCAATCGTTGTGTTTGAATATGATGTTCCATCATTTCTATGTTGACGGCTAACAATAGCATTAACGCATCTAATAATTCTTTTTCGGCGGAACTAAAATCATGGAAAGCGGCTAATTCTAAAACAGCTAATACTTTGTTATCTAAGTTTAAAATTGGAATGGCTAAAATCACTTTCGGTGTTGCGTTACCAAGTCCAGAACGAATTTTAATATAATCATCAGGCACATTCGTCAGAATAATGCGTCTTTTTTCTAACGCGCATTGCCCCGCAAATCCTTGACCAATGGTGAAATCTTTACGGATGTTTTCTTGGTCTTCTTCATAGTTATAACTTCCTATAAGTGAAAATAATTTTTGATCTTTTTTGTAAAGATAAAAAATCCCTTGCCCTGCATTTAATAATGGACAAATTTCTGACATAAATTTTCTAGCCAGTTCAGAAAAACTTTCAACTCGTTGTAATTCCGAAGAAATATCGGCAATATGTTGTTTAATCCAACGTTGTGCTTCCATATCACGACAAACATTTTGTAATACTTTAAGCGCATTTGAAATCGCCCCAATTTCGTTTTTATAATCTAAATTTGGAATTTCAACTTCCATTTCGCCCGCCGCGAGACGTTCGATTGCTTCTTGTAATTGATTTGTAGGGAGTTTGATTGAAGACCCAATAAAAAGGCTAATAATGCCACTTACTATCAAACCAAATAACATAAGTAATAAAGTGATTTTTTGAGCATTACTGCTTAATTTCTCATGTTTGTCGGCGTTTTGCGTTGCAATTCCTTCTTCCATCGAAGATATTTTTGAAATTATTCCCTCTGCTGCATTTGTCACAGCTGAAAATTCCTTGCTTAAAAGAAATTCAACGGCGGCTGTAGATTGGACACTCTCTTTTTTATCGAGCAATAAAATTACTTTTTCAACATTTCGCTTGTAACTTTCAACCAGCGTAGCGAATTCAATCATAAGTTTTTTATTTTCGGCATCCTCAATTGTTTTTCGCGCGTCACTAAATTCAATTCTTAACTTAGCGATTGATTTGTCGAGTTGTGTTTTTATTATTTCACGTTCAGCAAGGTTTGTTGCCAATAACATACGATGCAAATTATGTTCAATATAAATAAAATTTGTTTTAGCACCGTTAATGTGCGAAGCACCAATAACATGCTTGTCATACATATTTTGCGCTTCTCTTCCCATTACATTCATGTTGTAAATAGAGTTAAGTCCGATAAATAGCACGACCAATAAAATGACACTAAAATTTAAGAATAGTTTTGTTGTGAGATTTCTTTTTTCAAGCAATGTTATAAAATTTTTCATTTTTGGTTATCTCGGTAGCGAATTGTGTTTCGTAATATCTAAAAATTAAAGTTTTCGTACTAAATCTTCAAAACGCAAATCAATTTTATCAGACAGCGATTCGTTATTATTTTGTGCTGCAAAAGCCAAGTTATAGCGAACGTCCGATGGGGTAAGTTGAAAAAAACGTTGAAAACTTCGTGAAAAATCGCTTTCGCTGTTGAAACCCAAATTAAATGCAATTTCACTAATGCGTTGATTATTGGTTAAAGAACTCAATTCACGATACGCCTGTCTTAATCGCTGCTGTTTGATGTAAGAAGCGATATTTGGAAAAATTTTATATAAATATGAACGAGAGATTCTAAAATTCATAGCAATATATTGAGGGTTTAAATCAAATGTTTTTAAATTTTGACTAATATAACGTTTAATGGTTTCTTGTGTTGAAAATTGCAACACGTCATTATTGATTGGTACGGCTTGTTGACTGAAATAGAGACCTACCAAATGCGCTAAACCTTCAGCGATAATACTCGACTCATTCAGGCTTAATGTTGGAATAACCGATTTTAATGTTAACAAATGAGAGCTTAAAATTTTAGCGAATGCGGAATCACGCGGTAAAATTGAGCCATGGTATTTTTCAACGTTAATCAAGTATTTTTGAAGAATCTGACGAGGAATAATTAAGTTAATATCTTCAAAATCCGTAGATAGTATTTTTAATGGTTGACTAAAATCTACCAAAAAAATATCACCGGTTTGTACCATTTTTTTTTGTTGCCTTCCAAATTCCACTGAAGATGAACCACTAACAAACATCTGAATCCAACAGTGATCTAAATTATCTTGAGCGATTAGTCTCCCTGAACGATTAAAATTTTGTCCTTGGCTTTTTGTTGTATTTAGCAACATTGAAGATAACTGGGTACTTGAAAACTCAGCGTGAAACAATTCTTCCGCTATTTTTGTTTTTGAATCCATGTCAAAAATAACAGAAATGCTATCGCGCCATACATTGTAACGTTCTTTCGCATCAATTTGACTGAAATCAAATTTTGTAGTTGTTGCGGTTATTATTTTCGAAGGCATTTTTGCTCCACATTCTATAATTTTACGGCTGTCTATTTTTTCAATCCCAAAATTGATGTTAGCACAAATTTTTTAAATATCGCCGCTATCAAAATAATCGAATGCCAGAATTCTCATACAAATTGGTTGTGGTAAATTTGTATGAGACAAGTCTTAATCAAAAAATGTAAAATTCTGTTTTCCCTTTTAATCGACAAAATTATGTTTAGATATTTAAAATGTGACATTCCCGCTGGAATTGCAATTTTTTTTATTGCGATTCCATTATCACTGGGTATTGCATTAGCATCCGGCGCACCTTTATTTTCGGGTTTAATTGCTAGCATTATTGGTGGTTTGATAGTCGCGCCACTCAGTGGTTCTGCGCTTGGTGTGAGTGGCGCAGCGGCAGGTTTAGTCATTATGATGTTAACCAGCATCGAAACATTAGGTTTTTCAGCTTTCTTGTTAGCGGTTATTTTTTCTGGTGTATTTCAAATTTTGATGGGTTTAGCAAAAATGGGATCAATTGCCCATTATTTTCCTAGTTCCGTTATTAAAGGAATGTTGTCGGGAATTGGAATTATTATTTTTTTAAAACAAATTCCGCACGCCGTAGGTTATGACGACGATTACGAAGGCGATTTATCTTTTTTTCAAAATGACAATCACTCGACTTTTTCAGAACTTATCGAAATGATGCAATTTTCATCACCTACCGCAATTGTCATAGCTTTCATTTCATTGGTAATTTTAATTTTATGGGAACGTCCAAAACTGAAAAAAAGTCATTTTTTTCAAGTTTTACACGGAACGCTAGTGACAATTTTAGTGGGTGTTTTTATCAATGAATTTCTACAAAATTTTTATCCTGATTTCGCGTTAAAAGAATCCCATTTGGTAAATCTTCCACACGCCACAAACACTGAGGAGTTGGTCGCACAAATGCACACGCCCGATTTTTCGCAACTTACGAATCCCATTATTTATTCAACGGCGTTAATGTTAGCGTTTTTAGCGAGTTTAGAAACTTTACTTTCTATTGAAGCGATTGATAGATTAGATATTTATAAACGAATTACGCCGCCAAATCGTGAGTTAATTGCACAAGGTTTAGGTAATATCACATCCGGATTATTAGGTGGTTTACCTATGACGCAAGTGATTATTCGTAGTTCAATTAACATTCAGTCCGGTGCAAAAACAAAAGCCTCCGGTTTCATTTCAGGAGCGTTGTTATTTATTACCGTATTTTTAGTTCCTGAATGGTTAAATAAAATTCCCTTGGCAAGTTTGGCGAGTATTTTGTTAGTCGTCAGTTATAAATTAACCCGCCCGCGAACATTTCAAAAAATGTATCGTGCTGGGATGTACCATTTTATTCCATTTATCGCCACAATTTTAGGGTTGATTTTTACTAATTTAATGATTGGAATTCTGATTGGTATGGCAGCCGCTTTATTATCGATTGTGTTAGAAAATTACAAAACGGCAATGTATTTCAGAGAAACACATATTGGAAACAAAATTATTTTTCGATTATCTGAACACGTTTCATTTTTAAATAAAGCCACATTAAAACAAACGCTTGACCAATTACCTGCAAATTCAGAAATCGTGATTGATGCTACGCGCTCAAAATATATTGATTACGATGTTTTTGAAGTTATTCGAGATTTCAAAAAAGAAGCTCCATTAAGGAACATCAAATTAACGTTACAAAATGTGCGCGGTTTTGGTATTTTGAAACCGATTGAAAATGTTCAGGCGCATACTTATGAAACACAACAAGCACTTACGCCAGCGGAAGTGTTACAAATTTTGAAAGAAGGTAATGCGAATTTTGTTAATAATTTGGAATCCAATCGTAATTTTCTCGAACAAGTTAATGACACAAGTGATGGACAATTTCCAATTGCTATTATTTTGAGTTGTATGGATTCACGCACGTCAACAGAACTCATTTTTGATCAAGGTTTAGGCGATATTTTTAGCACTCGTGTAGCGGGAAATGTGGTGAATGACGATATTTTAGGCAGTATGGAATACGCTTGCAAAGTCGCGGGTTCGAAGTTAATAGTCGTTTTAGGTCATACACATTGTGGCGCAATCAAAGGTGCCTGCGCTCAGGTAAAACTAGACCATCTAACCGGTTTACTAGATAAAATTCAACCTGCTGTGGAATGCGTTTGTGAAAAAAATCACATTTTAGAAATTGGTTATAACGATGAATTGATTCAACAAGTTGCCGATAAAAATGTGCAGTTAATGGTTGAACAGATTAAGCAGCGCAGTGCTGTTCTTTATGATTTATGGCAAACTGGAAAAATTGATATTTTAGGAGGAATGTATGATGTGGAAACGGGGAAAGTACAATTTTATTAGCAAAATCAAAACTCAAACATCGACATAACACGTTGCTGTATCAAGCCATCGATCAATTAACGGCTGAACATTTTGAGGGAAATTCGCTAACAAATAATCACCCCATGCTTGCACCGCATCAAACAAATGGGCGTGGGTGTCTGGATTAACGGTTTTGAAACGTAACTGCCCTTTTTGGCGCGTTCCTAAAATTTCTCCCGCCCCACGCAATTCCAAATCTTTTTCCGCAATGACAAAACCGTCGTGATGTTCACGCATAATGTGTAAGCGTTCCCGCGCCACTTCAGGTAATGTTGAATACAGCAATAAACAATAACTTTCACTATCGCCCCGCCCTACCCTACCGCGTAATTGATGAAGTTGGGACAAGCCTAAACGCTCAGGATTTTCGATAATCATCAATCCAGCATTTGGTACGTCAACACCTACTTCAATAACCGTTGTCGCCACAAGCACATCCAATTCATGATTTTTAAATGCTGTCATAACGGCTTCTTTTTCAGCCGCTTTCATGCGCCCATGAACCAAGCCAATTCGCACTTTCGGCAGCGTTTCAACTAACATTTCAAAAGACGTTTCAGCCGCTTCGAATTGCAACACTTCAGATTCTTCAATTAACGTACAAACCCAATACGCCTGACTTTTTTTTGCGACCCACTGATTGATTTTGGCAATCACTTCGTCACGCCGTTTTGAAGATAAGACGCGCGTGATAACGGGTTTTCGATTCGGTGGTAATTCGTCAATAATTGAAACATCTAAATCCGCATATTGCATCATCGCTAATGTGCGCGGTATCGGTGTAGCAGTCATCACTAATTGATGCGGGCGTATTTTTCCGGATACCCCTTTATTTTGCAAAGCCAAACGTTGATTCACTCCAAAACGATGTTGTTCATCAATAATAATTAAACCTAAATTTTGAAATTGCACTTGTTCTTGAAACAATGCGTGCGTTCCAATAGCGATTTGAATTTTTCCTTCTTGCAAATCCAGTAAACCTTGTTCACGCGCTTTGCCTTTCAACTGTCCGGTTAAATATAAAATTTTAAAATTAAACTGTGCAAACCAATGATTAAAATTACGATTGTGTTGTTCCGCTAATAATTCTGTTGGCACCATTAACGCAACTTGATAACCGCTATTTATCGCAGACAATGCGGTGAAAGCCGCTACCAGTGTTTTTCCTGATCCAACATCTCCTTGCACCAAACGCAGCATGGGTTGTTTTCGCTGGCAATCGGTTTGTATTTCTGCAATTACGCGCTTTTGTGCGCCCGTTAATTGGAAAGGAAGCGAATTTGAAAAATCTTTTGCGGCAGCTTCATTTGTAGTAAAAATTGGAGCTTGCCAACGTTGTGAATTCTTTTTTTCGAACCGCATTCGTAAATAATGCACAATCAATTCTTCATGCGCTAATCGTTGCAATAAATATGGGCTAGGCAATTTTTTCGGGGCGTGAATTTGCTGTAATGCCGTTTTGAAATCTGAATAATGAAATTGCTGTAAAAAGTTTTCGGGAAAATACTCAACTAATTCAGCATTACAAATTAGCAAGGCTTGAGCAATAAATTTCTGTAAATCTTTTTGATATAACCCATCTGTACTGGGATAAATAGCCGTTAATGCCGGCTCAAGCGAGGCAGGATATTCCGGATGAATCATTTCAAAACCATTAAATCCCCAGCGCACTTCCCCAAAACATTGTAACCATTCCGTATTTTTCAAAAAACTCAGTTGTGCCGACGTGTAATGAAAAAATTTTAACGTTATTGTTCCTGTGCCATCGTTTAAATGACACACCAACATTTTTTTTCCTTTGGTAACTTCTGAAACGTGTTCAATTCGCCCACGAATAATCGATGATTTACCAACTTCTAAGGTATGAATAGTAAAAAGCCGCGTGCGATCTTCATATCGCAGCGGCAAATGTAGCAATAAATCTTGCAAGGTTTTCAAGTCTAACTTTCGTAAGCGTTCTAATGTTTTTCCACCAACGCCTTTTAAAGTTTCAACTGAAAGTTTTAGCGATGACATTTAGGCGTATTCTTGTTGTGGCAATTCCATGATGCCATCCATTTCGACACTTGCGCCTTTTGGCAAAGCTGCGACACCAATTGCAGCGCGAGCCGGATAGGGTTCGTGAAAATAATTCCCCATAATTTCATTTACAATTGGAAAATGTGCTAAATCTGTTAAAAATACATTGAGTTTTACAATATCGTTTAAATAACCACCGGCAGCGTGAGCAACAGCTTGTAAATTTTCAAAAACCTGCGTGATTTGAGCCACAACATCGCCTTCTACCATTGTCATCGTTGCTGGAACGAGCGGAATTTGTCCTGATAAATAAACGGTGCGATGAATTTTGACGGCTTGCGAATAAGTGCCAATGGCTTGCGGCGCGTTATGCGTGTGGATAATGTGTTTGGTATTCATGTCGGATTTCCTTTTAATAAATTTAGTCTTCTTTTTTAACCGCTTCGTCTTCATTCCAAATG
Source organism: uncultured Pseudomonadota bacterium (assembly GCA_903876445.1). GTDB lineage: Bacteria > Pseudomonadota > Gammaproteobacteria > Methylococcales > Methylomonadaceae > UBA10906. The sequence continues at coordinate 14,272 of CAIQZX010000138.1, read as the reverse complement.
GGATTTTTCAAATCATCTGGATGTAATTTTGCCGCATCAGTAGGATAAATATGCCAAAATGATTTATCAATACACGCATTATCATAACTTTCTTTTGTTGCGTGCGTGAACGGACACCAGAAATTTTCAACTAATTTTACTAAATACGAGTGCCATTCAAATAACGCCACACTTACTGGACAATACCAAGAACAATTCAAAATCCAAAATAATTTTGATTGTGAGGTACTCAACGCAAATGAACCTTCCATTTTAATTTGGGTTTTCAAATCATAACGGTGACTTTCTTTCGCCGGTAAATAATCACGCAACGTTTTAACATCTTTTGCACCCATCATTAACAAATGCCAATACGACCAATATGCACTCAAAAATATAAATGGTAATGTAATAATAGGTAAATAAATCATTACCATTCCGATAGCACGTTTCCAAACAGGAACGTCTTTATAATGCTTGCCGATTGCGACACGACTGCAACTTTCGCAGGCTTTTTTCATAGTTTTTCCTTTTGAGGTTTTAATAAATTTTTTATTTTTTGTGACCGTTTAAACGCATCCAATCTTCTTGTTGAACGCGCGGCGCGAAATCAATTTTTTCAACGTAGGCATCAACAACAGAATCGGCTTGTTCAGCTAAAATTCCCGATAAAACTAAATTTCCTTTTTCAATCACTAATCCACAAATCGATTCTGATAAATCAATCAATGGTTTTGCCAAAATGTTAGCTAGCACCACATCTGCTTTGAACGGCGTGAAATTTTCAGGCAAATAACAGTGAATTTTGTCTGATACATTATTTTTTAACGCATTATCACGAGTCGCGGTAAGAGCTTGCGGGTCAATATCTATCGCGTGCGCTTCTTTTGCACCCAATAAAATAGCGGCAACGGCTAAAATACCTGAACCACAACCATAATCGATTACCGTTTTATTGGTTAAATCATTGCTTGCTAACCACTCCAAACACAATGCCGTTGTCGGATGCGTTCCCGTCCCAAACGCTAAACCAGGATCAAGCGTTAAACAAACGGTGCCTTCTTCGCGTTGTTCTTGGTCGGTTGGGCAAACCCACAAACGATTAGCAAATTTCATAGGATGATAAAATTCCATCCAAGCTCTTTCCCATGCTTGGTCTTCAATAAATTCATATTTCCACGAATCGCTGATAGTTTTGAATTTGGTATTCATCGCGCTTTTTACTGTATCGGGTTCAATATCCAATTCAAATAACGCTTCAACTTGAGTGTGTGACCAAATTTTAGTTTCACCAATGCGTGGTTCGTAAACGGGTTCATCTTCAGCATCCATGTAAGTCACAGAAACTGCGCCCAAATGGGTGAAATGTTTTGCAATTTTAGATGCGGATTTTTCAGTTGTTGTGACGGTAAGTTGATGCCAAGCCATAATAGAAAATACGAAAGTAAGAGGAATTTAGATGGACGTGAAGATATTCACGTCCACACCTGACGAGTGAAAATCGTTATTTATAAATCCCCAATTTTTTTTCTAGGTAATGGATATTTTGTCCGCCCGCCGCAAACGCGCTGTCAGTCATAATGTCATGCTGCAATGGAATGTTGGTTTTAATACCATCAATGATAATTTCATTTAATGCCGTGTTCATTCGAGCAATTGCACTCGCCCGCGTTTCACCATGAGCAATCAATTTCCCAATCATCGAATCGTAATATGGAGGCACTTTGTAACCGTTATAAATATGTGTTTCACAACGAATTCCAGGGCCACCCGGCATGTGGAATTGTTCAATAATACCCGGACAAGGCATGAAAGTTCTTGGGTCTTCAGCATTCAACCGACATTCAATGGCATGACCTTGAATTTTAACTTGGTCTTGAGTAATCGATAATTTCTCACCCGCCGCAATGCGTAATTGTTCTTTCACAATATCAAAACCCGTGACCATTTCAGTAACCGGATGTTCGACTTGGACACGAGTATTCATTTCGATGAAAAAGAATTCGCCTTTTTCATATAGAAACTCAAAGGTTCCCGCTCCACGATAACCAATATCGACACAGGCTTGAGCGCAACGTTCACCGATAAATTTACGCTGTTCTTCTGTGATAAAAGGGGCGGGAGCTTCTTCCACAACTTTTTGATGCCGGCGTTGCATTGAACAATCACGCTCGCCCAAATGAATCGCGTTACCGTAAGAATCTGCCATTACTTGAAATTCAATATGACGCGGATCTTCTAAAAATTTTTCCATATAAACCGTTGCATTTCCAAATGCTGAACCGGCTTCTGCTTTCGTCATAGAAATGGCGTTAATTAACGCGGCTTCGGTATGAACGGTTCGCATACCACGTCCTCCACCACCGCCCGCCGCTTTGATAATTACGGGATACCCGATTTCACGCGCTAATTTTAGATTTTTTTCAGCATCATCAGAAAGTGGATCGTTATTTCCAGGCACACAAGGAATGCCAGACGCAATCATGGCGTTTTTGGCTGAAATCTTATCGCCCATCATGCGGATTGTATCTGCTTTTGGTCCAATAAAGACAAAACCACTTTGCTCTACCTTTTCAGCAAAATCCGCATTTTCAGACAAAAAACCGTAACCCGGATGAATCGCTTGCGCGTCTGTGACTTCTGCAGCACTGATAATCGCCGGAATGTTTAAATAACTGTCCGCTGAATTTGCAGGACCAATACAAACAGACTCGTCCGCTAATCGAACGTGTTTTAAATCACGGTCAGCTTCTGAATGTACGGCAACAACTTTTACGCCTAATTCACGACACGCACGAAGCACACGCAATGCAATTTCGCCCCGATTTGCGATAACAATTTTATCGAACATAGTGTTCCGCCTTATTCAATCACAAACAATGGTTGACCGTATTCCACGGGTTCGTTGTTGTCTATTAAAATTTGCGTCACAACACCACTTTTATCCGATTCAATTTGATTCAAAATTTTCATGGCTTCGATAATACACAACGTTTGTCCAGATTGAACGCTCATGCCGACTTCAACAAAGGCTTTGCTGCCGGGTGATGCCGAACGATAAAATGTGCCAACCATTGGCGATTTAACAACGTGACCCTTAATTTCAGGTTTTGCGACTGGCGTGGATTCGCCCAAGTTAATAACCGTTGAAGCGGGAATCATTTGTTGTGGTGCGTAATGCACTGGTGTGGGTGTGGCGGCAACATAACGATTGATGCGAATGGATTCTTCACCTTCTTTAATTTCAATTTCCGCTACGTCCGAATTTTCAATAATTTCAATAAGTTTTTTTATTTTTCTAATATCCATCTGATTTTAATCTCTTATAGTTAGTTTTTGGTTAAGATTCTGTGTGCCGCTTGTAACGCTAATTCATAGCCCATTGCGCCTAATCCACAAATTACACCTTGTGCGATGTCGGAAAAATAGGAGTGTTTTCGGAACGGTTCCCGCGCATAAACATTTGATAAATGCACTTCGATAAATGGAATTTTCGTTGCTAATAACGCATCGCGTAGTGCAACGCTAGTATGTGTGAATGCGGCAGGATTGATAATAATAAAATCCACCCGATTGGCATACGCAACATGAATCAGCTCGATAAGTTCATGTTCGGCGTTACTTTGATGAAACGTAAGCGAATGTTGTAAAAGTTGTGCTTCTTTTTCCAACAAATGCTGAATATCGGCGAGGGTTTGATTGCCATAAAGACTGGGTTCGCGTACGCCCAATAAATTTAAATTTGGGCCATTTAAAACAGTAATTATCGACATGGGTTATTTTCTTATAATAAACGGTTGAAAGACGCGCAATTTTACCGCGTTGTAACGGTTTGTCCAGTTTAAGCACAAAATGCGATTAACTTCGAGCAATTGGAGGCTATTTTTCAAAATAGGTTAATTTTTTATCATTAAACGCGCTTGCCATTTTGCCGCAATTGCTTTCAATTCTGTCATATCAAATGTTGTTAATTGGCGTGATTCTAACAACCGTTTTCCGGCAACCCAAACATCCGTAATTTGTGAACGACTTGCCGCATAAACAATTTGTGAAATTGGACAATACAGTGGCTGTGTCTCTAGTTCATTCAAATCAATTGCGATAACATCCGCTGATTTTCCAATTTCAAGCGACCCAATTTTGTAATCTAAACCCAATGCTTTTGCACCGTTAATGGTTGCCATCCGTAATGCCGTCATGGCTGGAATTGCACTAGCATCATTCGCAACCGCTTTGCCTACTAATGCGGCTGTTCGCATTTCACCTAACATATCCAAATCATTATTACTTGCCGCACCATCTGTCCCAAGTGCGACATTTACGCCGGCGGCTAAACATTTAGCTACTGGACAAAAACCACTGGCTAATTTTAAATTTGATTCTGGACAATGCACAATGCTCGCCCCGACTTTCGCAAGCAATTCAATTTCTTCGTCATTCAATTGTGTTGCATGAACGGCAATCAGTGACTTATTGACTAATCCTAACTCATTCAAACGATCAAACGGACGCTGACCATATTTTTCTAATGAGTATTCAATTTCGTTAGCGGTTTCGTGTAAATGAATATGAACCGGTAATTTTAGTTCTTGCGCTAAAACGTTAATGTGTTCGAGAGGTTCATTTGAAACCGTATAAGGCGCGTGCGGTGCAAAAGGTGTTGAAATAAGTTGATTTGGACGTAATTCATAATGCAATGCCAATCCTTTATCAATGTATTCACGACTGGTTTCTGCCCAAATCGTCGCAAAATCAATCACAATCAATCCTAAGCTAGCGCGGATGCCGTGCTTAATAACTTGTTGGGCGGCGACTTCGGGAAAGAAATACATATCGTTAAAGCACGTCGTCCCACCACGCAACATTTCGGCAATCGCTAAATCTGTTCCATCACGAACAAATTCTTCACTCATCCATTTTTCTTCTAAAACCCAAATATGATTTTGCAACCAATCCATCAACGGCAAATCATCAGCAACACCGCGCATTAAAGTCATTGCAGCGTGCGTGTGAGCATTCACAAAACCAGCTGTGAGCGCGTGCGTTTTTAGTTCAATAACATCGTCACTTCTGTAACGTTGTATCGCTATTTCGGATGGCAATAAATCCAAAATTTTACCTTCGTGAACCACTAAACTGTGATTCTCAAGTGCAGTATTTGTTGGTTCGATTGGAATAATCCAATGGGCATGAATGATAGTATCGACAATTTGCATAAAATTATTTAAAAGTAGATTTAGAACGTTTCGTTTCGGCTGAAAGTGGAAATTTCGTCAGAAGTAGTTTTTGATAATGCTGCATCATTTCAGTATTTCCTGATGCCCCTTCGATTTGTAGCGCAATGAGTAACGATTCTGGTGAATAGTCGGAAATTTGGGCGTAGCGATTTAAATACACTTTTGCAGCGGTAAAATTTCCAAGATGATAATTCGCTTTTTGTATTTCTAACAGCGCAGGCGCGTAGTTTGAATTAACTTGTAAAGCCTGTGAAAAATAGATTTCTGCCTCTTGATATTGCACCAGCTGCATATAACATCGCCCTAAATTTGTCATCGCCATCCAAGGATGTTCATTTAATTTATCGTTTGTGGCGGATGTTAATAACGCGATGCCTTTTTGAGTTTCGCCTTGTTCACATAAAAAACGTCCATAATTATTTTTCACACTTAAATTATCCGGCATTAAATCAATAGCCGCTTGATAATGCGAACGTGCGTCATCGATTTTATCGAGTTTTTCATCCAGAAAAGCCATTGCGTTCAAAACGTGAGCATTTTTTGCATCCAGTTGAATAGCACGCTGTAAATTTTCTTTCGCAATTTCCAATTTATTCAGATTTAAATAACGCACACCAAGTTGCAAATAAATATCGGCGGGATTACTGGCTACCGTTTCAGTTTTTTCAGTAATTGAACACGCGATTAAAAAGAGTGGCAGCGCACTTAAAATGACTAATTTAAAAAAACGCATGGGTTATTTATGACGCAAGTTGACGTTTTAAGTGCCGGCGACTTTTATCTGCAACTTGCCCGACTAATTGACCACAAGCCGCATCAATATCTTCACCGCGCGTTTTACGAACAGTAGTAATAATTCCCGCATCGTTAAGGAGTGTTTTAAATTTTAAAATGGTTTCTTTACTCGAACAGCGATAAGGCGAATTTGGAAATGGATTAAACGGAATTAAATTTAATTTGCACGGTACCGTTTTCAGCAATTTAATTAAGCCTTTTAAGTCAATGTCTGTGTCGTTAATACCGTCAAGCATGACATATTCAAAAGTGATAAAACGGCGTGGTGCTGTTTTAGCATTTTCACGGCACGCTTCCATTAACACACTTAATGGATATTTTTTGTTAATCGGCACAATTTCATCGCGTAATTCATCACGCACAGCGTGTAATGAAATGGCTAAACTGACATCGCACGCTTCACCCAAACGTTCAATCGCCGGCACAACGCCTGATGAACTAATTGTGACGCGGCGTTTCGATAAGCCGTAAGCGAAATCATCCATCATTAAATTGCACGCATCGACCACATTATCGAAATTCAATAACGGTTCGCCCATGCCCATCATTACGACATTTGTAATTCTGCGATCTTTTCCGACGCGATTTTGTGCGACAAAAAGTTGACCGACAATTTCAGAAGTTTTTAAATTGCGATTAAAACCTTGTTGAGCCGTTGAACAAAACGTACACGCGAGCGCACAACCAATTTGTGACGAAATGCACAACGTGTTGCGGTCATCTTCCGGAATAAAAACGCTTTCGATACGATTACCGCAATGCGTTTGCATCGCCCATTTTATCGTACCATCGCTGGCAATTTGCTCAACGGCAATTTCAGGCGTGGCAATCACACAATTTTCGTTCAAATACGCGCGAAGGGTTTTGCTTAAATTGCTCATTTCGTCAAAATTGTACACGTCTTCTTGATAAATCCATTTTAGCAATTGCGTGGCGCGAAAAGATTTTTCACCTAAACCAACAAAAAAGGCAATTAAGCCTTTTCTGTCGAAATCGAGCAAATTAACCTTTTTTATAGGATTAACGAGTTCTTGCACAAATTTGATCTGCTGAAAAGAAATAAGCAATTTCGCGGGCGGCGGTTTCTACTGCGTCTGAACCGTGAACAGCGTTTTCGTCAATGCTTGATGCGAAATCTGCACGAATTGTACCGGCTGCAGCTTCTTTCGGATTCGTTGCGCCCATAATTTCACGATGTTTTAAAACCGCATTTTCGCCTTCCAAAACTTGCATCACCACAGGACCAGAAATCATGAAAGACACTAAATCATTGAAAAAGCCGCGTTCGCTGTGTTCTGCATAAAAACCTTCAGCTTGTTCTTTGGTCAAGTGAATCATTTTTGCTGCAACGATTTTTAAATCGTTTTTTTCAAAACGGCTGTAAATTTCGCCAATTACGTTTTTTGCCACTGCGTCAGGTTTGATAATAGAAAATGTACGTTCGATTGCCATTGGTTTTAAAACTCCTAAAAATTAAATTAAAAATGAATGTGAATTATAGCGGATTTGAATCGATAACCGCTATTAAGTTATGGCAAGCAAGCATTTATCAGCATTTGTTGGAATGCTGAAAATAATTTTTCCATGTGCGCCGGTTTGTATGGAAATAAATCAATCGGGTCAATCGCATGAACAATCATGCAACTATCAATTTCAAAAATCAGCAATTCGCCGTCTGGCGTTTCGCTGCAATCAATTCCTAAATAATCTAAACCTGAACGTTCATAAATTGTTTGAAAAGCGGCCGCGTGTTTTTTCGCAAACGTTTCATCGAAATTTTCCATAACACGCGCTTCTTCAGCGCGTTTTTCTGGACTTTCTGCCATACCTGCATTTAAATAATGAATCATCCAATGTTCAGAAATCGCTAAATGCGCTAAAAACGGTTTTCCTGAAATTAGCATAACGCGATATTTTCGAAACAACCCATCTGCATTACGGTAATCGACAAATTTTGCGACAAAATATTCGCTACCATTTTGGCGATCAAGATAATCCGTTAATTCGATTTCTGTTTCAATTTTTGCTAAATCATTCCCAGCATGTGAATCAACGGGACGAATAATTATGGGATAATCAAAACGCTCTGAATTGAGATTTGCAATAGAATAGCGCACCGTTTCTGGCATCAAAATGCCGGCGGTATTTATTAACAACTGACACGCCGCATCACGCGACATATTTGCGATACATTCGGGTTTGTTTAAAACGGGTTTTTCCCATTTTGCCAAAAGCGATTCGAGTTGTTTCAGTAACGGTAAATTCTGCTCGGATTCGGCAATGGCAACAAATAATAAGTCGTGTTCGGGTAAATCTTCGTTTAACGCGCCAGCCACTGTAAATAAATTTTCAGTAACATAAAACTGAGTCAGTTCGATGTTTGAATTTTCGAGTAAAAATTCAATTGGCGTGTTCGCCATTAAATCTCCGACACTCATTAACGCTAAAATACGCAAAGTTGGATTTTGCTTTGGTGATTTGTAACTCCGTTGCAGTAAAACGGCATCAGCTTGCATTTGTAACGCAAGCTCTCGATTACCAATCAGTTGCAAAACGATTGACAAATCTAACAATATATTTACGTCGTCAGAACGTGCAAAGGCTTTTTCAATAAGCATACTACCAAGTGGCGTAATATCAACGCCAGCGTGCGCTAATCGCATCAATTCTACTAAGCCAATAAAAGGTTTGGCTTGAAGTGCATTCAAATCTAAAATAGGTTTCATGATTTTTCTGGGCAAGGAAGGAAGAGAATGATGACGGTATTTTTTACAGTCAAAAGGAAATAAATTAAGAAAATTTTTTATTGTTGTCTGCCGCGCTGTTTCGGATTCGTCATCGCTTAAAACTATAAATATACAACGCCGCAGACTAAGAGTTCAGAACAAATGCGTTATGCTAAAGAAAGTCGATCAATTTCATCCGTCACATTACCTAACGCAGAAGAATTTATTAGTATGAATAATTTACCCTCCGTTGGTTTGCCCTCGATTGTTAAATCGATATGCGAAGCTAAAACAAAATCTTGAGCAACATCATTTTTAACGTAATTCACAATTTCTTCACAGGTTTTAACTGCATAACGTGGCAGTGAACTTTCCATTGCAAGATGCAGCATATCGGCAATTGAGGATAAGCAAGCGTTAATCATTATATTACCTAGCTCACACATTGCGTCTTTTTCAAATTCACGCACCGTATCCAGATCAATTTCTGCACCCATCATTTTTCGTACAATGCTTAACACGTCTGTTTCGGCAAATAACAACATAACTTCTGCATTCATTGCACCAGTGGAGTTTTGCGTTACAAAACCAAATGTTTCATCTTTCAATCGCAATGTTTCCGGATTTACGTCTGCTAATTGAATCAATTGCACTGTTGGCACAGAAGATTGAATTCTCTCCCCAATGATTTCACCTAAACCTTGGGCGGCTCGACCAGTAGCGATATTGATAATCTCACCTAACGCATCAAAATGAAGTTCACTCAAGGTTTCCATGTTTTAACCTGCGAAGTATTCGAGAGCTTGGGCGATTGATTTTTCATTTACAGGTTTTGAAACTAAAATTGTTCCCATATCGCGGGCTTCTTGCTGATACGATTCTTGAACATTTGCAGAAAAAATAACGAGACGAATATCGGGATGTTTTGCCAAAATTTCTTTTGCAGCATCTGTGCCTAACATTCCAGGCATATTGATGTCCATTGTGCAGTAATCTGGCTGTTCTGCTTCGATCATAACAATAGCTTCTTCGCCTGTTGTAGCTTCACTTAAAATCCAATCAGGGTGTTTTGCGATGATGTGTTGACGAATAAACATTCTTGAAATTTTACTATCATCAACAACTAATACTTTTTTGGTCATAAATTACTCTCTTAAAGGTTATAAAAATTGTGTGAATTATATTACATTGGGCTTTCTAAGCTACTGATGTGACAGTAGATAGAAAGAAAATTATCACATAAGTGGTAATAATTGGTTAAAAATTTTTCCGTTCGTAATAAGAAGTTGTTTCGGAAAAATCCCTGAATTGCCGTGAAAATCCGTCACAGTCGCTCCTGCTTCTTTAGCAATTAACGCGCCAGCAGCTACGTCATACAAATTTAATTCTTGTTCCCAAAACGCATCTAACTGACCATCGGCAACTAAACAAATATCGACTGCCGCAGAACCTAAACGACGTTGACCTGTTGTTGCTTGAGCAATACGACAAAAACGTGCCAAATTATTATTTTCTAAATATGACCGTAAACAGGCAAATCCAGTTCCAATCATGGCATCATTTAAATCATCCAGTTCAGAAACATGAATCGATTGTCCATTTCGCCACGCGCCTTGTCCTTTTGTTGCACAATAATAATCGTTTAATGCCGGTGCGTAGACAATTCCCTCCACAATTTCACCGGCAATTTCTAATGCGACGCTAATTGACCAGTAATACTGTCCGCGCGAAAATGAATGCGTGCCATCAATCGGGTCAACAATCCAACGATTTATTTGATTTTCTGATTGCCCACCTTCTTCGCCCCAAAATCCGTATTGTGGATAATGTTCACGGAGTTGAGCTTTTAAAAAATCTTCGACCGCTAAATCCGCTGCCGTGACAAAATCTCGTGGACTTTTTTTATCAACATTTAAATGTTTCAAATCTCGAAAATGCGTCAATGCAATTTCGCCAGCGTTACGAATAATGCGTTCTAATAAGGGTTGTGAAATAGGCATAAAATATAGACATAATAAAATACAAGTGAAAGATTGCACAGTGTAAATTCACAACTCAAAAAATCACAACGATTACTTTGGATTCAACAAAAAAATTGGTAAAAATGCTAAAATCTTAGTCAACCTAATCGCTCAAAAACAGGAATGTTATGACTTTAAAAATTGTAGTGCCGCATCTTCCCGAATCCGTTAGCGACGCAACGCTCATTGCTTGGCATAAAAAGGTCGGTGATCGCGTGTTGAAAAACGATAGTCTTGTGGATTTAGAAACGGACAAAGTAACGTTAGAAGTTGTTGCGCCTGAATCGGGGATTTTGCGCGAAATTTTAAAAATAGACGGTGCGATTGTAATCAGTGGCGAAGTGTTAGCGGTATTTGAAGCGCAAGACATTCAAATTGAAGCTCCTCAAATTCCAGATGAAAATGACGATTTCGATAATCCATTGACACCTTCAATTCGCCGTTTATTACGCGAACACGATTTAGATGCTAGCCAAATTATTGGTACAGGCAAAGATGGACGGTTAACAAAAGCGGATGTTTTGGATGTCGTCAATCAACGCGCATTACAAGAAGCCGAAGTCATTGTACCGCCAGTTGCTGAATCGATAACCGTTGAATCCTTAACAGAATTGGAGTTCTCCACACCCGCCTCAAATTTGCGCCCAGAACAACGTGTGCCAATGACACGTCTTCGCGCTAAAGTCGCAGAACGGTTGTTGCAAGCACAACAAAATGCCGCCATGCTCACGACGTTTAATGAAGTGAATATGCAAAACGTAATGGATTTACGGAATCAATATAAAACCCGTTTTGAACAAAAACATTCCGTGAAATTGGGTTTTATGTCATTTTTTGTCAAAGCCTCGATTGAAGCCTTAAAGCGTTTTCCGGTTATCAATGCCTCGATTGATGATAATGACATTATTTATCACGGTTTTTATGACATCGGGATTGCGGTCAGCACCGAAAAAGGATTGATTGTGCCGGTTTTGCGCGATGCGGATCAACTCGATTTCGCTGGCATCGAACAAAGTATTGTGGAATTTGGTGAAAAAACGCGCTCGGGACGTTTAAGTTATGACGATTTGAAAGGCGGCACTTTTACGATTACTAATGGCGGTGTTTTTGGTTCAATGTTGTCCACGCCAATTTTAAATCCACCGCAATCCGCGATTTTAGGTATGCACGCCATTAAAGAACGCGCCGTTGTTGAAAATGGGCAAATTGTGATTCGTCCCATCATGTATTTAGCCTTATCTTACGACCATCGTTTAATTGACGGACGCGATGCCGTACAGTTTTTAGTCACAATTAAAGAATGTTTGGAATCCCCCGCGCATTTATTACTAAATATTTAGGAGAAATGAATTATGGCAAACATTTTGGTCATTGATGATGATGAAGAAATGCGAGAATTGCTCAAAATGATGTTAATGGATGAACATCATGACGTGACGACCGCCGAAAATGGTCTCAAAGCGATGAGGTTTTATCACAATCAAAAGTTTGATTTGATTATTACCGACATCATCATGCCAGATAAAGACGGTTTTGAAGTTATTTTTGATATTTTTGAATCCGGTATTGATACGCCAATCATTGCAATGTCTGGTGGAAGACGATCAATTACCAGTGAATTTGGTTTGAATTCTGCGACAGTTATGGGCGTGCAAGCAACACTACACAAACCATTTACTGAACTACAGTTAAATGAAGCTATCAAGTGGATATTAGGCTAGCTCATGCTAAATGAAACAACTTATGCTGAACTTTATACGGCTATTAAAACAGCTTGTATTGTGACATTAGCGGACACAAACGGCGTTATTATCGACGCGAATCAAAATTTCTGTGAACTGTCAGGGTATTCCATAGAGGAAGTCATCGGAAAAAACCACAACTTACTAAAATCCGGTGAACAATCGCAGGAAGATTACGCAAAATTTTGGAAGAAGATTAAAAGCGGATTGGTTTCGAAACATGAATTTTGTAATCGTGCGAAAGACGGGCATTTATTTTGGGTGAATAATGTTGTTGTACCCATTATTGAACCAGAAACGAGGACGATAAAAGCATTTCTTTCAATTATGACGGAGATTTCGACGCATAAAAAAATGGAGGAAGAAAAATCGCTAATACATCAACAATTACTTCAGATACAAAAGATGGAAAGTATCGGGCAATTAGCAAGTGGTGTTGCTCATGATTTCAACAACATTTTGATGCCTATCATAGGATTTACCAGACAAGCCGTTTCAGCCATTGAAAAAGATAATTCCGAAAAAGCCTTGGCTTGTTTAACCCGCGTTGAAAAGTCCGCTAATCGCGCAGCGGATTTAGTCGATAAAATGCTGATTTATTGTCGTGAAAAACCGGTAAAACTTCCCACCCCAATGGCTCCATCGCTTGTGATTAACGAAGTTGCCGACATTAGCACAATGTTACGCGCCAGTCTTTCTTCGCTTGTAACACTGAATGTAAAAAATTCACTTACTGAAAAAAACTATCCTTTGATTTTGATTGATTCGTCGGAATTACATCAAATCATTATGAATTTGATTGTGAATGCGCGTGATGCGATTGAAGAATACTGGGAAAATAATGCCGATGTTTGGTTGCGTGACACGGGGCAAATTGAGGTTGATTTATCGTTAAAACAGATAAGTGAAGAGGATGGCGTTTTTTGTTCGGCGTGTCCAAAAAGGTTAAATGGGGAATACATTCAAATCAGTATTAGCGATACAGGAAATGGTATCAAACCTGAAAAAATGTCGCGAATTTTTGATCCCTTTTTCACCACAAAAGAAGTCGGCAAAGGAACGGGTTTAGGTTTGTCAGTAGTTAGTGGTGTTTTGCACAATACAGATGCCCATATCCTTGTTAAATCCGCCCCTAATCAAGGCACAACATTTTCTTTGTTATTTCCGGCTATCCACCAAAAGCTGGAAGAAATTCAAAATAATGACACGTTTTCTTCTATAACCCATGACAAGAAAAACAATAAAAAATTGAAACTTTGTGTCATCGATGACGACCCAGAAATTTGTGATTTGTTTAAATATGAATTTACAGATTTAAATTATGTAGTTGAAACCTTTTCAAATAGCTTAACTGCGCTGAATTATATTGATAAAAATCCGGCTTATTTTGATGCAATTATTACTGATTACGGAATGCCGGATTTATCGGGTTTGGATTTAGCGATTAGCGTTTTATCAAGACAACCAGAAATTCCGATTTTGATTTGCACCGGTTACAGTGACAAATTAAAAACCGCTAACGATTTACCGAAAGGAAATACGTTTTTATTTAAAAAGCCAGTAACGGTTAGTGTTTTACATGAAAAGATACAAAGATTTTTTTCGTGAGTTAAAAGCTATTTACGATTACAGATTGACATCCTCCCCGCCCTAAAGGGAACGGGGATTCCTGATTTAACTCAGGAGCAGGTGTGTATCACTACTACCTGCTGGTTTCTGCTGCTGACGGCATTACAGCACCGTTCACTTCACAGACTAGCCCCCGAAAGTCC
>CAIQZX010000137.1 GCA_903876445.1 uncultured Pseudomonadota bacterium | reverse complement strand
TTTTCCTGAAGTGGCGTATTTTTCAAAAAAAGTAGCACGGATTTCTTTTGGAACAGAACCGGAATTCGCAATAGAAATCACGCTTTGTTCATTTTCATAGTGCATTTTTATTGTAATAATGCCGTTAATCGGACTGGCTTCGATGGCGTTGCGAAGTAAATTTGCAAACAACGAGTAGGACAAGTTTTTTTCTGCGGCAGTCTCAAAACGTGTATTTTCAAATTGATCAATTTCGATTTTGAGTTGTTTCGATATGACTAATGTTTGCAAATCTTTAATAAGATGTTCAATTAACTCATTCAGCGCGATAGATTCGGGCGCATATTCATAAGTTCCTATTTCCATTTTGTATAAGTCGAGGCAATTATTAACCATGAACAAAATTTTATTGCCTGCGTTGTAGATAGATTTTGAAAACTGCTGTTTTTCCTCTTCAGAAATACAATCTTCAGCCATAATTTGTGAATAGCCCATAATCACATTAAGAGGTGTTTTCAAATCATGCTGCGTCATACGTTCGATGTCGCTTCGCAATCGATTAACTTCGGCTAAGGCTTCATTTTTAAGTTGTAACTCGTGTTTACTTTTAATGCGTTCTAAATGTAATTCTACTTTCGCTTGAACGACAGGAACTGAAATGGGTTTATGAATGTAATCAATAGCTCCTAATTCCAAACCGCGCAATTCTTCTTCTAAATTCACAGCGGCAGTAATAAAAATAATTTCAATATCTTTGGTTTTAGAATCACTTTTTAATTTTTCACAGACTTGAAAACCATTTATGTCTGGCATCATAACGTCTAACAAAATCAAACTGGGGATTTCCTTTTCAATCATATTAAGTGCAGATTGACCATTCAGCGCAACAGACAAATTGTAATCCGTTGATTTTAGAGCCGCCCCTAAAACGCGAATGTTTTCTGGGTTATCATCAACAATAAGAATCAAAGCTTTTTTTTCTAGCATAAATGTAGAGTTTTCAATGTTAACGGTTTTCAGGATTACGCATTTTAATTCGAGTTTTAATCAATGACCACGAAACAGTGATGATAAGTAAAAACAATGAGAATTCTAAAAGAATAAACGTCCCAATTTTAAAATACGCAAATTGAGGATGCACAAATCGCACTAGCCAACCCGCTGATTCTTCAGCAATTGCAGAAAAAAAGGTTAAATGACTTAACCAAATTTTTAAGCGCGTTGAAAAATCTGTCATCAACATTAAATGCGTTAATGTCACCGCTAACATTCCCATTGAAAACAAATGAAAATGCAGCACTTCGAGCATTCCATCATAACTTTTCGCCGGAATAAATTGTTCTTCGTTACCGCAATAGTACGTCACAACAGAATCAAACGTTAAATCCATGCGATGAAAATACATCATTCCATTACTTACCCATTGCAACAACATATACGCTAAAAACATCAATACTAACGCATTGAGTAATAATTTTCGTTGTTGCTCACCATTAACAAAATAACGCATTATTTTTTAACCATTACTTGATAAATCGCCATGACTTTCCGAACGCTATTTAATGCCGAACGTGTGCTTAATGTTGCGCCAGAAATACCGTCGATGCCTTTTGAAAAATCCATTTCATCCAATGGACGTTTATTTAATAATTCAAACCAACGCTCTGGTGGCATATATTCTGGAGGTTCGTGAAACGCAAGCATATAAACATTTCGTAATTCACCTTCAGGCGTTAAAACAATCATTAACGTTTCAGGTTTTGTTCGTACCGTTTCCGATTCAATCGCGGCATAACCTACAATTTTGCCGTTTTCTTTACCAACGTAAAACGTAAATAAACCTGATTCGAGTTTATTCTTGGCAAGTTGTTGAATTTTTGCAGTTTGAGCTTCATCCGGAAAGAGCGACAAATTTTCAACCGCCGATTTACCAAAAGCCAATTCCAAGGCTTCAGTTTTGCTGTAAAAAACTTGTGCGTGACTGATTGACGCAAAGCTAAACAGCATTAAAAAAATAATTTTATTCATTAGAAAATAAACCCAAAACCTAAATTGAAATCATCGGGATGCGTGCCTTGTTTAACAACATAGTTACGATAATCGGCTTTAATTACCACGTTTGGAATCGGTTTATATTGCAAACCGACTTGATAAATCTGCCAATCTTTCGTCAAGTCATCGGCGAAACCGGTTGCCGCTTTTGCAATCGTATCGAGTTTTTCATAACGAACAAATGGCGCGAGATAATGGGTTGTATTGGGTAAAATCAACGGCAAAACGTCGTAACCTAACTCAGAATAATAGCCGTAGTTTTGGGAACCAATCGTTTGCCCTACTGCCGCGCTGACAATTCCCGCATCGTCGATAAACCCTAACGACCCCAACGCCCTGAATTCTAAACCACGATATTTCCACTGAACGTGCGCTTCATAAAGCTGTGTTAAAACGTCGGCATTTAATTGTTTTTGACCTGATTTGCCCACATAGCCCGACGCGCCAACCGTTAAACCGTTCACAAATGTGGGGTCGTAATCTACTCGCGCAGTGTAACCAAAATTATCGGCTTTCGCATTACTGCCGCCGCCTCGCGCTTCAGCAATGCCATCAGAACTAAATCCAAGCGCGTCCAAACCATTCACAACGTAAGCGGTGTAAGTCAGATTCGGCGTAATGGAACCAAAAAAACCCGCGCCCATTTCACGCCAAGTGCTAGGAATAATGCGTTGTTCCACTTCGGGGCGATGATTACCAAAATAAAATAACGGTTCATGAATTCGATTCACTAAACCCATCGGCATTAACACTAAACCAGCTCGCGCATTTGCCATTGGATCAATGAAAAAGTCTAATGATGCAAATTCAACTGACACTTCACCTTTTTCTTCTGCACCTTCACCCGTGCTGGCGTGTTCAAATTCGATTTCACTGTTGAACAAAATTTTGTCAGTAAATTTATAACCAACATATAAAACCATGCGTTCCATATCGGCGTTATCTTTTGCATCGCCTTTATCATAGACGTTTGCTTGATAACTTCCTTCACCATAACCACCGATTGAAAGTCCTTTACCAGCTGCATAAACTTTTGATGCCGCTGGTCCCATGCCGTAAGCACTTTTGTATTTAGCTTCTTCGGGAATGGCGAGATTGGTGCGAAGTTTTTCGACTTCTTGACTCAAAACATCAGTTTTTCGTTCTAATGTTTTGACTTCAGAACTCGGTGATTTTGTCGGAATTTCTTCGGCAAGCGATTTAGCTTGTTGCAAAGCTTCGATTTGCTTTTGCTGGGCTTCAATAATTTTCCACATATCGTCCATTGTTTTGGGTTTTTCCAATGCAAAAGCCGAAGAACATAGAATTAAATTACTAACAATGGTCAGTTTTAATATCTTTTGAGATGTGAACATGGTGTTTATTCTCCATAAAAATTTATGGTTTTATGATAACGACTTAATCTCTTAAATGCAAACCATTCTCATTTGATTGCTTTTTGTTCACTGTAACGAATTGTGCTAGCATCATTCTTAGTTAGTGACTAAACGCCTAAAATTATGAAAACTTCAAATTATCTCGCTTGCCCAGAATGTGATTTATTGTTGCACCGCACTTTTCCTGTCGCTGGTGAAAAAGTACATTGTCCGCGTTGTAACTATTTATTACATAACCCGCGTGCTAACAGTATTGCTCGGACGTTCTCTTTATCATTGACCGGTTTATTTTTACTTTTTCCTGCGAATTTATTGCCGATTGTTGGCATTAAAGTTTTAGGAAATTCACACGATGGCACATTATTGAGTGGGTCGGTGACGTTATTTAACGAAGGAATGTGGGGGGTTGCGATTTTAGTATTTTTATCGAGTATTTTATTTCCCGTTTTAAACATCGTCTTGGCATTATTGATTAGCGGACATTTATATTTTAATCGTGCGAATCGCTATTTAAGTTTTTGGTTACGCGCGTTGAAACATATCGAAGAATGGGCAATGTTAGAAGTCTATTTACTTGGAATTATTGTGGCGTGTGTAAAATTAGCGGCGATGGCGGAATTAAAATTCGGGTTAGGTTTAACCGCATTTGTGTTGCTTTTGTTAGTTACCGTAATGTTATCTGGTAGTTTTGATAGCACTTTATTTTGGCAGCGCATTGAACAATTAAATTCACATGAAAAAAAATAATACCGCTTTAGCACAAGGTTTAATTCGTTGTCACGATTGTGGTTGTTTAAACAAAATTTTTTCGGAAACAAATTGCTCACGTTGTGACAGTCATTTACATCAACGCTTACCATATAGTTTTCAACGCACATTGGCTTTATTATTAAGTGGTTTTGCGTTGTATATTCCTGCAAACTTATTTCCAATTATGACGGTGACGCAACTCGGCATCGGTGAACCGCACACTATTTTAGGCGGTATTGTGGCATTGATTCACAGCGATATGCTGCCAATTGCGATGTTGGTTTTAGTCGCGAGTATTTTAGTGCCGTTGCTGAAACTTTTAGGTTTAAGTTTATTATTATTGTGTGTCTATTTTCGATGGCAAGTGAATGCAAAACGCTGGACTCAAATGTATCGAATCATTTCTTTTGTCGGACGCTGGTCAATGTTAGATATTTTTATGATTTCGATTTTAGTGTCATTAGTAAATTTAGGGGGAGTCGCACAAGTTATTGCGGGTTCAGCGGCAACCGCTTTTGCAGCCGTTGTTGTTTTAACAATGTTTGCCGCAAAAAGTTTTGATCCGCGTTTAATTTGGGATGCTCAAGACGAAGCATAAAATTTAGAAATAACATTTTTTAATGGTTGGAATATCGGTAAAATAAAACCTGTCAATTTTTTCAAATTGGCAGGTTTTATCTTATGATAACGAGTTAAAAATCAAACAGTGAACAACTGCCATTACATATTTAGAAACATAAAAATTTATTTTATTTAACATAGGAAAAAAAATGAAACGCTACACAGGCTTAATTGAAAACTACCGCTCACGTTTACCCATCAGTGAAACAACGCGCATTATCAGTTTAGGTGAAGGCAACACTCCGTTAATTGAACTCCAAAACATTCCGCGTTTAATTGGCAAAGACGTGAAAATTTATGTCAAATTTGAAGGCTTAAACCCAACGGGTTCATTCAAAGATCGTGGTATGACAATGGCGGTAACTAAAGCTGTTGAAGCGGGAAGCCAAGCGATTATCTGTGCGTCAACCGGTAATACTTCTGCAGCGGCGGCGGCTTATGCGGTTCGAGCGGGAATTCAAGCATTTGTGTTAATTCCAGACGGAAAAATTGCACTTGGAAAATTGGCACAAACGTTAATGTACGGTGCAAAAATTATTCAAATCAATGGTAATTTCGATCGCGGTATGGCGTTAGTGAAAGAAGTCGCCGACCATGCTCCTGTTACAATTGTAAATTCCATCAATCCTTATCGGTTGGAAGGACAAAAAACAGCCGCATTTGAAATTGTAGATGAATTGGGACGTGCGCCAGATTTCCATTGTTTGCCTGTTGGCAATGCGGGAAATATAACGGCTTATTGGAAAGGCTACAAAGAATATGCGGCGGATGGATTGTCACCGAATCGCCCTGTGATGTGTGGTTATCAAGCGGCGGGTGCCGCTCCATTTGTGGTTGGTGAAATGGTTGATAATCCTGAAACAGTGGCGACAGCGATTCGAATCGGACACCCACAATCATGGGATTTAGCGTGGACAGCACAAAAAGAATCTGGTGGTTGGTTCGAAAAATTTACTGATGAACAAATTTTAGCTGCTCAAAAAATGTTATCGCAATTTGAAGGGGTTTTTTGTGAACCTGCTTCAGCAACATCGCTTGCTGGCGCGTTGCATGACATCGGCACAGGCAAAATTCCAGAAGGAAGCACTGTTGTTTGTACATTAACAGGTAACGGAATTAAAGATCCTGAGATTGCTATGTTGCAATGCGCCGACTCTAAACCCGTCACGATTGATGCAAGTTTAGATGCTGTGAAAAAAGCGATTTTAGATAATTTGTAACGTTGTTCTTTGTAGGGGTTCACTTCTGAGAATCCCTACTTCAATCTCCCCTATTTTTCAAAAGTCTGCATGATTAGTTACATTTTTCGGCGATTTCTTTACGCCATCCCCCTATTGATTGCCGTTAATGTTTTAACATTCACGTTATTTTTTGTGGTGAATAGTCCGGATGATATGGCGCGAATGCAACTTGGGCAAAAACACGTCACTGCACAAGCGATTCAAAATTGGAAGCAACAACACGGCTATGACAAGCCCTTGTTATGGAATTCTAATGAGCATGGAGGCGATAAACTTTCACAAACGATTTTTTATTCAAAATCCGTTGGGTTAATGCTTTTTAATTTCGGTACGTCAGACAGTGGGCGAAATATCAGCGCAGATATTCAAGAACGCGCCATACCCAGTTTAGCTTTAGCGTTACCGACATTATTGATTGGGCTGGTAGTAAATATCGTTGTGGCGTTGTTAATGGTTTTGTTTCGCCGCAGTTACATTGAAAAATTCGGAATTATATTGTGTGTGACGTTGATGTCCATTTCGTCACTTTTTTACATCATCAGCGGACAATTTTTTGTCGCTAAAGTATTAAAATTAGTACCAATTTCTGGTTATGACGATGGTTTTGCGATGATTAAATTTTTAATTTTACCCGTTTTAATTGGTGTTTTTACGGGGATTGGTTCGGGTGTTCGTTGGTATCAAACATTATTTTTAGAAGAAGCCGAAAAAGATTATGTTCGTACCGCCCGCTCTAAAGGTTTAACTGAAACACAAACGCTATTTCGCCATGTTTTACCCAATGCCATGATTCCAATTTTGACGGGAGTAGTCGTAATTTTGCCGTTATTATTTATGGGCAGCTTAATTATGGAATCCTTTTTCAGTATTCCGGGTTTGGGCAGTTATACTATCGACGCGATTAACAACCAAGACTTTGCAATTGTTCGCGCAATGGTTTTTTTGGGTTCTGTTCTATACATTTTAGGACTGTTACTTACCGACATATCTTATACGCTGGTTGATCCGCGTGTCCGCTTAACTTAAATGTGAAAAATAAATAATGAAACGATTAAAAGAGACGATTCGAGATGTTCATAATTTTCCGAAAAAAGGCGTTATTTTTAAAGACATTACTCCGTTAGTCAGAAATCCCGCCGCATTGAAACTTGCAATTCATCAACTGATTCAACCCTTTTTAGGTAGTGACATCAATATGGTTGCAGGCATGGAAGCACGCGGTTTTATTTTTGGTAGTTTAGTGGCATGGGAAATGGGATTGCCATTTGTACCATTGCGAAAACCCAACAAATTACCCTATGACGTAGAAAGTATTTCGTATGATTTAGAATACGGTTCGGCGACATTAGAAGCGCATATTGATGCGTTTGAACCGGATGACAAAGTGTTGTTAATTGACGATTTACTTGCAACCGGCGGCACGGCGAAAGCAAGTTGTGAATTGGTTGAAAAATTGGGCGCGACCGTTGCGGCATTGGCATTCGTGGTGGAATTAGATGCGTTAAAAGGACGTGAAAAATTAGCTAATTATCAAGTACATTCTGTACTGCATTTTTAGAATTTCAACCAGACAATTACTATTCCAGCAATGGTAAAATGGTTTCAAAAACCGCATGGAAGTTTTCTTTGGTAAGGCGTTTTGTTTTCACGTTATAGCCGCTGGTGTGGTACGAATTTATCAAAAAATTTCCGTTGGGTAATTCGTGTTTAGCGTTGTGAGCGAATTTTGCGCTGGATAATTTCAAATCATAGGCTTTCAAAACTGCCTGATGAGCGATTAAACCCAGTGTCAAAATCACGGATTTTTCGGATAACGTTTGTAATTCTGTTACAAGAAATGAATTACAAACGTTAATTTCGTCACTTGTTGGTTTATTTTGCGGCGGCAAACATTTTACCGCATTGGTAATCCGAGCATTTTTTAACGCTAAACCGTCATTTACGGATTCAGAAATTGGCGAATTACTAAAACCAAATTTATGTAATGCTTCATAAAGAAAAATCCCCGCGTAATCGCCTGTAAAAGGTCTCCCTGAAGCATTTGCACCGTGCATTCCTGGGGCTAATCCGACAATCAAAAGCTGTGCATTTTTATCACCAAATGGTGCGACAGGTTTGCAATGATACGTTGGATTTTTTTCTTTTACTTCACACAAAAATGCCGCGAGACGCGGACATTTTTGGCAATTCACATCGAAATAATCAACAGTCATTTAGTACACGTCACGAACATAACGCTTATCTTTTTTGAGCTGATTAACGTAATCAATTGCTTGTTGTTCGGTTTTATTTCCATGTTTAGCAATGACATCATGCAAGGCTTTGTCAACGTCTTTTGCCATGTGATACGCATCACCACAGACGAAGAAATAACCGCCCTGCTCTAACCATTCAAACAACTCTGCACCGTGTTCGCGCATTTTGTCTTGAACGTAAATTTTTTCCTCTTGGTCACGCGAGAATGCTAAATCTAAACGATGTAACACACCGCTATTGCCCATTTTCTCTAATTCATCACGGTAAATAAAATCAGTTGCAGCATTCCGGTCGCCGAAAAATAACCAGTTTTTACCTTTCGCGCCACGAAATTGACGCTCTTGTAAAAATGCGCGGAATGGGGCGATTCCCGTTCCGGGGCCGACCATAATCATTGGCAAATCGTTATTGTCTGGTACGCGGAAAACTTTGTTTGGTGTGAAAAAGCAACGAATTTCAGTCGTGTCGTTGGTCAAATCCGCAAGGAATGTTGAGCAAACGCCTTTGTGTGAACGTTCAAACGCATCGTAACGCACGCTCGCCACAGTCAAATGTACGGTTTCAGGATTTGCTTTGCCGCTCGATGAAATTGAATAAGCACGATGTTGTAAAGGTTTTAATAATGCTAAAAATTCTTCGGCTGAAAATTCAGCGGTTGGATTTTGCAACAATAAATCTAACGTATCACGTCCCCATAAATAATTACTCAACGTATCTTTGTCATTTAGCGCGTTGTTTAATTCTTGGTTGCCAGAACGTAATGCTAATTCTTGCAAAAATTCTTTACTCGGTGTTTTGATTTCAAACTGTGTGCGTAGCTTGTCTTCATATTCTGAGCCGAAACAGTTAATAGCTTTCAAAATTTTTTCAACCAAATCTGGACAATTTGTTGGCACAACACAAAGTGCGTCGCCGGCTTCATAACTTAAATCTGAACCTGCGATTGAAATTTCATAATGGCGCGTTTCTTTTGATGAATTTTCAGCTGTCAACAAACGATTCACCAACAATTTCGCAGGAAACGGATTTTTACGGTTGTATTGTGATTTATCGTCGCTGTCTTCAGAAACAATTGCCGTCGTTGCGTCGCTACCTGCTAACGCTGGAATCACTGAGTGCATCCATTCTTCGGCAGGTTCTTCATATTCCACATCGCAATCGACGCGCGTTTGCAAACGGGTTGCGCCCAATTCGGCTAAACGGTTGTCCCAATCAATCCCTGCTTGGCAGAATAAATCGTAACTGGTGTCGCCCAATGCTAAAACCGCGAATTGTAAGTTGTCTAATTTTGCCATCGAATCGGCTTTAACCGCAGACCATAACACTTGTGCGTTGTCAGGCATTTCACCTTCCCCGTAAGTGCTGGTGACGATGAGCAAGGTTTCTATTTTGGTCAATGCGTCGGCATCGACTTCGTCCATGCTTTTGAGAATTGGATTCAATCCGTGTGCTTTGGCGACTTTTACGGCATCACGCGCCACCGATTCGGCTGTACCAGTTTGTGACCCATACAAAATATGGATGGTGCGAGCAGTTTGCGTGTTTGAACTGTTTTGCACAAGTTGAGAATGCAAGCCAGCGAAAAATCCGCCGAGCCATGCACGTTGATTGTCGCTGTAAGGTGCGTCGTTTGGAAGTTGGTGTGTTTTCATTTCATTAAACCTAAAATTTATTTTCCCGATTAAGCCGCAAGTCCATCTTGTGCCAATTCCAGCCCAACCAAACTCGCCAAATGTTTTTCAACAGGCGTAATGTTTGCCAGTGCCGCGCGATTTGCGTGGCTTTGCTCAATAATCCAAACCGTTGAACCCATCGAATTAATACTTTGCACAGAGCGATTGATTAACGCGGTTTTGTAATCATTCAGCCGTTTATTTGCCAACAACGCCGCGATTTCATCATCGTTGTAACTGCTGTAGGCTTCACGAGTGGTTTTGACTAACGCATCTTGCAATTTGCGTGGACGTTCCAAAATCAATTTTTTCGCCGCTTTTTCAATGTGAGTTGGAGTGCGTTGTGATTCGGGCGCAGTTTTTAGCATTTCTGCCGCTACCGTTTGTGCTTTATCGAAGACTGCAAAACTGTTAATCAAGTTAAACGCCAACGCGCTGTCGATTTCGCCAAACGCAGGAATCGCACCGTTAAACAACGGCTGACCTGATTGATAGGCTTTTTTGACTTGCGCGATTTGTTGTTGCGCCAAATCCACCGCCAATTCTTCTACCATTTCTTTTGCATCCATTGACGCTTTTAAATAGCTGGCAGTTTGCGTTTTGTAGAGCCAAAGCGGCATTGCAAATTTGAAATGTTGACGTTCATTTTCCCAATTGGCGAGCAAGTTACGCGCTTTGCTGGAATTCGCATATTCGGCGTGTTGTTCGAGCATGTGCAACACGATTTTTTCGTGTGCATCGTCTTCGGTTAAATCGTGCAATTCCACAGACGTTTTGTCGTACAACGCGGCAAGTTTATTTTCAGGGTCATATTGGTAAGCGTTGCCGCCTGACATCCCGTTGCAGAAACCTTTACCGAAACCGCCGATGTTAAGCACCGCGCCGTTAGTCATGTATTCGCAACCAAAATCGCCAACACCTTCAACCACCGCCATTGCGCCTGAATTACGCACCGCAAAACGGTCGCCCGCTTCGCCGTTGATAAACGCTTTGCCGCCCGTCGCGCCAAATAACGCGAAGTTACCGATTAACACGTTATTACCGGGTGTTTTGATACCGCCACCTGGTGATTCGACAACTAACGTACCGCCGCTCATCGATTTGCCTACGCCATCGTTCGCCGTCCCTAAATGATGTAAAACCATTCCATCATTCATAAATGCGGCATAACTTTGACCCGCTGAACCGTGCGTCCGAATCACAATCGTTTCAGGAGCTAAATAACGTCGCCCATTTGAGTGCTTGAAAATAAAGGGCGCGTTGCTTTTAAATTCATAATTTAAAATGCGTTCAATATCAATCGCCAACTGACCGGCAACCGTTTTATCGTTGTTATTTAGTTTGAAATCATCGCCTTGGATAATCAGTTGTTCTGTATCGCCAATCTCAAAAAACGCTTTCACGCTTTCTAAAATTCTGTCGTCAGTTCTGAAATTGGCTTCCAAATAAATCGGTTTTTCAATTTTAATTTCTTCGACTTGGCGCAACATTTTGGTCAAATTCAATTGCCCCACCATGCAAGGATGGTCGATTAAATGTAACAAATCGGTTTTTCCTCGAATGTCGCGCAAACTTTTGTAACCAAGTGACGCGAGCAACTCTCGAACTTCGTGCGCCACGTTCATGAAATACTGTGCTAAAACACGCGCATCACCTTTGAATTCCTCGTGCGCGGTGGTTAAACCTGCTGGGCATTTGATATTACAATTTTTCGCCATTACGCAGCGCAACATCATTAACGCCGTCGTGCCGAACTCGAAAGAATCCGCGCCTAAAATTGCGGATTTCACCACATCCAAACCGCTTTGATGTGCGCCTGAACAACGCAAAATCACTTTGTCGCGCAAGCCATTGACGGAAAGAGCTTGATGCACTTCGGCAATCCCGATTTCAGGCGAACGCCCTGCGTGTTTCAAACTCGTAACCGCTGCTGCACCGGTACCACCCGTGTTTCCAGCGACATTGATAACATCTGCACCTGCTTTCGCCACTCCGACCGCAATCGTGCCAATGCCTTCAGATGAAACCAATTTCACGCCGACTTTCACCCGTGCGGCTTTCGCATCGTGAATCAATTGCCCTAAATCTTCAATCGAATAGGTATCATGATGCGGCGGTGGGCTGACGAGTTCCACTTTTGGTGTACCACCACGCAATGCCGCGATTTCCACCGATACTTTCATTGCGGGTAATTGTCCGCCTTCACCCGGTTTTGCACCTTGCGCGATTTTAATTTCGATTTCTTCAATCGTGGGGTCAGCTAAATAACCCGTCCACACGCCAAAACGTCCCGACGCAAACTGTTTAATTTTGCTAGATTTAATGCTGTTAAAACGGCTGGAATGTTCACCACCTTCGCCTGAATTGCTTAATGCTCCGACAATGTTTGTGCCGTGTGCAACCGCTTCATGGGCTTCGGCAAGCAACGCACCGTGACTCATCGCACCCGACGCTAATGTTTTAGTAATTTCATGCGCTGGCTGAACATCCGCTAATGACACCGTGGCTTTTGCTGTTTCAATGGTGTTCAAATAATCACATAACAAACTACCCGCTGGCACATTCGCGACTATCAAAGAATCCGTGACCACGCACAACGTACAAGAGACTAAGTGAAAATCTTGCACAAACCGTTTTTGTAAATGTGTCGCGAGATTTTGCAAACGGTTTTGAGTGTTATTTTCAGTGAAAACAATTTTGAACGCGCCATCACTTTTTGAAACAGATAAACCACGAATCACATAATTAACGTTTCCGCGCAGATTTTGTTTACCTAAAATTTTGTCGAAATCGTCAACACTTTCTGCACGCGAAATATCGGCAGGAAAATCCATCACATCACGCAAAGCTGCTGGTCGTGCGTCACGTTCTTCGTAGAGATTTTTCGCAAAGCTGCGATACGCTGGCGTAATTCCAGCATTATCAATTTGTTCAGGCGTGCGTTTTTCGTAACCTAAATCTAAATAGGCTAAATCACTCGCTTCGGGCGATTTTTCTTGCGAAACATACAAAATCGCTTCGTCGGTCATGTTGATATATTCGCGCACCGCCGTGTTGCCGTAAGAATGCCCCGCGCCATCTTGACGCTCTTTGAATAATCCTAAAAAGGGAATGTCTTTTTCAGTTTCAACGGTCAATGATTTGTAATGCCATTCGGTCGCGCTCGCCGCAATGTCGCTGTAACGCACACCGCCAACAGACGAATGAATGTTCGGGAAATACGGGCTGAGTTTTGGTTCGTCGGTGTCTAAATAATTCGACTCGAAAAATTCGCCACCAATATAACTTTCAGCGGTACACAAACCGAATTTGCCCATCGTTTTCATGAGCGATTTTTCAGTTCCTTTTGAGAATTTATCGAGAGCTTTTTGTTGATCCGCGCCTGAATAAAGGGCAATAGCACGATTATGAACGCTCAACGAGCAAATCGCCGACGCGCCAAATCCTAAAATAGTCGCCACATCGTGCGGGCTAGCGGCTTGTCCTGTTTCTGAAATCAATGATGAATTAAAACGCAAACCTTGTTGAACCAAACGTTGATTAGCTGCTGCAATTATCAATAATGCCGGAATTGCCGCTTGTGTTTTGCTAATTAAAGCATCACTCAAAATGATAATACCGATGTTATTTTGCGCGGCTTTTTCAACTTCATCACAAACTGCGTTGATTGCACGAGTTAACGAGTTTTCATTACCTTCGGCACTGTCAAAATCAGGCGTGTAAAGCACGTCAATCGTCAAGGTCGAAACTGCCGTTTGACAACGAATTTGTTCTAATTGTGTGCGTTGCAAAATAGGACTTTCAATTACAAGCTGTTTGCTGTTTTCTGAAAATGTGGGTTTCGCGCCTAACGCGACGCGCAATGTCATACCATCACTTTCACGAATCGAATCCAACGGCGGATTAGTCACTTGCGCGAAACGTTGACTGAAATAACGCGACATTCCACCTTCCGAACCACAAAGCGCGTTTGGCGCAAGTCCGTAACCCATCGCTGAAATACGTTCCATGCCTGTTGCTAAAAGTGGATCAAGCAAGAAACGGAAACTTTCTTGATTCAACGAATAGGCCGTAAAACGTTGGTCAACATTCAAATCGTGATTATTATTCAAGTCGTTTAAATCGACTCTTGGCAAATCAGACAAATGTACGCAGCGTTGCGCTAATAATTCGGTATAATTTTTTTCTTTAGCCAAACGCGCCAAAACTTGGTGTGAATCGTACGCTTCGCCTGTGCTGTGGTCGAAATACAGCATTCCCCCCGCTTCAATTCGTCCACGTTTCAAAACATCTTGCGGCGGAAAATCAATTTGACCAGCTTCCGACATGACGGCTAAATAATCCGTCGTCTCAACGGAACGCAATGGACGCAAACCTAAACGGTCTAAACGCGCCCCGACACGAATCCCATCATTGAAAATTAACGCTGCTGGACCATCATTTTTTTCTTCGTACAAACTGAAGTATTCCAACATCGCACGAACTTCGGGTGTTAGCGTCGTGTCGTTTTCCCATGCAGGCGGCATCATCGCTAAAATCGCTTCAACGATATTTAAATTATCTTCGTTAATGCGACGATTTAACGTTTGATCTAAACGGCTCGAATCCGATTGCCCATTTGGAAAACAAACTGATTTGTTGTGCTGACGCGCAATCGCATTTTCACTGAGACGATTTTTTTTATCGGTATTCAATTCACCATTATGTGCCATGTAACGGAATGGTTGCGCCATCATTGTGGCGGGGGCGGTATTCGTTGAAAAGCGTGTATGGAAAAATAACGTGCTAATTTCGTGATCGGTGTCGTACAAATCTTTGAAATACGGAATCACTTCGCCGGAATTCAAACGCCCTTTATAAACTTGTGTGCGTGAGCTCATGGATAACGGATAAAAACCCGCCAATTCTGGGCGTGTAAAACCTTCGACTTCAATCGTCACTAACGCTTTTTGAACGTGTTTTTCAAATTCATCGTGCGTTGCGTTTTGTAAATGTGTCGGGCGACCGAAAATGAATTGTTCAATCGGTAATTGAGCTTTAACGGCAGCGGAGTTAATAACAGAGTTATCAACAGGAATGACACGACGAGCAATTAACGGCAAATCAAATTCTTTAAAATGTTGCTCAACTAACTCATTTGCTGCCGAATCGTAATGTGCGTGATCTTCAGGAAAAAAGAAATTCGCAACACCGAATTGTCCTAATTCTAACGTTGGATTTTCTGTGATTTTGCGAAAAAATTTCAATGACAAATCGATATTCACTCCAGCACCATCGCCTACGCCTTCTGCACTCATGCCTCCACGATGCGGAATCGTACATAATGCTTCGTGCGATTTAACGAGTAAATCATGGGTTTGCAGACTGCGTTTGTGCGTAATAAAACCAACGCCGCAACTGTCTTTCGACTGGTCAGCGTTATAAAGCAATGGTTCTGAATTGCTCAATTGAAATTGTGTTGTCATTGATTTAAGCCTGTATTCTTTTTATTTTGCCGCTCTGGAGCAAGCTAAGTATTTGTTTTTAGTTAATGCCTACGAATGAAATCGTCCATGTTCATTCAGTGAAATTCGCCAATGTTATCATTAAAATAAGTCATATTCGACAGTTGATTACACGAAATTACATTTTTACTTGCAAGTTGCGTGCAAAAATTACCACCATTCACGCACTTTTCTTAAAAAACCGGCAGGATTAACGGGAACATTGTCGAGTGTTAAAATTTCCCCTAACTCGCTCATCGCTTTGTGATAAACACGCCGTTTAAAATAAACAACATCTGTGAGTGGTTCCCAATAATCGACCCATCGCCAGCTATCAAATTCTGGATTTACACAATGATCAAAGCTGACATTTGTATCGGAAGTGACCAATCGCAAAATAAACCAAATTTGTTTTTGTCCAATGCACAGCGGCAACGAATTTTTACGGATATATCGGTCAGGCAATTGATACCTTAACCAATAGCGTGTGCGTCCTAAAATTTGAACATGGTGTTGTTGTAAGCCTGTTTCCTCCCACAATTCTCGATACATTGCGGTTTCGGGATCTTCATTTGGATTGATGCCGCCTTGCGGAAATTGCCATGAACTTACACCTACTCGTTTTGCCCAAAACACACGACCCTCGTCATTGCAAAGGATGATTCCCACATTTGGGCGGTATCCTTTTGAGTCTATCATGTTAAAAGTAACCTGTTTGTTTTCTACTTGCTCGCTGTTTAGGGTGTAAATAGATAGTAAGAATAACAGCGTAGTCAAGAGTTCTATAATCTCGGCATTGTTCCACAAAAAAATGCGCGATACCATAGCTCAACTTACTTTTAAACAACCTTTCAGACATTTTTCTAAAAGAAAATGATATTTCTATTTTCTAAAAATAGCAGGATTTGAGTTTTTATTGTCCCCCCAAAACCTGCGTTTCAAAATTAACTACGCATTCAACGCTTTCAAAACTGCCTGCAACATTGCATTGGCATCACCAAACAACATTCGCGTGTTTTCTTGCACGAACAACGGATTACCTACGCCAGCATAACCTGAAGCCATCGAACGTTTCATCACAATCGTGGTTTCACCTTTCCAACATTCAATCACAGGCATTCCCGCAATCGGGCTATTTGGATCGGTCAACGCCGATGGATTCACGATGTCATTCGCACCAATCACAATCGAGACATCCACATTGCTCCAATCGTCGTTAATTTCGTCCATTTCATAAACAATGTCATACGGCACTTTCGCTTCAGCAAGTAACACATTCATGTGTCCAGGCATTCGACCTGCCACGGGATGAATCGCAAAACCGACTTTTTTACCTTTTCCACGCAACAATTTAGTCATTTCATAAACCGTATGTTGGGCTTGCGCGACTGCCATGCCATAACCGGGAATAATCATAATTGATTTTGCTGTAAGCAATAATTGTGCTGTTTCTTCTGCGCCAATTGGTTGCACTTCACCGACAATTTCAGCCGCTTCGCCACCTGAAGCCGTGCCAAAACCGCCCGCAATCACGCTTAAAAAATGCCGATTCATCGCGCGGCACATGATGTAACTCAAAATCGCGCCACTACTTCCCACCAATGCGCCCGTGACAATCAGTAAGTCGTTACTCAACATAAAACCCGTTGCTGCGGCTGCCCAACCTGAATAACTGTTAAGCATCGACACCACGACAGGCATATCTGCGCCGCCGATTGCCATCACCATGTGAACACCAAACGCCAACGCCACAATCGTCATCAACAATAACGGCAATGTGCCGCCGCCCATTTCTGCGGAACTCAAAAACCAACTTCCTAATAAAATCGCGGAAATTAACAATCCTAAATTCAAAAAATGGCGATTTGGTAACAATAACGGTTTGCCACTGATGCGTTCGCTCAATTTACCAAATGCAATCACCGAACCGGCAAACGTTACTGCGCCGATTAAAATGCCAATGTAAATCTCAACTTCATGAATGGTTTTTTCAACGCCACTCAAACTGCCTTCATCCATAAAATTGGCATAACCAACCAGCACCGCCGCCATACCGACTAAACTGTGCATAATCGCGACGAGTTCCGGCATTTGCGTCATTTCAACTTTCAACGCCAATTTTGTGCCGATAAATCCGCCAATTAACAACGCAATCATTAAAATCACATACGACGAAACCGACGCACTTAAAGCCGTCGCGCCAATAGCAATTGCCATGCCTAACATCCCGTAATAATTTCCTTTACGGGCGGTTTCTTGATTGCTTAAACCACTTAAACTCAAAATGAAGAGAATTGTGGCGACGATGTACGACATCGTAACTAAACTGTGTGACATAGTTTTCCCCTTATTTTCTGAACATTTCAAGCATACGGCGCGTAACTAAAAATCCGCCCGATATGTTGATAGTCGCAATCAAAATCGCTAGCCCTGCAAGCAAACTAATTCCAATGCTAGGCGATGAAACTTGCACCAACGCACCAATCACAATAATGCCACTAATCGCGTTTGTGACGCTCATCAATGGCGTGTGCAACGACGGTTTTACGTTCCAAATTACTTGATACCCAATGAAACACGCTAAAACAAACACCGTGAAATGCGACATAAACGATGTTGGCGCAACGGAACCCACACTAAATAAAGCGAAAACACCCACAAGAAGCGGCAAAAATTCTTTGATTTTGGGTGGAATTAACGACGGTTTTTTTGTAACACGAGTTTCTTCGGCGACTTTTGCCGCTGGGGCTGCCGATAAAGTGGGGGGCGGTGGGGGGTAAGTGATTTTGCCTTCTTTAATAACTGTCGCGCCACGCAACACTTCATCTTCAAAATTAACGTGAATCACGCCGTCTTTAGCGGGCGTTAATTCCGTGAGCAAATGCCGTAAATTCGTGGCATAAAGTTGGCTCGATTGGTTGGCTAAACGGCTTGGTAAATTTGTATAACCGATAATTGTCACGCCATGTTTTACGACGACTTTATCTTTTTCTGTTAATTCGCAATTCCCACCTTGTTCTGCTGCCAAATCCACAATCACACTGCCTGCTCGCATCGATTCGACCATTTCAGTCGTAATCAATTTTGGGGCAGGACGACCTGGGATTAAAGCTGTGGTGATAATAATATCGACTTCTTTAGCTTGTTGTGCAAACAACGCCATTTCAGCGGCGATAAATTCCGCAGACATCGTTTTAGCATAACCGCCTGTGCCGCTGCCGCCTTCTTCATCTTTGAAATCCAGCATCAAAAATTCAGCGTCCATGCTTTCGATTTGCTCTTTGACTTCGGGACGGGTGTCAAAAGCGCGAACGATTGCGCCCATACTTTTTGCCGCGCCAATCGCCGCTAAACCCGCGACACCCGCGCCAATAATTAACACTTTTGCCGGCGGAATTTTTCCTGCAGCGGTAATTTGTCCCGTGAAAAAACGCCCGAAATGCTGCGCGGCTTCTACAATCGCGCGATAACCGGCGATGTTTGCCATTGAACTGAGCGCGTCTAATTTCTGAGCGCGTGACATTCGCGGCACACTGTCCATACCTAAAACAGTGATATTTTTTGCTGCTAATTTTTCTAATAATTCTGGATTTTGTCCCGCCCAAATAAAACTGATTAACGTTTTTCCGCTGGTTAATAAATCAACTTCGTTACCTTCCGGCGCACGCACTTTGAGAATAATATCGGCGTTTTTCCATAACGTTTTTGCTGTTTTGACAATTTCAACACCGGCGGCTTGATACGATTCATCAGAAATGTCCGCTGCAACGCCCGCGCCACTTTCAATGCTTAACGTAAAACCAAGTTTAGTAAGATGAGCCGCCGAATCGGGTGTTAATGCCACCCGTTTTTCGCCGTCGTGAATTTCTCTAGGGATACCAATTTTCATACGAGTTCCTCGAATGTAAATTTTAGGGAGGATGACCTTTCAGATGTTAATTTTTTAAAGTCATCGAATCTTACGATTAGTAAATTAACCAATCGTCGGTCATTATGCCACTAACCTACATCAAGTGAACTATCGAAAATAAGATTTTTTATTACCGTTCATAGGACTTTCAATTGTTGTAACTGTAATCGCACCACAACCCATGAACCCGCAATGCCTAATGATGACGAAATGAAAATTAACACCGCCGTTTCAAAAAATCCCATAAATAATAAATGAAAGCTGCTGTGATAAAGCATTGATAATTTTTCGACCGGCTGTTTTAAAATTAACATCATTATCGTGACAATAAACCACGCGCTAATGCCAGAAAAAAAACCTATCCAAAAACCGCTATATAAAAAAGGACGTTGCACAAAACCATTTGTCGCGCCCACTAATTTTGCAATCACAATTTCATCTTTTCGATTATGCAATTCAAGCCGAATTGTATTTCCCGTAATAAAAAGCACCGCCAAACTCAATAACACACCCAATAATGCCACCGACATTTGGGCAACTTGAATCATCAACTGCAACCGTTTTACCCATTGCATATCTAATTGAGCGAAATCCACTTCCGCCGCTTGTTTGAAATTCTCAACTAAGGTTTCAATGTTTTGTCCTTCTTCAAGCGAGTTTTTCGGGACAACTTGCAACACAATCGGTAACGGATTTTTTTCTAATGCCTGAATCGCCTCACCAAAACCACTGAAATCTTCAAATTCTTTTAAGGCTTCTTCTTTGGTAATCACCCGCACCGTTTGAACGCTCGGGTCTAATTTAATACCATTCGCTAATCGCGTCGCGCTCGCTAATGACACATCGTCATGCAAAAAAAGCGAAATCTGATTACTGGTTTCTAAATCCGCTGTTAATTGCTGCACATTTTGAACTAACAAATAAAATCCACACGCCAACGAAATCGAAATCGACAACACAATAATTGTCAACATCGCATTGACTTTCGACGCAACCAAACGCCCTAAACTCGAAAATAAAGCGTGCGCGTGTAAATCACGGTACGCGGTTAATTTATCTGAAAAATCCCCGCCAAGATGTGACGTTTGTTTGGTGTTTTTTTTCGCATCAATAATACGATTTTGATTATGTTTCGGTTTATATGGCTGGCTCATCGTTTTCTAAAAATCTCTTTAATAATAAAAAAATATATCCAATCAAAAAATTGCGTGGTTTACCTCCCCCTGCCTCCGCTTTGCTACGGCTTCCCCCTCCAAAAGGGGGATTAAAAAATAAAACCCGTCAACCCAACAGAAAAAATATATCCAATCAAAAATTGCGTGGTTTACCTCCCCCTGCCTACGCTTTGCTACGGCTTCCCCCTCCAAAAGGGGGATTAAAAAATAAAACCCGTCAACCCAACAGAAAAAATATATCCAAT
>CAIQZX010000136.1 GCA_903876445.1 uncultured Pseudomonadota bacterium | reverse complement strand
TTTAGATGCCGAGTTAATAAAACGCATTGATGAATCGCGTAAAAAACGGGCTATACCACCACCAAGACACACTTGGTTGCTCGAAGCTATTCATGAAAAGTTAGCATTAGATTAACGTTAAAATAACTTTTAAATAGAGTTAAATATGAGCTATAAACATTTCACATTGAAAAACTAATGGCATTTTAATTTTAATCATTATCGTACTATTCGTGTTAGGCGGATGGTTGTTTTTGTTACGCACAGTAAATAGTCATACACTACCACCTAAAGTGAAATCACAACCGTACTCAGACGAAGAAAAGTGATAATTACTTTTTGAATCACAAAATTCTAGGAATTATTTATGCAAGCAGTAGTTCAACCCATGCCAACTTTTGAAGATATTATTCGTTTATTTCAAGAAACACGATTAAGTATTCAAGAGCTTTCAGCAAGCCAGAAACAAACAGAAAAAGAAATCAAAGCCGTAAATGCCAGTATCGGACGATTAAGCAACCGTTTAGGTGAATTTGTTGAAGAAGCGGTGCGACCCGCAGCAGTAAGACTATTTCAAGAACGGGGTATTGATGTTCACGAAGTCCAACAAAACATTGTGGTTAAACGCGATGGTGAAGCATTGGAAATTGATTTACTGGTAGTCAACGATAAAGACACTGTTGCCATTGAATGTAAAAGCAATTTAAGCGTGGATGATGTCAACGAACATCTTGAACGATTGGCTAAAATTAAACGGTTAATTCCCCGATATAAAGACAACTGTATTTTAGGTGCAGTGGCTGGTATGGTGATTCCAGAACACGTTGCTATTTATGCCATGCGTAAAGGATTGTTTGTGATTGCTCAAAATGGTGGTCATTTAGAATTAGCTAATGATGAGAAATTTACCGCTAAATTTTGGTAATTACACTGACATTAAGCCTATTTCAATGAAAGCAATTTAGACGACTTTAACTGGGGTCGATACACGAAACGGAGCAAATACCCCGTTAAGGAATTTTGAGTAAGGTAACTATTTGAAAATAAAGATTTTAGTTAATCACTTCAGGACGGACGACTTTAGAATTCTGGTAATTCCATAAACGTGTCACATAAACGGTTGTTTAGGTGACACTATGGATTGGTTATATGCGCGTTTCTAAATCTGATCGTTCACAGATTTTGGATTTACAAAAAGATGAATTGTTAAAAGCTGGTGTTTTATCAGAACAAATTTATCAAGATTTTGATTCTGGAAAAAACGATTATAGAAGTGGACTTGCTACCTGCCTTAAAGCACTTCGTGCATCGACCCACTGTTGAACGCTTATATAAAATTAAGCGTTTGATTCCAAGATACAAAGACAACTGTATTTTAGGTTCAGTGGCAGGCATGGTAATCACTGAACACGTTGCTATTTATGCAATCGGTAGTTCACGTCAATATTCTGTACTTTAGCTTGTGATTTTTAGGGGAAATACTAGGAAAAACTTGAATATCCGCTCCAGTATTTTTCCTGTAACAGTGGTGACTTTATTTTTGAACGCGGATGAGTAAAAATATCAACCTGCTCGTAGTTTTGTTTTTCACAGCTATCAATACCAACCACAAAAAACGTATAATCTATGCAAGGGTGCATAACAAATCTCTTTGGTTCGACAATCGTATTCAGTTCAATTTTATCAAATTGACATTTTTTCAATGATTCTGTTGGATTATCAATTTTTGTACACAAGACACCGTCCCGAGTTGCCAGCAACAGATAATCTTTTAAAAACGCCACATTGGTTACTTTATAGGATTTTTCAGAGGATGTATTTCCAAAATTGTCTTGACTAAATACGCAGCAACTCGCTATTTCTGTGAGTGTGCCAGTATCGAGAATAGACAAATGTATACTGACAGTTCCATGATTTATCCCCCCTGAGATTAGTGCTATGTAATTTTGATTCATTGCACCAGTGATTACTTTCTCATAAGTGGTATGTATACACAAGCCGATACTTTCAAGATGAGTAATCTCCTTGTTATCGGTAATATCATAAGTCAAAATCCACTTTGGAATGACAAAGTTATCTACTGCAATCAGACGTTTTCCATCCCAAAATACCAAATCAATCGACTTATAACGCGAAAATAAATCGCCGCTCAAACAAATGTCGCTGGGCATAGGGATGAGTCGCCAATTTTCATCTTTTTTATCGCGCGTCCAAAGGCACTCGCCCATCTTCCCACGTCCCCCAACATACAACAAACCGTTATGAATCAAAACATCATCTGCGCGACAATTACGAGGGAGCGTAGATGGTGAAATGATTTTTTCGAACCACGGTTCAGCATTCAGATAACGATAAAGTGCAACTCTTTTTCTCACTTGATCAACGTATGCAAATAACAGTGGCTCTGATGGTGACGTAAAATAACGAGCATCAGCTCCACCCGGAGCTTTAGCCAGATGTTTTACTTCTTGTTCATTGATTTGACATATCCACCAGCAATCGTTGATAGGTAAAATTATAAATGTTCTGTTGTCTGTAGTTATATGATCTAAATTTGGTATTGACCCCACATTTTCAGTTGCAAGCAGAATATCAATTTCATTTTCTTTGTTCATGGCATCCTTATGCTGTATAAAAATACTAGCTATAAAACTAAATTTAAAAAGTTAATAATTTAAAATATATAAGCAATTCAAAGTTGTTTGAGCAAAGGCACTTAAATTCAGAAAAAAAGTTGAACCTAAGTTTTTTTCAGATGAGAGAGCTTTACTTAATCAACTTGAAACAAATTGAACATTTTTTAATTATTGTCGGTTCGATTATCATATTGTTTTTTTAACACTTTTTATATTTCAATCATAAGCCATTCAAACTGCATTGCTGTTGGTTCGGCTCCTAAATAACCACGCGGATTGCAAACTATGTTTGTGTTTCCAATCATGTAGTTATGTCTTTTATGTGTATGTCCATGAATCCAGTATTTAATTTGTGGATGATTTTCAATAAAATTTTCTAAATCGGAATAGTACGCGCAGTTTAATAAATCATTGGAATCCATTCTGGGATGAGTGCTGAGTTTTGATGGTGCGTGATGTGTCACGACAATTAGTTTCTTAGTTGCGTATTCTTGAACCTTGTTTGTAAGAAACATTATGCTTTTTTGATATTCTTCAATTGAATCTTCGGGTTCAAAATCTCGAATACCAATGCCATCATCAAACATGATGCGTCTATAATCATTTAGACCTTCATAAATTGCATCAATTGTTTGTGGGTCTTCATCGTTCATGTTTGTCCAAAGCGAACATCCTAAAAACATAATCCCGTTAATTTCAAGTGAATCATTATTTAACAGATGAAAATTCTCAATATGACTGAATGTATCTTTAATAATGTTAGCTGTGCTGTAAAATTCACCTTCATAATGCTCGTGATTTCCGATTACAAAAATAACGTGTTTATATAATCGACAACATTTAGTAATGAAATTGAAATAACGTCTAGCGCGTTCTAATCCCGTTATTGTTGAGCCAGATAAATTGTCCAAATATGTTAATTCATTAGCTTTAAGAATATCGCCAGCTAATACTAACAAATCTGCTTCAGGCGCATCAATCAAAGAAATCTCGCCTAATTCCAAATGTAGGTCTGAACAAATTGTGATTTTCATGGAAATTGTTTTGGTCTTCTTTCTTCGGAGGAAAAAGTCAGCAAGTTCTTATTTTCAGCAAAAATTTCAATGTAAAAATGTTCACCGTTGCAACGTGAAATAATTTGTTCAATCATACTTTTCACTGATTCAATTCTCGAGTTCATTCTTCTTGGATTAGTTCCATCTTTGATTACAACATCGTTAAATGCTTGCCAATCTAACCAAACAAAAATTACCTCATTTTCACGACACCAATTTATTTTTGTTTGATGTTTATTTTCAACGCTTTCCCATAACTTAGGATTGTTTTGATATTCTTTCGGATAATGATGTCGTCCTTGAATTTCAATAGCCATTTTTATTGGTGTATCGTTATGAGTAATGTTAAGTTGAATATCGAGTTCCAATTTGTTACCCGTATGTGGATTAGTAATTGGACGCGCTCCATGTGTTAAAAAAAGCTCAGAACTTTTTGTTTCGTTGTAATAAAGTTTATTGAGATCCTTAAACAAAACAACTTCTGCTTTACTTTCCCCAGATGGCGCAAACTTACCACCACTATTAAGAAATTCACTAATACTTTTAATATATTTTGTCAGAATTTCAGTTATTTCTTCAAAATAAGAGTCATCAAGTTCATAACATAATTCTGCTTCAGGTAGATTATTTAAAGTCCCTTTTTTTCTAAGAATATGACGTAGGTCTATTGTGAACCAATCACCTTGAAATCCAACTTTTATTCCATACTGCCTCTCGATTTCTTCTTTTGAAAAGAATTCTGGCTGTGCATGGCGAAATTCCAGTCTGACAGTATTACCTTCAATACTGATATTGAGAATTCCATCTCTATCATCCTCATCTATAGCCGCGTAAATACAAGCTGTATAAGACGGACAAAGTGTTTCACGTATCAAATCTTTGAGCTGGT
Source organism: uncultured Pseudomonadota bacterium (assembly GCA_903876445.1). GTDB lineage: Bacteria > Pseudomonadota > Gammaproteobacteria > Methylococcales > Methylomonadaceae > UBA10906. The sequence goes on along the minus strand of CAIQZX010000136.1, from coordinate 553 downwards.
TTTTTGGAATATAAAAATTTAGGAGTTCCTTTAACTTCCAAGCAACCCCTATACGATTTTCTAATTTTTGAATTTTTTCAGGGGCAATTATAGTACGTTCTGAATCACATATATTGCTGCCTAAATAGCAATCCAGGATTGATTTTCCATCGAATTTTTTCACATTTTCAAGTGTAATAATTTTGTAATTGTGCCAAGCCATTTTTATCCCCTTAAAATAAATTAGTTTTGGTAAATTGTTAAACCAGTTCATTTGTTTACCCCCCCTACCAAAAGTTGGGGGTAATTTTTTGAATTGTTTCGATTAACACGAAGTTATGCTAAGAATTCTCTCATTTTCACTCCTCTAAAAAGTAACCGTAATTTTACTGTTTTCAAAAATGAACGGTTACACGGAATTATTTACATCCTCAGTTGACATCCTCCCCGCCCTAAAGGGAACGGGGATTCCTGATTTAACTCAGGAGCAGGTGTGTATCACTACTACCTGCTGGTTTCTGCTGCTGACGGCATTACAGCACCGTTCACTTCACAGACTAGCCCCCGAAAGTCC
>CAIQZX010000135.1 GCA_903876445.1 uncultured Pseudomonadota bacterium | reverse complement strand
GGACTTTCGGGGGCTAGTCTGTGAAGTGAACGGTGCTGTAATGCCGTCAGCAGCAGAAACCAGCAGGTAGTAGTGATACACACCTGCTCCTGAGTTAAATCAGGAATCCCCGTTCCCTTTAGGGCGGGGAGGATGTCAATTGTTAATCAATTAACGCTTTTAGAATTTCAGCCGCGCCTTGTTGAAGTAAATCGTCAGCGATATTTTCACCAATTTCGACCGCGTCTTCGATTTTCCCATGTTTTTCTGAACGATAAATAACGCTACCGTCTGGATTTCCTACTAACGCCCGCATAAAAATTTCATTCTCATTAAGCTCCGCAAATCCCGCAATTGGAACTTGACAACCGCCATTTAAACGGGCGTTCAAGGCTCGTTCAGCGGTTACGCAGATGGCTGTTTCTTCATCATGTAAAACTTTTAAAATTTCGTTTATTTCTGCGTCATGAACGCGACATTCAATGCCAATTGCGCCTTGTCCGCAGGCTGGCAAACTTATCGTTGTTGGTAAACTTTGACGAATTCGCGCTGTCATTTCCAATCGTTTCAAACCCGCCGACGCTAAAATAATCGCATCGTATTCGCCAGCATCGAGTTTTGCCAAGCGCGTATTCACATTTCCGCGCAATGATAAAATTTCAGCTTTAGGAAAACGGGCTTTAATTTGACATTGTCGGCGCAAACTTGACGTACCAATTCGTGCATTTTCAGGCAATTCATCTAAATTTTGATACTGATTCGAAACGAACGCATCGGTTGGATCTTCACGTTTTAAAATTGCCGCTAAATGCAAGCCTTCGGGAAAATCAATCGGCACATCTTTCATCGAATGCACCGCAATATCAGCATGACCGTCGAGCATTCCTTGCTCAAGTTCTTTGACAAATAAGCCTTTTCCGCCGATTTTGGCGAGTGGCGCATCAAGAATTTTATCGCCGCGCGTTACCATTTTAACCAGTTCGGTTTGAATGTCGGGGAAGGCTTGTTTCAAGAGTGCAGCAACGTGTTCAGCTTGCCAGAGAGCTAAAGGACTTTGACGGGTCGCAATTCGAATAATTTTGGTCACAATAAGTTTAAAAAGTTAAAAAGTTAAAAAGTTGAAATTGGGTAAAGTTTAGCGCAAATCCGCTATTACGTCGAAATAAGCCAGAAAATTTCAACGTGTTAAAATGGCGAATACTATTTATTTAAAACGCTGGAATCATCATGAAAACAAAATTTTCTATTTTTATCGCAATGAATTTACTCACAACACCTGTTTTCGCCGAAAAAATACCGTTACGAATTGGCGTACAAACGTCCGGCACATTAGATTGGGAACTTTCTGTTTTGCCTGAATCGCCGGATTTTGAAATTAAAACGCAACCAGTGGCGACCTCTGAAGCGGCAAAAATAGCCTTACAATCTGGCGCGGTTGATATGATTGTGTCGGATTTTTTATGGGTTTCCCAAACACGAAACACCGGTGCAGAATTTACGTTCTATCCTTATTCAAACACGTCGGGTGCGTTAATTGTTCCGGCAAATAGCGATATTCGTGACATAAAAGATTTAGCCGGAAAGCGTTTAGGTATCGCAGGTGGCGAATTAGATAAAAATTGGTTATTACTGCAAACGGTGGCAAAAAAACAAAATGTAGATTTGAATGCAACGATTGAAAAAACTTTTGGTGCGCCACCGTTAATCAATGAACAACTTAAAAATCAACGTGTCGATGCGGTTTTAACGCATTGGCATTTTGCCGCGCAATTAGAAGCACAAGGTTATAAACAAATTTTTGATGGCAAAGATTTTCAACAACGATTGGGCATTTCTGAAAATGTACCTACACTGGGTTATGTTTTCAAACAATCGTGGGCGAATAATCACAAAGCCACATTAAAAGCCTTTTTTGCCGCGACAACACAGGCAAAAAATCGCTTATGCGATGATTCAGAGCTTTGGAAAAAAACCACGGTAAAAATGGAATTCGCTTCAATAATCCTTCAGCAACGTTATTGTGATGGACGGGTTAGCGCGTGGACATCGGTAAATCAGCAAGCCGCGCAACAACTTTATAGCATTCTTTTTACGCTAAATCCTAAAGTTGGAAATTCTGCTAATTTAGCTGCTGGTACATTCTGGACGCTTGAATAATTTACAAGCGCGACTATTGGAATTCGGTGTCGTTTTTCGTGCAGCAGCGGGCTTAGTATTCGGTTTGATTTTTTTCGATGACATCAATAGACGCTAAATGTTGCCACGCTTTACCGCCTAGGTTTTCGACATTTTCAAATTGTGTTAATTTTTCTGAGTACATGATTAACTCCACTGTGAAATTCAAAAACAAATTCTAGCACAAACAAAAAAGGCTAATTTTCGCCAGCCTTTTATTTCTATTAAGTGCCAATCGCGGCAAATTCTATTAACTCATCAAGCAAGATATTGAGTACCTCGACGCTATGCCAATACGTTTTGCAATTCAGTAAAAAATTATAGCGATAGGCTTCGGCGCAAACTGTCACCGTAACAAGCGGCGGTGAGAATCGCTCTATATCTGTCTTGAACTCAGTGTCTTTAATAATCAGCTCTAATAAACTATCTAATTTGTGAGTACGCGGGAACGCCCCGTATTCACTGCGCGTTTCGAGTAAGTGCTTAAACAAGAGTTCAAACATTTGTTGAAAATGAAAGCAGTGCATTGAGCAATCTTTAATACTCGTTTTTTCTGCACAGTCAATCATCACGGCGTGTTGCCATGCCTTGCCACCTAAGTTTTCAGCATTTTCAAATTGTTTTAGTTTTTCTGCGTACATGATTAAAACTCCACTGTGAAATTCAAAAACAAATTCTAGCACAAACAAAAAAGGCTAATTTTCGCCAGCCTTTTTTATAACTTAGCAGTTATTAGCTTTTGGCAAATTCAGCTAGTTCATTAAGCAACGGGTCAATGTGCTTTACCGTTTCTTTGTAGGTTTCACAATTCAGCAAAAAGTTATAACGGTACGCTTCAGCACACATAGTTAAAGCGACTAGATGACTGCTGTATTTTTCATAATCAACATTTAGCCCTGCCTGTTCAATGACCTGTAACAATAATTTTTCTAACTTATGTGTATGTGGATAAGCACCATATTTCGTGCGGGTTTCAAGCAAATGCTTAAACAATAATTCAAACAGTTGTTGAAAGTGAAAACAGTGCATTGAGCAATCTTGAAATTTTGCTTGTTCCAACAAATCACAATTCACTGCGTGTTGCCACGCTTTACCGCCCAAATTTTCGACGTTTTCAAATTGTTTTAGTTTTTCTGCGTACATGATTAACTCCACTACAAAATTCAAAACAAAATTTTAGCACAAACAAAAAAGGCTGGTTTTCGCCAGCCTTTTTTCAATTTTAAATTAAATTAAATTAAAATCGAACGGTTATAAAGCGTTTCAGGCGCAATATCAATTTCACCGTTTAACCACGTCACCGTTCCATAATCGACTTGAACCATCTCAAATACTTTCAGATTTGCCAGACAATTCCAAGGTTTCATTTTTAACAACGGTTTCATATCAAAACGTTTGCGTTCACCATTGGCAAATTCAAGCTCAAGCTGAAAATCTGCCGAGGCTTTTACAGAAATTACGTCCATATTTTTATTGCAACGGTGGAATTCTAAATGGTGCATCACCATTTACAGCAAGTTCCCAATCAATCATCAATTCTTCTTTGTGAATATCAATCCACACTTGAACCATTTTTAACTGTTTGGGCGGCAAAGAACCTTGTAAAACGTCGCCATTTTCAATTGAAATCGAGGCTTCAGCACCTTGATAACGCGCATGAATGTGTGCCGTATGATGTCGTTCGTTATCTCTAAAAAACATCAACACCAAAATTCCGTAGAACATACTAATTGCAGGCTTGACATCCTCCCCGCCCTAAAGGGAACGGGGATTCCTGATTTAACTCAGGAGCAGGTGTGTATCACTACTACCTGCTAGTTTCTGCTGCTGACGGCATTACAGCACCGTTCACTTCACAGACTAGCCCCCGAAAGTCCTCGGGTTGTTTTT
>CAIQZX010000134.1 GCA_903876445.1 uncultured Pseudomonadota bacterium | reverse complement strand
TCTGTCGTGACTGTAAAGCGTTCCCCATCTTCTAAACGGGTCAAAGCTCGTGGAGATGCGAAAGGAGCTGATATTCTCAGTTCGGGTCAGTCGAAGCCACCACTAGAACGCGATAGCGTTTAGTGGTTGGTAGTTCACAGATACGCAGTCATTAACCATTTTGAATTACTAGCGAATTTTATTAACGCCATTTCTTTTTTGCCTTCGCCTTCGATGCTTATGATTGTTCCGTTGCCAAATGTCGCATGATGCACTTTTTGACCTTTTGAGTATTGGCTATTACTTTTTATTTCTTCGTATGATTGCAACGGTTTTGCTGTAATTGGACGTGAAACTTCGCATTTTGGTCTTACTTCATCTAGCAGTTTTTGAGGTAATTCTTTCAAGAAACGTGATTTAAATGCAGATTCACTTTTTCCGTATAAAAGCCGACTGTCTGCGTGTGTAATGTGTAATTTTTTCATTGCTCGCGTTATACCGACATAACAAAGTCGTCTTTCTTCTTCTAACTTTTGTTTTTCATAGATTGATTGCTGAGAAGGAAATAAACCTTCTTCCATTCCAACCATGAAAACTAGGGGGAATTCTAAGCCTTTCGCCGTGTGTAACGTCATTAACTGCACACAATCATCGGATTCATCGCTTTGTGATTCGCTTGATTCTAGCGACGCATTGCTTAAAAATGCCGCCAGTTCTGATAAATTATCTTCTTCGGCGTTATCAAAACTAAAATCTGCCGCAGCATTGACCAATTCTTTTAAGTTTTCTATTTTTTCTTCGCTTTTTTCGACTTTATCTTGTGAGTACAAACCAATTAAACCGCTGTGTGCGACTGTAAATTGTACTTTTTCGGCTAATTCAAATTCTGTCGTATTTCGCTCTAATTGCTCGATTAAATTTAAAAAGTTGAATAAAGCATTGCTTGCGCGGTTTGGCAAAATTTGTTGTTCGATAATTTCATTTGCTGCCGCCCATAATGAAATTTGTTTTGTATGCGCTAATTCTCGAATTGTATCGATTGTTTTTAGACCGATTCCGCGTGTTGGCGTGTTGATGATTCTGTCCAGTGATGCGTCGTCATGTCTGTTTGCGATTAGTCGCAGATAAGCTAATGCGTTTTTGATTTCGGCACGATCATAAAACCGCATACCGCCATAAACTTTATATGGCATTTTTGCGAACATCAATTGTTCTTCAAATTGACGCGACTGCGCGTTTGAACGGTACAAAATGGCAGTGTCTGCGCGTTTATTGCCTTTTTCTGTCCACATTTTTATTCTTTCAATGACATATTTTGCTTCTTCTCGTTCGTCTTGGGCGTTGTAGATTGTGATTTTTTCGCCGTCAGCTGCTTCTGTCCACAACGATTTGCCCATTCGCCCTTGATTGTTTTCAATTACAGCGTTTGCGGCTTTTAAGATTGTTCCCGTTGAACGGTAATTTTGTTCAAGTTTGATAACTTGATGATTTGGAAAATGTTTTTGAAAATTGTAAATGTTTTCAATTTTCGCACCTCGCCAGCCGTAAATTGACTGGTCATCATCGCCGACGACAAACAGATTATCTCGATTTGGACTGAGTAACGTTAGCCAAGCGTATTGTAAATGGTTTGTGTCTTGAAACTCATCGACGTGAATTTGATTGAATCGCCATGCGTATTGCTCGCGTAATGCGTCATCGTCGCGCAATAGTTCATAAGCTCTTAATAAAAGCTCACCGAAATCGATAACGCCTGTGCGTTCGCACAATTTTTCGTATTCTTGATAGATTCTTAAAAAACGGATTGTGTTACGGTCTTTTACTTCCTTGATGTTTTTGCTTCGCAATCCGTTGTCTTTTTGCTCATTGATAAACCATTGGATTTCTTTTGGTGGCAATTCTTTTGTGTCAATTTTCAAATCTTCTAACAATCGTTTGATTAGTCGCTGTTGGTCGCTCGAATCTAAAACTTGAAAGTCTTTGGGCAAATGGGCTTGTTCATGATGACGGCGCAATAAACGGTGTGCAATGCCGTGAAATGTACCAATCCACATTTTTGCCGCGCTAGTTTCGAGCAACGATTCAATTCTTCCACGCATTTCGTTTGCCGCTTTATTTGTGAAAGTGACAGCTAAAATGCTATGTGGCGAAACGTTGTTGACTTGGATTTGATAAACGATGCGGTGTACTAAAACACGGGTTTTACCGCTTCCAGCTCCAGCTAAAATTAGCATTGCTTGTGATGGTGCAGTAACAGCGGCACGCTGTGCGTCGTTTAGCGGTGCAATTATTTTTGCGATGTCCATTTAATTTTCCTTTAAAGTTTTTCTATCATTTCTTTTAGTTTGTTTAGCTCTGCATCAATTATCAATACTGCGTTAGCTATATATATTGTCGCAACTTGTGCTGCTTTGAATTACGACTAAATCAGCCGTGCCACCGTTCCCGCCTAATTTGCGGCATTTGGCAAAAAGTGATAATTTGAAAAATTATAAAACATAAAAAAAATAAATATTCTAATTTCATGCTAGTTTGTAAATAATTGTTTTTAATGTAAATTTAAAAGTAGGCACATTTATTTCTCCGCTATTAGTGCGGTAAGTTAAAACAGGTAAATTAGGGTAAAATCGCTATAAACCGCATTATTCGGGCTTTGGTTCGGCTCGCTCAGTTTAGGCTTGTTTTGTAAGTCAATATTGATTTTTCGATAAGTTTTAGCGGCGTGGCGAGAGGGTGCGAGAGGCGCAAGCCGCGTGTGACCGCGCCACGCCGTAATTTTTTCATTTCTGCATTGCGCGATTTGTCGAGGCGACAGGTTTTGAATTGTTCACCGCTAGAGATTTACGCCGCACGGCAAAAACGCGCATGGGTGAAATTGGGATTGATAAAACGGTGCGTGACCGTGTGCAGAATCACGCTTTAACCGATGTGTCAGCGAAACATTATGACCGTTGGGATTATATGCCTGAAAAACGCGAAGCGTTGTTGAAATGGGCGGTGTGTTTGGATGATTTAAGATGACAAGACATCGTTATAAATGACGATAGTAGAATTTTCAGCAAGGCGTTTTGCTTGCCCTTTTGTTAATTCTACAGATGTTTGACCAAGAATTAGGGCGTGGTGTTTATTATTAAGAGTAGGGTTGGCTTCTACTCGACAAAAATTATCAAAACAAAAACCTGCCGTTAGTCTTGCATCCCCTTTTAATTCGCTGAATTTTGATAAAAATTCATGCTTGATTTGTTCATCAGATTTTCCAGCATTTCTATCAACAGAAACACCGTGTGAATCTTTAAAAAGGGCTGACGTAACACGATTTGTTTTGGTATCCCAAAATTGTGGCTTCGGCTTTATTGCACGATGCAATGTTTCTTTACAATCTACCATCGAACGCTTTAAAAAAAACACTGGAGGCTTGTTGAATAGAATTAAAGCTATCGTTTAGCCATTCCCTGTTTTCTTTTTCTGCGTAAATTTCGATTCGATCAACAAAAATTTCAGCCTCGCAGTATTTGTCGTCATGCTCAAACTCAAATTGAATGGATTGTCTGGCAGTCGGAAACACTGAAATATGCTGACTTAAAATTTTTACATTTTCGATAAAATGCCTTGCGTCAATTACAATGCTTTTCGTAATTGGTTTAGCACCATAGCCATTCCAGTCGTCTTCTAACTTTGAAATTTCGTCTAGTTTCATTTGTAATAATTGATAATCTTTTGCATAAGAAGAAAAATAATCTTGAGTGCTGTAATGTGACACATTATAACCATAGCTATAGTTGTCATAGCACAACGCTTTGTACTCTACCAACACAGCCGAGGACAATAACCCTGCTGTAATTATTGAATTTCTAAAAACAATCGTACTATTCATAAACTGGGATCATCATTTCAATAAAACTAGGCTTTAATAATGTAAAAAATACTTTTTTGCTTTCAAAATGCGTTTTTTCAATCATATCGCTTAACAATTCAACACTAGGATTTTCTACATAAGCATCAATATCTATTATTGAACCTTCCACACCATTTACTACCGCTTGATTTCCTATTGTTGTTCTAATCATTAAATTGTCTATTTTGTAGCAATCAATGTAGTGATATTGCGGTCTTTCTAACGTTATAGTCGTTTTAACTTCAAAATTTAAATTTTCTAAAATGTCTTCTGGAAAGAAATTTATAGTGCGCCGTGCAACTCGATTTACATTTTTTATGATGTTGGCATTAACCAAATGATGGATTATTTTTTCAATTTCTGGCTTAAAACTATCCCAACCAACGTAAGGAATTGGTGACGCAACAACGATAACAGTACCGCTAAATTGCAAAACTGTATCGCCTATTTTCACTCTGTAATGTGGTGCAAATCGAAATTGCTCATCCATATTTCTAAACGGTTCAGGAATTTGTAAAACAGGCAACCCTTCCAATTCGCTAGTAAATAAGCTATTCAATATGCCCGCAATCATTCCTACTGCTATTTCAGGTGGCATCAAAGGGTCAAATCGTATCTCGCAAAGAGAATCGACAATTGAACATTTTTCAAGGCGTTTTGGTATTTTCATTTTTATTTTTTACGTTTTTTGTTGTGTCTTTGCTGGATTCTATCATTCTACACATTATCGGCTATCATCTTTTTGAGTAAAGTTTTTGTCGCAACACATTCACCAGCACAGGACTGTAAGCCTCCAACTTCCCGTCATTATCTACTTTTTGAAGGTACTCACTGATAAACAGTTCAATCGTTTCACTATCCCAAAAAAGGACGCTTTCCGTCGTATCGGGTGGCATGACTAACGTTTTTATTTGCTGTTTACGCTTTGCTATCAAAGATTGATTGTTCAAATTCAACACGTCAATCGCTTGTTTTGCTCTGTCCGTCAAACCTTCAACTTCACCCGAAAAATAAAACTTCAATTCCGTTTCACATTCGACCATCAACGGTGTTAATGGCAAAGGTTGAGAACCATGCGCGGCATCGCACTGTTTGGGCGTGATGCAAGATGCAACGATATTGCTGAAATCTAGTGTGCGATTTTTTGCTATATTTTGAGCTTCGACGTGTTCGTTCATGCTGTCACTTTCGCCGATTTTTTTACAGCAATACGCACACAATCCAAATTGTTCTTTGCGAGTTGCCTGATTTATCGCGCCACGTTCAAGGTGTGACAAATCGTCATACCGACCGCGTGGATTTTTACGTTTCCAACTCATTAGTTCGGCAGGTTCGTTGCCTTTAGTTATTTTTCGCACGTTGAAATTCCAAACGTTTAATCAATAACTGCATTTTGTTTAGTTCTAAATTATCAACAGCGACTTTTTGCTGTAATTCAGCACAACGTAATTTTGCGTTTTCTAAATCACCCGCTTGCAATGAATTAAGCACGACATCAAAATCGTTTTGTACTTCAACATTCCGAATGTCGGCGTGCATTTCCGATAACAGCACATCATTTACATCCATACCGTACAAATTATTCAATTTCGTGATTTCGCCATCATCCAACGCATAAACCAGCAAATGCGGCGTTTCACTAACCACAATCGGTGAATGGGTTGTTAGAATAAATTGGCAATTCGGAAAGGTTTTATTGAGGTTGCCAATCACAGAACGTTGCCATGTTGGGTGTAAGTGCATATCGATTTCATCAATCAACACAATGCCTTCGCCTTCTAACGGATTTTCTAACGCAGGATTCATCATTGCCAAACGCCGTGCAATATCGCCGACCAACGACATCAAACATTTTTCACCTTGCGACAGTTGAGCAACGTCTAATTGTTCACCATTTTTATTTACAACCATTTGCAAACGTGGTTTTCGTTTAACTCGCAAATTGTCAAAATCAGGCATGAATGATTTTATCGCTCGTCGTACTGCGTTGAGTTGTCTATCAGGCATAAATGCAGATATTTTTACTGCGTTTCCTTCGACCTTACTGATAAATTCTGATTTTGATTCATTTTCAGCATCTTCTCTATCACGAAACCACTCAAAAAAACGCCGAAAATCGACACCTTGTTGCAGTGCATTGTCATAGCCGTCAATTTGTTCAAAATTATGGCGCGTTCTAATTTGCAACGGAATATCAAGTACAACACGATTAACAGGGTAATACACAATCAATGGTAATGGTGCGGCATCATTTTCGGTTAATTGTTTTCTGAAAATACTGGCGAGCCGCGTTGCGTCTTTTAGATCGCTTTTAAAGCCACTTTCTTTGCCTTTTCGCGTTTTTGCGACTTGCCATGAATAGGTTTCTTCACCGTCATGTTGGAGTATTGAATCAACAAAGGCACTTGCTTGACCATTTAAAATATCGTTGTCATCAATGCCGTGTCCAGTACCTTTTTCACGGTTGATTCTAGCGATTAACCAACTCAAATTTAAAACCAACGCATCTAAAATCGCTGTTTTTCCCGCGCCATTGTTCCCAATGAAAACAGTCGTGTTGTTATCATTCGCCGATTCAAACGAAATGTCTAAATCGGCAAAACGTCGGTAATTATGTAATTTAAGCCTCGTTATTTTCATCACTTCACTTCCTCCAAATCAGGCAACCCCTTAACAATCCCCACAGATTCAACGCTCACCCGCACAATCCGTTTCACCAAATCCAAAATATAACGCGGGTTGTCGCTCCAATCATTCGGGTTATTTTTGATGCCGCTGTCTTTATCAATCGTCACCGCATAACGTTCCATAATCCACTCAAGCGCAGATTTCCCATTCACAACATAATCGTAAGCCTCTAATGGAATACCAGACAACGTAACGTGTGCGTTATAAATAATCTTGCTCTTATCGGCTTTGCTGGGGAACTTCATTTTTTCAACTGTGAAATCCGCCGCGCCATTTGTTTCTTCAATCAACGCATACGGCTCAATCGTTTCATAATTCAAATGCAACGCCGCTAAATCACGCCCCGCTTGGCTAAACGCCCAAAAATCCTTCGTGTATGGAATGCGCGGCAACATCTTTTTCAAATCAGAGGCAAAGCGTGTTTTATATTCAGGCGAATGCAACACGCCATAAACGTAATAAAAAATGTCTTCTTTGCTGATTTTAACGTCTGCGTACTGGGTTCTAAATTCACTCAACACGCTATCTGTGATATTTTCCTTTTTTCGATAACCGCTCTCGGCTGGCGTATCAAACAACCCGCTTTCTTCAATCTCTATTTTTTCGTAGGTATAAAGTGGGAAGCCTTGACCTACTGAATGTAATTGCAAATTAGGAATAACATTTATCATTAAGGCTGAAAAACTATTTATAGTTTCGCCTATTCCAGTTACATAAATAACTTGATTGTCTAATTTTTCATTTGGGAAAATTTTGGGAAATTGTAAAGTTCGTTCAATAAATTGTCTGTCAAAATAAAGATATTGTTGGCAATACGGACGATACATACTGCGAACAATATGATTCAACTGAAAATGAGCTTTCTTATTTCGTGCTAAATCCATTTTGACATTAACCGACCAACTTATTTTTTTAGCATTTGTGTCAATAAAAGTTTCAACATCAGGACGTTCACTCTTTTGTTTATCGCCATAAAGCTCATGATATTCTGCAACTTGCGAATTATAGAAATCAATCATCATTGTCATGTTAGAAACCAAAGAGCTTTTTGAAAAATTATAAGACCAAGCGTCACGAGCAGTAACTACTCCCTGAGAATAATTATCAAAAATTGTTTTTTCAGATTTATTTTTTTTGCTTCCAATTGAAGTGAAACATTCAAATTCTTCATTACGTTGGTTAATCCAATCATGACTTTCATTTGGCATGAGTTTTTGCCATGAAATACCGTTAATACTTTTGAATTGAGTAATAATTTCTAACTTTTCTTTTTGGCTCAGATAATCACCAATATCGTGATAAAACAATTCACATACGCTTTTGTGTTCGGGATTTTTGATTAGTAACGTAATCGCAACAGGTGTACGAGTACCTTCTCCAAAAACATTACCTTTTTCTTTTTTTCTCTGTTCTCCAGATGTAAGAGCATTTCCACGCAAATTAAAACAGTAAATTCGACTAAATTCATCAGCTAAAGATTTTCGTAGACCATCCATGTTATTGGCATCAAAAAACGAACCATTAGTGACATAACACACCATGCCTTTATCTTTTATTCGGTCAGAAGCCCAACGAATTGCGCGAACATAAGAGTCATATAAGCTAGTTTTATTTACTCCCGTTGAATGTTCTGCATAAGTGTCCCGAATACGATTGTCCAACTGCTCATACTTTAAATTTCTATTGCCATCATTTTCATTATTTTGTTTAGCTGAATACGGCGGATTGCCAATAATGACGCGAATATCATTGAGTTTTTGCCGCTTGGCACGCTCGCCATTTTCAGGCGACATGGCGTTTTCTAAAAAGTTACCTTCGGCTAATTGGAAGGTATCGGTTAAAACAATGCCTTGAAACGGCTCATAATCGCGTTGGCTGAGGTCGTGATAGGTTTCTTCAATGTTAATCGCGGCGATGTAATAGGCGAGCAAAATAATTTCGTTAGCGTGTAATTCTTTTTGATATTTTCGCGCTAAATCTTCGGCTTGAATCAAGCCACTTTGCAACAGCCGCACCTTGACATCCTCCCCGCCCTAAAGGGAACGGGGATTCCTGATTTAACTCAGGAGCAGGTGTGTATCACTACTACCTGCTGGTTTCTGCTGCTGACGGCATTACAGCACCGTTCACTTCACAGACTAG
>CAIQZX010000133.1 GCA_903876445.1 uncultured Pseudomonadota bacterium | reverse complement strand
TCTGTCGTGACTGTAAAGCGTTCCCCATCTTCTAAACGGGTCAAAGCTCGTGGAGATGCGAGAGGTACTGATGAAAATATCAGTTCGGGTCAGTCGAAGCCACCACTAGAACGCGATAGCGTTTAGTGGTTGGTAGTTCACATTACTATTTCCAGTTAAAATCCCAGTGCAACTTGCGGCAAGTAAATGTTAGTCATTACAGGCATATTTGCTTTATGATTGCTGTAATTTTTGAAATTTATTGAGCAATTCTTAATGGCACATCAAGCACGCAAACGGTTTGGGCAAAATTTTCTGCACGACCACAACATTATTGAAAACATTATTGCCAGTGCAATGATACGAAGCGGTGAAAATTGGGTTGAAATTGGCGCAGGGCAAGGCGCATTGACTGAACCGCTACTTAAAAAAGTACAACATTTAGATGTCGTAGAACTCGACCGTGATTTGGTAACGTGGTTAGAACACAAATTCTCAGCACAAGCCAATTTGAAAATTCACAGCGGCGACGCATTACGGTTTGATTTTGCGAGTCTTGCTCCGAAAGGAGAAAAATTACACGTCATTGGGAATTTGCCCTATAACATTTCAACGCCATTGATGTTTCATTTACTTGAAACCACAAACTGCATTGCGGACATGTTGTTTATGTTGCAAAAAGAAGTTGTGAATCGAATTTGTGCGACTCCCGATGGTAAATCTTACGGACGGTTAAGCGTGATGATGCAGTATTATTGTGAAACAGAATGGTTATTTGACGTGCCACCCGAAAGTTTTAACCCGGTGCCACAAGTGATGTCAGCGATTGTTCGTTTAGTGCCATATTCCAAACCGCCAGTAGACGTTGATGATGTAAAAATGCTGGGCAAAATTGTGACAGAAGCATTTTCACAACGTCGTAAAACAGTAAGAAATTCATTGAAAAAGTTATTATCCGAAAATGAAATTATCAATTTGGGTATTGATGCAAATTTACGCGCCGAAAATTTGAGTTTAAGTGAATTTGCAGTGTTAGCCAATGCGGTCAGTCGAAAACCCGTCGAAACACTTTGAAATTATGCGACAAATTGTCGCGCGACAATTTGTCACATTTTCAACCCGAAAATTTGTCGTTAGAATGCAGCCACTCTTTGCAGGCTCCTCTAAGCTAGAGAGTTTTCTTATATCCTTTCTTTGTGGTGCAACATCAATGATTTTTGGATGTTGCATTTTTTTTCGCCAGTTAATTTTGTTGTATTGAACTCATTTCGATGGCTGTTTGAACAGCGTAATACAAACTCCCTAAATCCGCTTTTCCCGTTCCGGCTAAATCTAACGCAGTTCCGTGGTCAACTGACGTGCGAATAATTGGCAAACCTAATGTGATATTAACCGCTTGTCCAAAACCTTTATGTTTCAAGACCGGCAAACCTTGGTCGTGATACATAGCTAAAACCGCATCGGCTTGTTTTAAATACTTTGCAGTAAATAAAGTGTCTGCCGGTAACGCCCCTTCTAAATTCATTCCTTCAGCGCGACATTTTTCTAAAACCGGATTGATGATGTCAATTTCTTCATGCCCTAAATAGCCATTTTCGCCGGCATGTGGATTTAAACCACAAACCAAAATGCGCGGCTGTTTAATGTGAAAACATTTTTGTAAATCATGATGCAAAATACGCAGGGTTTTTTCGAGCAATTCGCGTGTAATCGCCGCACTGACTTGTGAAATCGGTAAATGTGTCGTTACTAACGCTACGCGCAAACCTTCTGTCGCTAACATCATGACGGGATGCCCGCCTGTTTTCGCTGCAATATATTCAGTGTGACCGGTGAAAGCTAACCCGCTTTCGTTAATCACACCTTTATGCACCGGTGCTGTTACCATTGCGGCAAATGTTTTGTTCAAACAACCTTGTGTAGCGCGACGTAAAAGTTCAATCACATATTCACTGTTACGAGAATCTAAAATCCCCGCTTGTACCGGTGCGTTTAATGCCGCCGGCAAAATTGTTAAATGCCCTTTTTGAGATCCTGCATTGGGTTTGCTGGGATCAAAATGGTGTAACGTCAGTGGCAAATGCAATTGTTTTGCGCGTTGTTGTAATAATTCGGCGTTCGCCAAAACAACCAATTCACAATTTGGCAAAACTTCTTGTGCTAATTGAACACATAAATCCGCGCCAATTCCAGCTGGCTCACCAGCGGTTAAAGCTATTCTAGGTATCATTGAATGCCTGTAAAAACGTGAGTTATAAAATTGAAAAATAGCTACAGGAAACATTTTATATTGAAAAATTGAAGCGCACACAAGTTTGGTTTGAATAACCGATTTTTTCTCTTATACTTGCGCCTTATTTAACACAGGAGTTTTCATGGAAAAGCCATTTATTTTACATATGTTGACCACCGCTAAAAATCTAAGCCCTTTTGATGTCAATATGGCAATGGACGCAGGTTGGGTTTCAGCGATTCCTTACACCAACATCGAAGCCAGCGAAATTCAAGGCTTAGTTCAAGATGCCATTTTTTCGCGCAGTGCAAAAAATTTAAAACGTACCAGTATTTTTATCGGTGGACGTGATACAAAACAAGCAATGGATATGTTAAAAATTGCGAAACGTTCAATGATTCCGCCATTTGAAGTTTCCGTTTTCGCTGATCCTAGTGGTGCCTTCACAACTGCAGCAGGAATGGTTGCCGCCGTTGAACACGAATTAGCACAAAAATTTAACACGACGCTAGAAGGAAAAAATGTTTTAGCGTTAGGTGGAACAGGTCCTGTCGGTCAAGCGGCAGCTGTCATTGCAGCGAAAGCGGGTGCAAACGTTCGAATTATCGGTCGCCAACTTGAAAAAGCGCAACATACGGCTGATTTATGTAACAACGAGTTCGGTGAAGGTAAAACAAACATTCTCGCTGGCGCAGATGCCGATAAAGGAGAATATATTAAAACCGCCGACATCGTTTTTGCGACAGGTGCAGCAGGAATTGAATTACTGAGTGCAGAATTGATTGCAAGTGCGCCACAATTAAAAGTTGCCGCCGACGTGAATGCAGTGCCGCCTTCTGGTATTTCTGGCATTGATGCGATGTCAAATGGTACACCTATCAAAGGTTCAATCAGTGGTGCAGTGGGCATCGGCGCATTAGCCATTGGAAATGTAAAATATCAAGCTCAAAACTTATTATTAAAACGCATGATTAACTGTGAAAAACCTGTTTATTTACATTTCGAACACGCTTTTGATGTTGCACGCGAATACATTGAATCAACTACTCAATCCTAAAAGCATTAAGCAGGAAAAATAATTATGAAACGCAGTATTCTGCACATGCTTGACCCAATGCCAAATAATAGTCCATTCGACATTAACATGGCTTTAGATGCGGGCTTCGACATTTTAATGCCGTATAACAATGTAAAATTAGAAAGTGTACATGGCTTGACGCAAGATGCCATTTTTTCGCGTGGTTCAGCGGGAATGAAACGCACCGGATTATTTATTGGTGGTCGCAATTTAGGTTTAGCCATTGATATGTTCAATGCCGCAAAACAAGCGATGGTGCCACCGTTTGCAATTTCCGTTTTTGCTGATCCAAGTGGCGCATTCACAACAGCCGCCGCTCTGGTCGCCTGTGTGGAACGCGAATTGCGAAATAAACACGATAAAGAATTAGCCGGTTGTAAAGCGGTTGTTTTTGGCGGCACAGGACCCGTTGGTATTGCTACCGGAATTATCGCGTCATTAGCCGGCGCAGATACAACAATTGTTGACCATCTTTATTTAGACACCGCGTTAGACGTAGCGGGACAATATAATCGTCGGTTTGGTTGCGACTTGAAAGCGGCGGTTGCTAGTTTTGATAAAGATAAAATTGAACTTTTAAAAGATGTTGACGTGATTTTCTGTACAGCAAAAGCCGGTATTCAGGTTTTAAACGCGACAATTTTAAAAGAAGTGACACAATTGAAAGTTGCCGGTGATGTGAATGCTGTACCGCCTGCTGGTATTCAAGGCATTGAGCGCGGCGATGTTGGCACACCATTAGTACACGCCACACATTGTAATGCGGTAGGCGTGGGGGCATTAGCGGTTGGTGATGTGAAATATCAAGTTCAACACGCTATGCTTGCGTCAATGTTAGAAATGGAAAAACCGGTTTATTTAGATTTCCGTGATGCGTTTGCAAAAGCACAGGAAATATTGAAGTAATCCCAAACATGATTCCCACGTTTTTTCGGCGTGGGAATATCGCCCAAAGCGATTTTTTATCGTCTCATTCTCACTTTTGAATTATCTCAGATGTCTCAACGTCGAATTCTTCTCGCTGTCACTGGCGGAATTGCTGTTTATAAATCTTTAGAATTAACGCGCTTGTTCAAAAAACAAGGTGCTGATATTCGTATTATCATGACAAAATCAGCAATGGCATTTGTCCAACCGCTTTCTTTTCAAGCCTTATCCGGTCACGCTGTACATTTTGAATTGTTGGATACGGAAGCTGAAAATGCAATGGGACACATTGCGTTAACACGCTGGGCAGATGTGTTAATTATTGCACCGGCAACCGCAAATACCTTGGCAAAATGCGCTCATGGTTTGGCGGATGATTTATTATCGACGCTTTATTTAGCCGCAACCTGTCCTATTTATATCGCGCCAGCTATGAATCATGTCATGTGGCATCATCCCGCCACGCAAACAAATCTGAAAATTCTACAAACTCACGGCGTTCATTTCATTGCGCCAGAAAGTGGTGAACAAGCCTGTGGTGAAATGGGTATTGGACGAATGGCGGAACCAAATACAATTTATCAACGAGTGATTGCTGATTTGACGATGCTGCCGATTTTAAAAAATTTAAATGTCATCATTACAGCCGGCGCGACACGAGAACCTTTAGATCCTGTTCGCTATTTAACAAATCGAAGCTCAGGTAAAATGGGTTACGCGCTGGCAGCCGCTGCACAAAAAACGGGCGCAAATGTCACGTTAATTAGCGGCGTAACGCAATTATCAACATCCGGTTTACACAATTTCGTACAAGTCGAAACGGCTGAAGAAATGCACGCTGCCGTTTTTGAACACATTGAAAATTGTGACATTTTTATTGGAGCTGCTGCCGTGGCAGATTATCGTCCGATTGAAAGCCCTAACGAAAAAATAAAAAAAAACGCTGATCAACTCATGCTCGTTTTGCAAAAAAATCCCGATATTTTAGCGGACGTGGCTGCGTTAAATTTACCTCTTTTCACAGTTGGATTTGCAGCCGAAACGCACAATCTTGAACATTATGCGCTTGAAAAATTAACGCGAAAGAAATTAAATATGATTGCAGCAAACTGGGTGGGTCGCGAAGAAGGTGGTTTTGAACGTGATGAAAACGCCCTAGAAGTTTTTTGGCACAATGGTCAAAAAACGTTAGCGATGACAGAAAAAACCGAATTAGCTCACCAACTTATTGAACTTATCGCTGAACAATTTTATGCGAAAAAGTAAAAGTTTTTTTAGCGTTAGTATTTTTACCGGCTTGCACCGCTAATTCCATCGCTCAACGGATCACTGACCGACACTTCGAAAATTATAGAAAAAGACTCAACAAATGTCCTTTCATCGGGAAAGCTCGGCGATACCCTCCCGTTTAAGGCGGGGGGGCGGATTCGAACAACACAAAATGCGGCAATTTTAGATGCACAAACAAGCCAAGAAGATGTAAATGCCGCCGCGATATTTCATTGACAGAAAAAATTGCTAGCACTTGGTTTAAATTGCTCGAACAACGTCAACAATTGGATTTGTTAACGCGACAAATTACGGTAAATGAAAAAATGTATCTGTAATTCAAGTGCGCTATCAAAGTGGACAAGCGGCTGCCGCTGATGTTTTACAGCAACAACAATTACTTGAATCGGCTCGAAGAAATCAACTAACCGTCATAGCAACGCTAATACATTCCGCGTTATATGCTTAGTGCGATGGATTTTCTGCGTGTTTTATCGGCTGATACCGCAAGCCAAAATTTAGAACGCGCTTTGCTGCAAGCACAACAACTTTTTGAATGTCAAATTGCGCTTTATAAAGCCTTAGCATCAAATTTAGATGCAATGTGAGTGGCTTGCTGGCGATAGGCTGCTTATAATAGCAACCGTTAGGAAACGTAATTTACAAACTTTTGAGACTATTCCAATGAAAAAAATTCCCCTTATTCTGTTGATGCTTGGTTGCACAACCTTGGTTGCGTGCAGCGGCGAAAAAATCAATGGACACAACGAAAAATCGGCTTACAGATCCGTCAAAATGATTAAAAATCGTCTGCACGAAGAAATGCGTGTGGAGTATGAAATGTCATTTTGGATGATACGCGATGCGAAAAAAGACGATGCTGAATTTTTAGCGGCTGTCGATGGCAAAAAAGCAGAAGAAATCATTGCAATGGGTAAAGAAATTTATCAACAACGTAAAAATGAAGGCTTTGCCGAGTATCAACAATATAAAACGTGGGAAGAAATGATGGCGAAATACGATCGTGATCGCATTAAACAAGGTAAAGTGAAATCCGACGTAAAACCCAGTATTGATGACCCAAAAACGGGAAATCGTGACATTGTTTATAAGCTGTAACGCCTTATGATTAACAAAAAAATTGCACAAATTGGCTTGGCATTTTGTCTATCTGCTAGCGCGTTGACTTGCATAGCGAGCGATGAAAAACGTGAAGCAGAATTTGCCGCCGATATTCAAAAGACGTTAAATGTTGGGCGTGCTGTTTGGCTTGACGCGAATAACAAGAAATTTTTGAGTTTATACGCTGACACAACGACTAATCCACGAGATGGAATGATTATTTTATTGCATGATATTGGCGGACATCCCAATCAACAAGCGGTAATTAAATCATTACGCACCTTTTTCCCAGAGCATCATTGGGCAACATTGTCATTACAGATGCCAATGCGCGAAGAATCTGCGCCCGTGGAAGACTATTTTCCGTTATTTCCCGAAGCAAAAGCTCGCTTGCTTGCAGGAATAAAATTCGCTAAATCTGAAAAATTTTCCCGAATTGTGGTTATTGGTTACGGCTTAGGTGGGGCAATGGCAACATCGGCTTTAGCGGAGAATCCAAACGCAATCAATGCCTTAGTGACGGTTAGTCTTCCTATATTGGATGCCGAAAAAACATTGCCTTTTATGTCGAAAACTACTTTGCCAATGCTTGATATTTATGGCGAATTTGATGTACCTGAGGTTGTTAAAAGCGCAAGGGAGCGGCAATTAGCAGGCAAAAAGAATGAGCGTTATCGTCAACTTAAATTAGAAAATGAAGGTCATTTGTATTTGCATGATGATGAATTACTAATAAAAAGAATTTACAGTTGGATTGATAACATTGTTTTATATCAAGGTCCACCTGGTCCAAAAGGTAATCGTGGTTTTAAAGGCATTGATGGTCTTCAAGGAATACCGGGGCCTCAAGGTGAACAAGGCGACCAAGGCGAACAAGGAAATCAAGGTATTCAAGGTGTCAAAGGCGATAAAGGTGAAAAAGGATTGAAAGGCGAGCAAGGACTTCAAGGTCGCCAAGGCGAGCAAGGCGTTAGAGGCGATACAGGACCAAGAGGCGATGTTGGTCCAAAAGGTGATCAAGGCTTTAAAGGTGATCAAGGTCCGAAAGGCGATCAAGGTCCAAAAGGCGATCAAGGTCCAAAAGGCGATATTGGTCCAAAAGGCGATCAAGGTCCAAAAGGCGATAGTCCGAAAGGTGAACGCGGTCCAAAAGGTGACATCGGTCCAAAAGGCGATCCAGGTGCTCAGGGTGAGACTGGTGCTCAAGGTGATCAAGGTCCAAAAGGTGATCAAGGCTTTAAAGGCGATCCTGGTCAAAAAGGTGACACGGGTCCAAAAGGCGATCCTGGTTCGAAAGGTGAACCCGGGCGGAAAGGTGATAAAGGCGATAAAGGACCGAAAGGTGATTCCGCCGATGTTGCGAAACCGGCTGCAACAACGCCTTAGTTTTGAAAACTTAGGGCGAGCAGAATTACATTGCCCGCCCTATAGCGGCTTGAGAAGTGGCGAGCAAAGTGCCGTTTTTGTATTGTCATTTCTCAAAACTTTTAAACTCTTTTGATTCTTTCAACAAATCAACAATTTCTTTCAAGTATTTAATTTCTTGTTCTAATTTTTCAATAATTTTTTTTTGACATTCAATTTCCATAGCAGGCGTTACACGAAAACTGCTGTGATATTGTTTGTTTGTGATAGCGATATTTATGTTAGGTTTCGCATTTGGAATTTCGAGATCAAATAATTCTGATAAACTAATGCCAAATAGTTCAGCAAGTTGTATTAAGCGTGATAATTTAACATCGGTCGCTCCACGTTCAATATCACCATAACCGTTGCTAGACATATTTAATTTTTCTGCAACATCTTCTTGCGACCAGCCTTTTGACTGCCTAACTAAACGTAATTTCTCATTCATCGACATATATTATTTATTTTGTTTTACCAGATTAAAAACTAAGCTTTTCAGCTTGGATGATGAATGTTTTTACCACCATTAAACAAGCGATGACAAACATTTTATTTTTTTTATAACTTAAATTGACGCACACCACACTTATTCTATCTTGTTAGGTATTTACGATTCCTTTAACATCTAACTTTAATTACTTTAAATATAAAACATTATGCAAACTCCAGAAACATCTTTACCTACGCATTTTATCCGCCAAATTGTCGCCAATGACCTGTCGGAAAATAAAAATAATGGCAAGGTTGCCACGCGATTTCCGCCTGAGCCAAATGGTTATTTACATATCGGACACGCCAAATCAATTTGTTTAAATTTTGGTACGGCGTTAGAAAATAACGGCACTTGTAATTTGCGCTTTGATGATACAAATCCTGAAAAAGAAAGTATTGAATACATGGAATCTATCAAACGTGACGTGGCTTGGCTAGGATTTGAGTGGACGGAATTACGTCATGCGTCGGATTATTTTGAACACCTTTATCAATATGCGGTTGAATTGATTAAGAAAAATTTGGCGTATGTAGACAGTTTATCCGCAGAAGAAATTCGTCTCTATCGAGGAACACTCACGCAAGCGGGCAAAGAAAGTCCTGATCGTAATCGTTCGGTTGCTGAAAATTTGGATTTATTTTCGAGAATGCGAGCTGGTGAATTCACCGATGGACAATATGTTTTGCGAGCTAAAATTGACATGGCATCGCCAAATATCAATTTGCGTGATCCTGCAATTTATCGCATTCGCCGTGTACACCACCAACGAACCGGCGATGCGTGGTGCATTTATCCCATGTACGATTACACACATTGTATTTCTGATGCAATTGAAGGCATTACACATTCGATTTGCACCCTAGAATTTGAAGATCATCGTCCTTTGTATGACTGGGTTTTGGAGCAATTACAAACACCCTGTCATCCGCAACAAATCGAATTTGCACGTTTACAACTTGAATACACTATTGTTAGCAAACGCAAATTAAATCAGCTGGTTACAGAAAATCATGTTTCTGGTTGGGATGATCCGCGTATGCCAACAATAGCCGGTTTACGCCGCGCAGGTTTTACGCCAAAATCCATTAAAGATTTTTGTGAAAAAATTGGTATTACTAAGCAAAATTCGTGGATTGAAATGGGCGTATTAGAGTATTGCATTCGTGAAGATTTGAATACAAATGCGTTCCGAGCAATGGCAGTTTTAGAACCTTTGCGCGTCGTGATTACCAATTATCCTGAGAATAAAGTTGAAAATTTAGAGGTCAGCAACCATCCTCAACGTGAAGAATTTGGAAAGCGAATTGTGCCATTTTCAAAAACGATTTTGATTGAACGAGACGATTTTTCAGAAAATCCACCACCTAAATATAAACGTTTGAGTGTGGGTGAAGAAGTTCGATTGCGCGGTTCGTATGTCATTCGTTGCGACGAAGTGATTAAAAATGACAACGGTGAAATTATCGAATTACGTTGCAGTTACGACGAAAAAACGTTGGGTAAAAATCCTGAAGGTCGTAAAGCGAAAGGCGTAATTCATTGGGTTTCAGAGGCGCATTCACACACGGCAGAAATCCGTTTGTACGACCGTTTATTTACCGTGCCACAACCGGATAATGAAGAAAATTTCTTGAATGTCGTTAATACGAACTCGCTACAAATTTTAACAAATTGCAAAATTGAGGCGTGTTTAAAAGATGCAACTCTCACAAATCGTTATCAATTTGAACGAACAGGCTATTTTTGTTTAGACACTGACAGCACGCCTAATAAATTAGTCTTTAATCGCACGGTTACGTTACGCGATAATTGGGAAAAGGATTAGGCTGTATTTTGCATTGACACGCCTACCCCTTGTACTTTAAAGTTAGCTCCGCATAAATTAGCGTAACAATTTTAACTATAACTATAACTTTTTTGGAGTGTACATCATGGCAAAACCATTGATTCAAATGGCATTAGATTCATTAGATTTCGACGCAACCGTTTCATTAGCAAAACAAGTTGCACCATTCGTTGATATTTTCGAAATCGGCACACCTTGCATCAAACACAACGGTGTAGCTTTAGTAAAAGCATTGCGTGCAGAATTCCCTGACAAATTATTGTTAGTTGACTTAAAAACAATGGATGCTGGTGAATACGAAGCCACTCCTTTCTACGCAGCTGGCGCAGACATTTGCACCGTGTTGGGCGTTTCTGGTTTAGCAACTTGCAAAGGTGTTATCAAAGCAGCTAACGCACACGCTGCTGAAGCACAAATTGATTTAATCAACGTTGACGACAAAGCAGCTTGCGCTCGTGCAACTGTTGCAGCTGGCGCACAAATTATCGGTGTTCACACTGGTTTAGACGCGCAAGCAGCTGGTCACACACCATTTGCTGATTTAAGCTTAATTGCTGACTTAAACTTAGGCGTTCGTATTTCGGTTGCTGGTGGTATTAACACTAAAACCGTTCAAGACGTAGTTCGTGCAGGCGCAAGCATTATCGTTGTTGGTGCTGCGATCTACGGTGCTGCTTCACCAGCTGAAGCGGCTCGTGAAATTCGTGAATTAGTTGACGCTGTTTAATTAAGGGACTCTTATGCACCAGCAACTTATCTTAGATAAAATTACCGATATTCTCGAAGCAACAGAAGAATCGTATGATGAAAAACTCACCGCTATGCTAGACGACGCATCCCGTATTTTTATTGCGGGTGCTGGTCGTTCAAAACTGGTCGGCAATTTCTTTGCAATGCGGCTGGTGCATGGTGGTTACAACGTCAATGTTGTAGGCGAAATCGTTACTCCTAGCATCAAAAATGGTGACTTGCTGATTATTATTTCAGGCTCTGGCGAAACGGAACAATTAGTTGCCTTCACCAAAAGTGCGAAAAAAATGGGCGCGAAAATCATGTTGATTTCGTCAAAAGCAACTTCAACAATCGGTGATATGGCAGACGGCGTTTTCCAAATTGGTCGTGAAGATTTATATGGAAAAGTTGTCGGAATGCCAATGGGTACGGTATTTGAGTTGTCAACATTGCTCTTCTTGGAATCAACAATTTCTCATATTATTCATGAGAAAGGTATTCCTGAAGAAATTATGCGCGAAAGACACGCAAATTTAGAATAAAAAAAAGTGAGTTAAAAACGGGTAATTATTTATTCGTTTTTCAGGTCAGAATATACGGGTTGCACTATTGAAGAATTTTAGTAGTGCAATTTTTTTAACAGATACCACAAAAGGAGAGAAAATGACGTCGCGTAGAGAATTAGCAAACGCTATTCGCGCTTTGAGCATGGATGCCGTACAAAAAGCAAATTCAGGACACCCAGGTGCGCCGATGGGTATGGCAGACATTGCTGAAGTGTTGTGGAATGATCATTTAAAACACAATCCAACGAATCCAAATTGGGCAGATCGCGACCGTTTTGTATTGTCTAACGGTCATGGGTCAATGTTAATTTATTCGTTATTGCATCTTTCAGGCTACGATTTGCCAATGAAAGAATTGGAATCATTCCGTCAATTACATTCTAAATGTCCAGGTCATCCAGAATACGGTTATGCTCCAGGCGTTGAAACAACAACTGGTCCTTTAGGTCAAGGGATTACCAACGGCGTTGGTTTTGCGATGGCTGAAAAATTATTAGCCGATCAATTCAACAAACCTGGTCATGAAATTATTGATCACCATACCTACGTTTTCTTAGGTGACGGCTGTTTGATGGAAGGCATTTCACATGAAGCGTGTGCGCTTGCTGGCACTTGGGGCTTAGGAAAATTAGTTGCGTTCTGGGACGACAACAACATTTCTATCGACGGTCACATTGATGGCTGGTACACAGATGACACAGTAAAACGCTTTGAAGCCTATGGCTGGCACGTTCAATCTGTTGATGGTCACAACGCTGATGAAATCAATGCAGCGATTGTAGCAGCG
>CAIQZX010000132.1 GCA_903876445.1 uncultured Pseudomonadota bacterium | reverse complement strand
TCTGTCGTGACTGTAAAGCGTTCCCCATCTTCTAAACGGGTCAAAGCTCGTGGAGATGCGAGAGGTACTGATGAAAATATCAGTTCGGGTCAGTCGAAGCCACCACTAGAACGCGATAGCGTTTAGTGGTTGGTAGTTCACGACAGTGAAATTTCATAACCACCAAATTTACGCACGTTTAAAACACCTTTATCAAAAATCAAATACTGTCCTTTTATTCCATTTAAAACACCAGAAATACGCGGGGTTTTATCGAAATTTAATGCAGTCACTTTTAATGGCGCGACTTCAATCGGATACATTAAATCAACCATTTTTTCATTATCTAAACTTTCAATCGCACCTCTATTTACATTCGTTAAAACAGTTAATTCTTCTGCACATAAATTAAGTAATCTATCGCGCTCAAAAATTAAATCCACGGGTTCAATTTGATGTTTCAACATTCGTTGCCATTGCGTCTTATCAGCAACGTATCGCGCTATTAACACTTCAATTTTCCCCGATAAATGTCGTGATGCGACGCTAAAAATCGGTAATGCTTGCATTGCACCCTGATCAATCCATCGCGTGGGAATTTGTGTGTAGCGTGTAATTCCAACTTTTAAACCGCTGGTATTTGATAAATAAACAATGTGCGGCTGAAAACAAAATGATTCCGCCCACTTATTATCTCTGCACGTCCCCAAAGCATGATGACACGTTTCTGGTTTCATCATGCACATATCACATTGTGCTAAACGTAAAAAACAAGGATAACAATAACCCTGATTAAAACTTTTTTTCATGGGCATATTGCAATGTAAACAATATAAATTTCCCGTGTGGTGCAACGTGACAGTTTGTCCAATTAACGGATTTAATGGCACACGTTGTTGATTCAAAACTAATTCATAACGGATTGGCGTGTCTTGATGCGCCACCATTTTCTCTAATCGCCCTTGCATTTATTCTTCCCATTAAAAAGCATACTGTAAGTCTGGTATAATGCCCGAATTCACGAACTTTAACCTTAAAAAAGAGGAAAATATGTCACTAATGCGAGTGTCTTCTGGCAAAGATTTACCCCACGATATTAACGTCGTAATTGAAATTCCTGCGTACAGCGATCCCGTAAAATATGAAGTTGATAAAGAAACAGGCGCGTTAACAGTTGATCGTTTCATGGGAACGGCAATGCAATACCCAACTAATTACGGTTATGTACCGAACACACTTTCGGATGACGGCGATCCCGTAGACGTGTTGGTGATTGCTCCAGCACCGTTATTAAGTGGCTGTGTGGTGAGATGTCGTCCAATTGGCGTTCTGAAAATGACAGATGAATCGGGTGAGGATGCAAAAGTGTTGGCTGTTCCAGTTGATAAACTCACGCCATTTTATAAAAAAGTCCAGAATTACGATGACATTCCAGAAATTACGTTAGTGAAAATTGCTCACTTTTTCGAACATTACAAAGATTTAGAAGAAGGAAAATGGGTAAAAATTGAGGGTTGGTTTGGTGTCGAAGACGCGAAAAAAGAAATTATAGACAGTGTCGAGCGTTATATAAAATCTGAAGAATAAAATGCGGAAAACCAAGGTGAAAAATCTAATTTCACTTTGGTTTGCTTTAAATTACAACTTACTAACAGTTCTAAAAACCTATGAAAATCGATGGTTTTCCAGTATTTATCCTCTAGTAGCGAAAAACCTCGCGGTTCAGGGCGAGGATGTAAGCGGCTCAATTTCAAATTTTTCATAGTCTGCAAAATCTATCCTGTGTTAAAATCCACTCAAAATGTGACCAGTAGCTAGTGTTAGTGCCATGGTGACATAGCTCTTTTAGGCTCGAG
>CAIQZX010000131.1 GCA_903876445.1 uncultured Pseudomonadota bacterium | reverse complement strand
CAAGAAATGGAAATTTGCAGAAGCAAAAATGTGATTGAAACCGCCCGAATGGATGGCATTGAGCAAGGTAAACTTGAAGAAAAAAAGCTCATCGCAAAAGGAATGCTCGCCAAAAATATCGATTTAGAAACCATTACCGAATTAACAGGCTTAACGATTGAAGCCGTCGCTGAATTACGAAATAACGTTTAAACTACGCAACAACATTTCATAAAAACTGGAAAAACCATGAAAACAAAACTCCTCCCACTCTTGCTTTTCGTGTTTGCGACAAACACCAAAGATTCTTTATGAATTTGCCAAATTACAAACCCAATTTTATTAGCGAGCAAGACTATCTCGAAGATGAAAAAGTGCGCGATACTCGATGCGAATACTTCGATGGTGAAATTTTTGCTATGTCTGGTGGTAGCATCAATCATCAGCGATTAACAATTAACGTGAGTAGTGAATTTCGCAATCACTTAAAAGGCACACCGTGTGAAGCGTTCAGTTCCGACATAAAAGTTCGAGCCGATAATGGTAAAAAATACTTTTATCCTGATGTGCTGGTGAGTTGCAACAATGAAGACGGCAATAAACATTTCAGCGAATCTCCGCGTATCATTGTCGAAGTGTTATCGAATTCCACACGCAAATTCGATAAAAATCTAAAGCGACAAATCTATCAAACAATTCCAAGTTTGGAAGAATATGTTTTAATCGAACAAGACCGTGTCGAAATTGAAGTTTGTCGAAAATCTGCAAACTGGCAACCGACGTATTATTTCATTGACGACGAAATCACTTTTGAATTCGTTGGTTTAACGTTGCCCGTGTTAGAGCTTTATCAGCGCGTCGATAATCAAGAGATGCGCGATTTTTTAGCCACACTCGAAGAAACTAAAAACGAAATTTAAACTGAAACCCGACACAAAAACACACTGGAGAAATTCTTATGACCACAAATAGCGTTTTTGATGCTGCAACCGATTTTTCATCTTCTAATCCAAATCCAAATGGTGTTTGGCAATATGGTTGGGAGGCAACTCAGAACAGTTCTTTTAATGCTCTTTCTAGTTTTAATCAAAGTAACTTTTCATCTGTACTAAACATGTTCGGCTTTCTAGGGGATAACTGGACAACTGATAACTATACCTTCATTACCATTGAAAAAAATAATGATTCAAAATCATTTGTTGGCGTTCAGCCTCAGCAACTTGGAATGCACCCTGGCTCTAGTAACGAATATACTGTGCTTAGATTTATAGTTCCAACAAATAATGCTTATTCGATATTTGCTCAGGCTTTTTCTGGTGATTTTGGGGATACGGATGCCACAGTTTTATTGAATGGACAATCTATAGGTTACGTTGATAGTACCAATTCATCACCTGTCATTTTAAATTCTATAGTCAAAATATTAACTAAAGGGGATACATTGGATCTGTTGATTGGAAGTAAAAGTGATAATACAGGTGATACAACCCCAATTAAATTTGTGATAACACCACAAAACACAACTGTCGTAACATCTCAAATACTCCCAACTGGCAGCGTAACTATTTCAGGTACAGCCCAACAAAACCAAACCTTAACCGCGAGCAATAATTTAGCGGATGCGAATGGTTTGGGCGTAATCAATTATTCATGGTTAAGCAACGGCGCGGTGATTTCAAATCAACCTTCTTACGTTTTGACGCAAAACGATGTAGGTAAAAGTATCAGCGTGACTGCCAGTTATACCGATGGCTTAAACAAAGTTGAAAGCGTTACCAGTTCAACGGTCACAGTCGCTAACGTGAATGATTTGCCTACAGGTTCGGTGTCGATTTTGGGGGATGCTAAAGTCGGGCAAACTTTAACCGCGCAAAATACGCTGCAAGATTTAGACGGTTTAGGGGTTATTTCGTATCAGTGGTTGAATAATGGGGCAGTGCTTTCAAGCCAATCGTCTTATACATTAACGGCTTCAGACGCAGGGAAAACGATTAGCGTCAAAGCCAGTTACACTGATTTACAAAATACACCTGAAAATGTGACGAGTTCGAGTGTCACAGTTGCTGCTGCAACTAACTACGCCCCCACAGGCAGCGTCACTATTTCAGGTACGGCACAACAAAATCAAACTTTAACTGCTAGCAATAATTTAGCGGATGCAAATGGATTGGGAATGATTGGTTATCAATGGTTGAGCAATAGCACAGTCGTTTCAACACAACCGACTTACTCACTAACTCAGTCAGATGTTGGTAAATCTATCCAAGTCGAGGCAAGTTATACCGATGGTCTGGGGAAAAGTGAAAGCGTAAGCAGTTCAAGCATGACGGTTGCAAATGTAAATGATTTACCTACAGGAAACGTAACAATTTCGGGAACACCAACGCAAGGTCAAATCTTAACGTCTTCAAATAATCTCGCGGACATTGATGGATTGGGAACGATAAGTTACCAATGGTTGAATGATAGCGGTGCAATTTCAGGAGCAACGGCTTCGTCTTATACCCTAACGACATCTGATGTTAGCAAAACAATTAGTGTTAAAGCGAGCTACATCGATAGTTTTGGAACATCTGAAAATGTAACGAGTTCGAGTGTAACTATTTCAGCTGCCGCGCAAACAGCTCCAACAGGATTTGTTTCAATAGATGGGGTTGCCGCTCAAAAT
>CAIQZX010000130.1 GCA_903876445.1 uncultured Pseudomonadota bacterium | reverse complement strand
TTTCTTACCCAGCGGCACAGGAATCAACGGCGCAATTTGTTTGATAACTTTGCGCGAACCATCAGGAAACACCTCAATAATCTCGCCCTGTTCAACCTTCAACACGCTGCTACCATTTGCCAGAGCTTGCCAATAGGCTTGTGTAAAAGCGGCATCTGCCAAATCAGGAATGTGGTCTTCCAAAAATTTCATACTAGCTTCGTTTGAAATCATGCGTTTCCTCCAATTAACCGAATTCGCCCCGTCAATAATTCCTGCATCATGCCCTGTTTGAGCTGTGCGGTTTTATCGCGTTTTTGTTGCAAGGCGTTAATTTGCGCGTCCATGTCGCTGAGAATGGTTGCAATGGCGGTTTGTTCTTTCTGTTCTAAAGGGATTTTGACTTTAATTTTTAGAAATTGTTGCGGTTGAATACGTTGATGGCTTCCTGTTGTTCCAATTGCGTGTAATTCCATTTGAGCGCAAACAGATTTGGAAGAACATATAACGGTAAAAAAATCTCGGTCAATTAGCAGTTCAGAAGGAAGTAAAACAAGAAATTC
Organism: uncultured Pseudomonadota bacterium; assembly: GCA_903876445.1. Classification (GTDB taxonomy): domain Bacteria; phylum Pseudomonadota; class Gammaproteobacteria; order Methylococcales; family Methylomonadaceae; genus UBA10906. Next base: position 33,975 of record CAIQZX010000130.1, on the reverse strand, counting down.
TGTTGAACAAATGGAATTATCAGGAATGGTCAAAGGCTTCCATATTCTGGGAATTCTTGGATTAAGTTTTGAAACTAAAACAGAATTTTGGGGAACAACAAATTTATTACTCGCAATTGAACTGCCATTTTCGATAACAGGCGTTGCGCCATCATCAAAAGCAGGCAAACTAAAGTGAACAAATGTTGCGGCTGGCGTATTCGCAGGATTAAGTCCAATTTTTGATAAAGTCGCCAATTCCCCCAACCGCTTAACCTCCCACTCCCCACTAAATCCAGCCAAGCGTTTTTTGCCTGTCAAAAGCTGTTGCATGGTGGCTTGTTTGATGTCGCGCTTTTTGGCAATGAGTTTATCTAATTCGCCCATTAACGCATCTACGTCAGATAACGCGGCGGCGATGGCGGTTTGTTCTTGTTTTTTGGGAAGTGAAATTTGAGTATTTCCAACAGTTTTCCATTCTGCTCTGGGCATCTTTGTCCCTGTCGATTGGTTTGCAGCTTCTACGATTCGGTCGGATTGAATCAAGTAATAAAGCCATTTGCTCTCAATTTCTTTTTCTGCCTTTAAAACCCAGATTTCTGTTGTGCAAGCACCGTTAAATTCAGCAAAAAGAAATTTTCTTAGATATGGTCTAAGTTTGCTAAAAAGAACATCGTTTTTTTCAAAAATAGCCTTCTGACTTTTTAAGCCTTTTAAATCTGCGAACCCAATCAATTTTCCCGTTGCTTGTTCTAAATGCTCAAGTTCTACACATTTTTTATCTTCGTTTGCAGTCAACGGATTGATTCGTGTGCTTGATGGTTTGCAAATTTCGTTTAGATTTTTAACTTCCCAATCCTCAGGAATTACGCCGATTTCGGTTTGTTTGTAGCCTGTTTTCATTACGCTAACCATTCGATACGTTTCCCTGTTGCGCGTTCATAAAGTGTTTCGGGTGAAACATCAAAACCGCAATCCCACACCACCGTTGACCAATCGTCTAATTTGAAGGCTTTGAATCCTTCAATATCGCGCAATGGCTGTGCGGCGTTGTATTTGAAAATGAGGTCTTGCAAATCTACGTCGCCCGATTCGCCTGTGTTAAAGGTTAAATGTAAGCGGTAGTCGTTAAGATAATTGGCTTTTTCTACTGAAATCATGTTGCCTCCTAAAAAGCGGCTAATTTCTGGCATGGTTTTATTCTCATTTGATTTGGGTTTGTTTGGTGGCTGTTTTAATGTTCATGGTTCAAATTCTGCAAGGTGGTTTGTTCACGTTCTCGGAGCATTTCGTTTTTCAAAATCGTATTGATGCACGCTTGATAATTTTGTCCTTTCAATTTCAACCACTGCAAAATATCGACATCGACGCTCACGTTGGTGATGACGGTTTGAGTGGGAGTGTAGAAAGGATTGCTCACGGCGTTTTGCCAGAATTCGTCAGGCAGCGGCGGAATATCACTAAAATCAATCTCGTCATCTGACATGGCATTAAGCGTGGCGATTTCTGCGAGTTGTTGCGCGGTCAACGGCGCATTGGTATCAAGTGAAAAATGTTTTTTATCGGCTGGATTGTTCATAACGTTTTCTCTCTTTTGAATCTGCGCGACGTGCGGAAATAATCCGAATCACTTCGGAATCGTTTTCATCTTCTACGGTGTGAGCCACTAACAAAATCAAGCAACCTTCAACTAAACCAATGGTTTGCCAACGATATTCACCGTTTTCAATTCTATCCTGACAAGCCAACGCAAACGGGTCGGCAAATACGCGGCTTGCTAATTCAAAACTGACCTGATGTTTTTTCAAATTGGTGGCGGCTTTTTGTGTGTCCCAAGTGAAGTTTAAATTCATGAAAACCCCATTTTCGCCAAATGCTGGTTCACTTTTGCTTCTAAATCCACCACGTTTTGAACATGTTGAGAAACAGGCGTTTCGTAACGTTCGGCTAATTGTTTGATGCGTTGCGTGAGAGCTTGACTGATTCGATTCATTTCACCATGAAAAGCCACTTCAAGCGTGGCGAGCCATTTATCATTGACCACCAGCGTTTTGATTTCGGTTTCGTTTAATGTTGGATATTTTTCATACACTTTTGCATCGAGCGCGACTTCGGCGGCTTTGAGTGATTTTTTCGCGTCAGCTTGTTGATTGTAGAGCGATTGCCAACGATTTAACGCTTCCGCTTCATCTTTGGCTTCGTTGTCGCCTTTGATTTCTTTTAAACGTGCGGCAACAGTGGCTTTGCTGATTTTATCGAGTTCTGAAAATAGCCCTTCTTCGCCGCCGTGTTCTTCTTCGAGTTCGGTTTGTTGCGCGGCAAGGTTTTCAATATCGGCTTCTAAATCGTTAATCGCTTGCTGTTCGTTGGCAAAATAAGAGGCAATCACCAGATTTTTCGGTATCAAATCACACGTCCAGCCTTTATCTTTGCCTTTTTCAAGTAAACGATAAGTTTCCGCTTTCCAACCATCAGCAGAAATTAAATACACATCGTCTTGCATCGTAGAATCCCAATAATCCATGAGATGCTGATAAACGTCGTACTTATCAATCAATGGCTGATTTTCATAACGAGCAAGCAAATCTTCTGAAAGTGTTTCGATAACAGAACGCGGATGACAACCGACTTCGAGGGATTTTAACAACGCAATGCTGTTTTGTTCCCACGCGCCAAAAACGGCATTCATGCTTTCGATAAAGGTCACAAATTCGCAGTGTTCATAAATCGCTGATTTAATCGCGGATTTCTCAACAGATAACGCCACATAATTCGGGCGAATTGAGTTGAAAAGGGTTTGACGTAATTCGGGGCAGATTTGCCAATAATCCTGCAACGCATCAACGTCAGTAACTGGAATGCCGCCTTTCAAATGCGCTTCAATGTCTTGCAGGTCTTCGGCTTGTTGACTGTCGATATAGCGCGGCAAATTGAGATTGAATTCATTTTTTTCAATTTCATCAACACTCACCATGCGCGAAAATTTTGGCATTTCGATTTGCTTCGTCCAAACATCGACGATTTTGTGAATGTCCATCGCCCGCAAGCGATTTTTGTTGCCGTCTTTTAAAAATCCAGAGCTAGCATCAATCATAAAAATGCCTTTGCGAATTGGCGCGTCGTTTTTATCAATCACGATGATGCAAGCGGGAATGCCTGTGCCGTAAAACAAATTAGCAGGCAAACCAATAATGCCTTGAATGTAGCCTTTACGAATCAATTTGCGGCGAATATCGGCTTCCGCGTTGCCACGAAACAAAACGCCGTGCGGCAAAATACACGCGCCACGACCTGTGCTTTTGAGTGAGCGAATAATATGCAATAAATACGCATAATCGCCTTGTTTTGCTGGCGGCGCACCAAACGCATCAAATCGCCCAAACGGGTCACTATCGACATGAACGCCATTGCTCCAGCGTTTATCACTAAAAGGCGGATTGGCTACGACATAATCAAAAGCTAATAAGTCGTTATCATTTTTGAATTTTGGGTCAGCAAGCGTATTACCTTGAAAAATTTGCGCCGTTGGATTGTTATGCAAAATCATGTTCATTTGAGCAAGCCCAGCGGTCGCAACGTCTTTTTCTTGTCCATAAAGTGAAACTTTTACGCCTGCTTCATCGCCTACTTTTAATAATAATGAACCTGAACCGCACGTTGGGTCATAAACGGTTGTGTCGCTGGTAGCGTTTGAAATTGCCAAAATTTTCGCAATGACGCGACTCACTTCGGATGGTGTATAAAATTGACCTTTGCTTTTGCCGCTTTCTGTTGCGAAATGGCACATTAAGTATTCATACGCATCGCCCAAAATATCATCACCTTCAGCGCGGTTTTTAGAAAAGTCGAGCGCGGGATTTTCAAAAATAGCGATAAGATTCGTTAGACGGTCAATTTTTTCTTTGCCGTCACCTAATTTTTCATTGCTGTTGAAATCTGCCATTTCAGCTAATTTGTTGGCTTCTTTGAGTGGCGCAATGATGTATTTGTTAATTTGGTCGCCAATTTCAGGATTCCCTTTGAGTGCGACCATATCTTTAAAACTCGCCCCTTCGGGAATTTTAATTGGTGCAAAAGGCAAACCTGCGTATTTGTCACTAACGTATTTGATAAACAGCATCGCCAACACATAATCTTTGTATTGTGACGCATCCATGCCGCCGCGTAATTCGTCGCAACTTTGCCAAAGTGACGAATAAAGCTCTGATTTTTTTAATGCCATGATGGTGATTTCTCGTTGGTTTAATTCGGACAAGGTTGCAAGAAAGCCTGCCATTTTTCAAGTGTTTCATATTTCCTATGTAAATAGGCGTAATGGTTTATTGGCTTTGGGTAGTCAATGGACTTTATTTGACAATAGCAGACAATAAAAAACCCACTAAGTCAGATAACTTGCGGGTTGGTGGACTTGATTGGATGCTTATATTGCGCCCCGAAGCGGAATCGAACCACTGACCTGTCTCTTAGGAGGAGACCGCTCTATCCTACTGAGCTACCGAGGCTTTGTATTAGCGAAGTTTAACACGATTTTACTATTTGTCGTTCCCAGCGCGGGCTTTGTTTTCAGAATTGATTAACGCTAATAACACGTTAATCAATTCCTCTGGATTAACGGGTTTCGCAACAAAATTATTCATGCCACAAGTAAAACATTTGGTTTTTTCTTCGACGGTGACACCAGCAGTTAAAGCAATAATTGGTAATTTCTCATATTTAGATTGGGCGCGGATTTGTTCTGTGGCTTCAATACCACTCATCTCTGGCATATTCACGTCCATTAAAATGACATTGTAAGTATTTTTTTCTAACTGCGCTAAAACTTCCAATCCATTTAACGCCGTATCTACGTTTATGCCGGATAACTTTAAAAAACTACTTACAATTTCTTGATTCAGCAAATTATCTTCCGCTAACAAAATGTTTAAACCGATTAAATTTTTACCCAGTTCCCGCAATTTTTCAGACAAAATGCCTTGTTGATGATGAGAATTGACAGATTCCAATTCGAGGTTTTTCGAGTTGTTTTCTGTGACTTTACCAAGCCATAAATCAAAATAAATCGTTGTGCCTTCTTGTTCTGCACTCTGTAATTCAAAATGACTATCCATCAAATTCAATAAATTAAGACCAATTGTTAGTCCTAAACCCGTTCCACCAAATCGGCGTGTAATCGATGTATCTGCTTGATGAAAAGCATTAAATAATTTTTCTTGATGTTCTTTTTTAATGCCAATTCCGGTATCACTAACGCTAAAGCGTAATTTAATTTGATGTTCTTGTGATTCAATTAGCGTGACATTTAATTCAACGCTGCCTTTATCTGTAAATTTAATCGCGTTACCCAGCAAATTAGACAACACTTGCTGAATGCGTAATTCATCACCAAGCAAATTTGTGGGGACATTTTCACAAGATAAAATTTTAAATTCCAAATTTTTCTTTTGAGCGGAGACAGAAAACAAATTATGTAAATTTCGGAATAATAAAACGAGATTAAAAGGATACGTTTCAATGGCTAATTTTCCCGCATCCATTTTTGAAAAATCTAAAATGTCATTCAAAATACCAAGCAAACTTTCAGCGGAAGAATAAATTTTTTCTAACGAATTACGCACGCCATTTGGCATTTCTTCATTCAATGCTAATTGTGTTAATCCTATAATTGCATTCATAGGCGTTCTAATTTCGTGGCTCATATTTGCCAAAAATTCAGATTTTGATTTTGCTAACGATTCAGCCTCCGTTTTAGCTTCAAACAACATTTTCTCAACGTCTTTTTGTTTAGAAATATCACGCATAATTGTTGATAAAAGATAAGGTTTTCCATTTGCATCTCGGTGAAGGGTTAGAATTTGAGAAACAGAAATTTCAGAACCGTTTTTATGCAACAACGTATTTTCACTTCGCCAAAAACCATTTTTAAAAGCCGAATTAACACCTTGTTCTTTAACGAGTTTTCCTCCGGATTCTGAGTGAAAATCATCAATTCTTAATTCAAATACATTCGCATCCGGTGGCAAACCGACCATTCTTTTTCCCGCTAAATTGATATATTTCAAATTCGCTTGCATATCACTCATGGCAATGAAATCGGCTGAATCATTGATTATTTGCAACAAATATTCTCGCGCAGCATCGGCGGCTTTTCGCTCTGAAATATCTAAAATAAAACCGTCAATAAAACAAATTTCGCCGGATTGATCCGCTACGCAGCGTCCACATTCATGAACCCATATAATTTCTCCAGAACGATGAAGAACACGATATTCGATTTTATAGGAGCGATTTTCTTTTATTGCCGCATCAATTTCAGTATTCACATAATCCGAGTCATCAGGATAAATAACACTCGCGTAGGTACGAACCGCATTTTGGATAAAATCATTTAAGGGATAGCCCGTAAGTTCTTCAACTAATCCACTCATAAAAAACATTGTCCAGTCAGCATCAAGAGCGCATCGAAATGTGATACCTGGAATGTTTGTGACGAGTGCCGCGAATTGGTCACGGCTATTTTGTAATTCAATTTTTTGATGTTCTAAAATTTGTTGAGATTTATTTGAACTCGATAACGCTTCGTTTAACGTTTCGTTTAGTACGTTAATTTCGTCATATTTTTTCGGGTCAGAAAAAATTAAGATGTCTACTTTTTCAGTGACATTCACTTGTTGCGTTATTTTTGTCAACGGCGTTAAAACGTGACATTTTAATAAAAAATAACTGTGAGCAACTAAAATGGCTAACACGCTAAAAATGCTTAATGTAAATTCAATAACAGTTTGCAAGGCTTCATTTTCTGCCCGTTTGCTATCGAGTTGCACAAATACGACGGCGTTTGTGAGTGGTTTTTCATCAAGCATTTTAGAATGTGCCGTGATTAGCGTAAGTGGCAACGCAATTTCATAGCGATGGCTTTGTTTGTCAAAATGTTGATATTTAAGTTTTGTTTTTAAAGCGTCGTAAATGGGGGCTGAAATCTCTTCATCTTGCAAATACTCTAACGATTCGCCTAAAAATATATTTTTTGTTGACGCAATAATTTTTGTCGATTCCGAATTGGTCGCCACTAAAATCATGTTGATTTCACGTTCTGCGCCTAGCGATGTGACAATCCGTTGTAATTCGCCTGATCTCGATAAACCATCTGCCGCATAATTTACGGTATTCGCGACTAATTCTGCTTGCAATGCTAATCGTTCAATCAATAATTTGTGAAATTTAGTGTGTGCCATGAAAATAACGGCAATAACTAAAACAACACTCACGCTAAAAATCGGGAGTAGCAATTTACGTTTTAATGATTTTTTAATCCGATTATCGACGAGAGAATTATTCAAGGCGATTCCTATTTGGCAAACATATCATTGATTATATCGGCGCGATGGTCGCTCCCTTTGATTTGTGCTGTTTGACGTAGAATTTTATCTGTCAAATCAACGACTGTTGAAAGTGTGCCATTTTGTTTGAAAAATTCGAATTGCTCATTTTGCATTACAAGGTGTAATTCGTTAGTCAAAATGTGTTCAAGTTCTTGAGGCGTGATTTTTTCACGTTCCGCCATGATTCGATAAGCCTCTTGCGGATTTTCTTGTGTGTAACGAATCGCTTTGTAATAGCCATTTAATAATTTTTGAATTTCGTTCGGACGTTTTTTAATCGTGGTTTGGTCAATCGCTAAAACATCAATGACTTCATTAGGAATTTGAGCCGAAGAAAATAACGTATTTAATTTGGCATCGTGTTGAACTTGCACTGAAATGGGCGGATACGTCACAATGGCATCAAGTGTTTTATTATTTAATGCTTCGCCGAGTGAAATTTGATCCATTGTAACGGTATTTACATCTGCGAGCGTCAAACCAAACGATTCAAGTCCTCTTGCTAAAACATAAACGCTAAGTGAGGCAAGTTCAAGCCCAATTTTTGCACCGCGTAATGTTTTGCCATCTTTAATTTTTGCTGTCGATAAAATGACATCCGCACCATTTGACGCATCAACGATTTGCACAATTTGCAAGGCTCTATCGGGGGATTGTTCACGCGCGTAGAAAACTTCGACGACAGTTGTGCCTAAACCATCAATTTGTCCATGTTCATAAGCGCGGCGGGTATCTGAAAGTGAACTGAATTCGATTAACTTTACATCGAGGTTTTCTTCTTTAAAAAACCCTTTTTGTTCAGCAAGAAATAAAAATTCAAATCCTGCCCATGTGTTAACACCGATTCTTAATGACTCTGATTGCTCGACAGCACAACCAGAAAGCGAGAGGGTTAATAAAATAACCTGCCAATAGATTTTCGTTGTCCATTTTTTCATTTTATTTTGAGGTTTTTCTGTGATTGACGGATTAAATTTGCCGTAAATTCGTCGTGTTTTTTATGAGAACCGGCGCGATTTTAACACAGGGAAAATTTTGTACACCACGAAAAATTAGAATTGAACGGCTTATAGCCACGTTTTGAGCGGCGAGGTTTTTCGTTACTTGAAAAATGAATTATGAATGATGACGCGGTTGTTTTATTGCCATAACGGTGAGTATTTTTCCGCAAATGTCAGTTTAGTCATCAGCGGTAAAATTTGAAAATTACCCCTGTTTTTTGAAAATACTCAACGAAGACTTTCGTTGCAAGTCTTTAAATAATGCGTTTTCTCTAAAAATTAAACGGAAACAAAAGTGCTATTTGAAAAATCACTAATCACAGCTCCATCACGCCCATAAGCGGTCACATTTTCAGACTTACCTTTGAGAATATGAAGCGTGCGTTTATTGTTGCGGGCTAACATTTCAATGCTTGCGCCGTTTTGTTCATTGAGTTGTTTACAATCTACACATAAACGCATCAGTTGTTCCCATTCTACTTTCGCTGTGTCAAAAGATAAGCCCGCCATCGCTACGCGCTGAAAATAAGCGGTCACACCTTCTGGAGACAGCGGCAACTGTTCTGCCGCTAAAATCTGTTCTAACTGTTTGTTAAACATATCTAATTGAGCAACCAATTCGCGCTTGTTACCTGCTACAGCATTGATAAAATCCGCCTTGGGTGGTCTTATCAAACTTTCGGATTCTTGCGCGAGTTGGTTGTAGAGTCGTTGTGCTAGCTGCAAAGCATTAGCAATCAACTGTTCTGCAATTGGAAACGTGTGTTCAATCATAAGTTAGTATCCGTCTCATAAAAATTTAAATTGCATATTGCATCATTTTCGCCGCGATTCTGTCTGGATTGATTTCGTAAGTGCCATTTTCAATTGCTTTTTTAAGCCGTGCCACTTTATCCATATCAACACCGGATTCGCGGGAAAAATTCACATTTTTCTTAATTTCATTAAATGTATTGGTTAAAACAACACGATCTGCACCTGTTGTTGGTTCACCGGTTGCCACTACTTTGGTCGTTTCGGAAGAAAGTGTTAATTCAAAACTTTTGCCATTCGTACCATTTTTAGAGTGGGGTTTAACGGGAGAAGTAGTATTTACTGCTCCATTTTTTATCAATTCAATAGCCATGCCGAGCTCCTTAAAGTTGTCTGTATGATAGACACTCGTATCGGCGTAGAAAAGAAAATCTTTAACTAAAACTCTATAATCGTTATGTTTTCTAGCATTATTGCGATGCTTTAACTTGTCCGGCATCAATAATGGTGGCATTTATTACCCGCTCTGAATTCTGATTCTTGACTCGAATCATTTGTCCTCGACTACCTTCAGATTGTGCAATGCCGCTCATTTTTATCGCAATGCCTGCCCGCTCTGCAATGATTAAAACTTTATCGCCGCGTTTTACTAATTTTTGTTCAATAAAATCTTTTGTCATTATCATTGTTCCCGCTGATAACGCACGAATTGCTTGTTTATTTAATACGGTATCAATTGTCGTCAAATAACTGTCGTGCAATTGTGAAACGTCTTTTCTAACTGTAGAAAAGTATTGTGCTGTGGCGGTTTCACCCTTTTGTAAAGGCTGAGTCAAAATCACGACATTATCAAAAGGTTTGATAATGACGGATACAAAAATCGCCCATTTTTTGCCAACGTTACAACGTACCCCAATTGAAGAGCGTCCGGCTTTCATTAGATTTGAGGCAGAAACTTGCAGCGGTTGTGAACAAAGCGGCAAATTCAAGCGATTCACTAACGGTATTATGTTGATTTCATACTCGGCAGTGGTATTGATGTTTTGTGCAACATAACTTTTAACCGCTTCATAAATTGATTCATGCGTTTGCCATTGTGGCTCGGCATGAGGTGCATTTGTTGTTAGAAATGCAATGGCAAAAAATAGCATCAATCGAATCATAAAATTACCTGTTAAACCGTTAATGTAATCGCTTTGTTTCATACTTAGCATATTTAATGCCAACAACTATTTCTTATGTTTTTAGGTTGATGAATTAACGTGTTAAGTTCGACAGAGAAATTTCAAAATGTCTAATTTTTTTTGCTCAAACTTACTTTCGCCAATTTTTTGGCAATACGGCAATTTTGTCGTTTTCAAAATAATAAGCTAATTTTAAACAAACACTTAACTTTGTGTATTTTTTGTCGATAACCTCGTTGTCTGATAGTGTCAAAAATGTTAACCAACTGATTTTAGAAGGCTAAGTTTTTATGGCATAAATTGTGCTTTTATATCGAGTACAGAAACATTTTTAGGAGTATTAACAATGGCAATCAGTTTTGATGCAGCTTTGGGTAAAGCCCCACAGATTTTAGCGTTGCGTGAAAAACGTAGTGAAGTGTTGGCGGCAAATATGGCGAATGCCGATACACCAAATTTTAAAGCACGAGATTTAGATTTTTCTCGCGTGCTGAAAGCAACAACACCCGAACCGACGTTACTGGCACATACGAATGCCGCGCATTTTGCAACGGAACAACCGTTCTTAGGCGCACAATTAAAATACCGAAATCCGAATCAAGTTTCGCTTGATGGCAATACGGTTGAAGAACACATTGAACAAGCGAAATACGCTGAAAACGCGCTGCAATATCAAACAAGTTTGCAATGGATAAGCGGCGACTTTAAAGGTTTAACTTCTGCATTTACAGGACAAGTCTGATGTCAGCTCTAAACATTTTTGATATTGCGGGTAGCGGAATGAACGCGCAATCATTACGTTTAAATTTAGTCGCCAGTAACTTAGCCAACGCGAATAGCGTTAGCAGTAGTCAAGGTGGTGTTTATAAAGCTCGCCAAGCGGTTTTTGGCGCGGAATTAAAAAACGTAATTGATTCTCAGAATGGCGCAAGTAAAGTTGAAGTTCGTGGCATTGTAGAAAGCAAAGCACCGCCTGTTATGGAATACGCACCAAGTCATCCTATGGCAGATAAAGATGGTTACATTTTTAAACCAAATGTGAATTCAGTTGAAGAAATGGCAAATATGATGTCTGCGTCACGTTCTTATCAAAATAATATCGAAGTGTTAAACACCGCTAAACAGATGATGTTACAAACACTGCGAATGGGACAAAACTAATAAGGGGGTTTTATGGCAGTAATAAACAGTACCAGCGGTGTCAATCCTTTTGACGCGCTAAACAAAAGCACCAGCGAAGCAACAGCGAATGCAAAAGCGGCAGCGGATGAAGCTGCGTCGCGTGCAATAGCAAAGAAAAAAACGTCACTGGGTCAAGATGACTTTTTAAAACTCATGACAACACAAATGACACACCAAGACCCGAATAATCCGATGCAAAATGGCGAATTTTTATCGCAAATGGCGCAATTCGGTACGGTTTCTGGGATTCAAGATTTACAAAAATCGTTCGCGACTTTCTCAGGTTCAATCCAATCTGATCAAGCCTTGCAAGCCGCAAGTTTGGTCGGGCGTTATGTGGCAGTTCCTGCTACGCAAGGGATTTTGCCCGCAGGTGGAGACATTAGCGGAAAAGTGAATTTAGCAAGTAGCACGCCTGATTTACAAGTCGTTGTCTCAAATGCGTCAACAGGCGAAATGGTTAAAACGATTGATTTAGGCAATCAAAGTTCCGGTGATGTTGATTTCATTTGGGATGGCACTAATTCTGCTGGCGCATTAGCAAGTCCAGGCGCATATAAAATTCAAGCGTCCGCATTAGTAGATGGTAAAAATGTCGCGCAGTCTACCGACATCAATTCAAAAGTCGAAAGTGTTTCTATGGCAACGAGTTCAAGCGGTATGAAAGTGAATCTTGCTGGCGCGAACAGCGTAGATTTTTCAAAAGTTAAACAAATTCTTTAATTCACATTTACTTAATTTCGAGAGGTACACATCATGGGTTTTTCAACAGCATTAAGCGGATTAAAAGCCGCTTCCACCACTTTATCTGTCACAGGTAACAACATTGCTAACTCACAGACCGCTGGTTTTAAAGAATCACGCGCTCAATTTGGTGACGTTTATGTAAGCAGTTTGGGTTCAACAGGTAAAACAGCCGTCGGTTCTGGCGTGCGTGTTTCAGCCGTAGCTCAACAATTCAAACAAGGCAACATCGAACCAACAGGAAATTCTTTAGATTTAGCGATTAGCGGCGACGGTTTCTTTGCGATGGGCGATTTGGTTGACCCAATTATTCCAAACAAACCCTTAGAAGCGACATCTTATACACGAAATGGTGCTTTTCACATTAACAACAAAGGTAACGTAGTTGATGATAATGGACGTTATTTATTAGCATTCAAACCAACCGGCACAACGGTTGCGGAAGGTTTTGACGTGGGTGTTAAATTACCGTTATTGATTAACACCGATCAAGGTTCACCAACGGCAACAACAAACGTTGATATGAACTTGAATTTAAACGGTTCAGCAAAACCCGATATTACACCGTTTGCATTTACGACACCAGGTACATCACCTTATATCCCTGATCCAAAAACCTATACACATACAACTTCGATTACAACGTATGACGCATTAGGTAACGCTCACATCGTTTCAACTTATTTTGCAAAAACCGCTGTGCCGAATGAATGGGATGCTTATACCTTCGTTGACGGTAGAAGTATTCAACCAGGTGTTCAAGAAGACGTTTATGCGATTCCACCTGTTGTTGCAACAGGCGCGGTCGCGTTACCAGATGGCACAATTACAACACAACCAACAAAAGTAATGTTTGACAGCAAAGGTAATTTATCAAAATTATCACCTATTGCGACTGCTGGCGATTTAGCGCGTTCAGCCGCTGCATTGGCTAAAGTAAAATCAGACACAGCAGCAACCGATGTTGTTTCTAATACGCAATTCGTTAAACAAGCACAAGCTGTTGTTGATGCCGCTACAACGTCACTTGATGTTGCTACTGCTGCCGCTGATCCATCTGCGGCTGTTGTTCCAGCACAAGTTACTGCTGCACAAGAAGCCTTAGCAAGAGCGCAGAATTCATTGGATGCGGCAACAAATGCGTTAACGGTTATCACTGATCAAGCCGCTGTATTAAAAGCGGATTACGATACAAAATTAGCAAACGTTGTCACAGCAGAAGCTGATGAAGCTGCGGCGGCTGCAGATGCGGCAGCAAAAGGAATCAGCGCACCAAAAGGAATTAACACAAAAGTGGATTTCGGTGCAGTGGATCTTTCTGCGATTAACCCAGATTTGAAAGTGGCAAATTTGAGTTTCAGTATTGATTTTGCCGGTTCAACACAATTTTCAACTCCTTTCGCGGTTAACAACTTGAAACAAGATGGTTTGCCAGTTGGTGCTTTAACTGGCGTTGATGTTGATAAAGCGGGTGTTGTATTCGTGAAATACAGCAACGGTTTTGCAAAACCAATCGGTCAAGTGGCATTAGCGCGTTTCCCAACTAACCAAGATTTAGCAAAAGTTGGGAATACAACATGGTTAGCGACAGCAGATTCTGGCGCACCGATTTACGGCGCAGCGGGCGATAACAACTTCGGTTTGATTCGTTCATCATCGATTGAAAATTCAAACGTTGATTTGTCAGAGCAGTTAGTAAAATTGATTGTAGCGCAACAAGCGTATCAAGCGAACTCACAAACTGTTACAACTGAAAAATCGTTGTTAGAAACAATTTTAAGAGTGTAATTTGACTTTAGCGTTCCCACGTTAAGGCGTGGGAACGGTATTGAGGGGAGAATTTTATGGATCGCAGTCTTTATATTGCTACGAGTGGCGCAACACAAACCTTGCTGGCTCAATCAGCAAATGCCAACAATTTGGCGAACGCTCAAACGACAGGCTTCAAAGCCGATTTAGAACAATTTCGCAGTATGCCGGTTTTTGGTGATGGTTATCCAACAAGGGTTTATGCGATGAGTGAAAAACCGGCTACCGATTTTGCTGTTGGCGGTTTGCAAACAACCGATAACCCGTTAGACCTTGCCATTAAAGGTGAGGGGTTCTTTTCTGTGCGTGATAACCAAGGAAAAGAGGCTTACACACGCGCCGGCGATTTTCAATTAACACCCGATGGAAATTTGCTGACTTCTTCCGGTTTAACCGTTTTAAACAGAGATGGTCAACCGATTAACATTCCGCCTGCTGAAAAATTAACAATTAGTGGCGATGGCACAATTAACATTATTCCGTTCGGTTCAAATACTAACGCTCAAGTCGTGGTTGATCAGCTCAAGTTGATAAAACCGGATTTGAAAAATGTTGAGAAAAAGCTCGATGGTTTGATGTACATGAGAGATGGTTCAGCACAAGCGGACAATGCGTCGGTTCAAGTTTCACAAGGCGTTATCGAAGGCAGTAACGTGAGTGCCATTGGTGCGATGGTTAATATGATTGAATTAGCCCGAAATTTTGAAATGCAATCAAACGTAATGAAAACAGCAAAAGAAAATGCAGCCGCCGGTTCAAAATTACTGCAAATGTAATTTTGATGGCATAAATAGTGCTGATATTTAAAAGAAATAAATCGTAAGCGCAAAAGAATTTGCCCTATTCTAAAATCACAGCATCGTTGAATGAAAATGGGTAATTAGCGTTTCTTACCTGTAACATTTACAACAACTTTTTCGGAGAAATTATCATGACAGAACGTTCATTATGGGTAGCGAAAACAGGGCTTGATGCTCAACAAACTCGCATGGCGGTTATTGCTAACAATTTAGCGAATGTTAATACAACCGGCTTTAAAAAAGACCGCGCCGTATTTCAAGATTTAATGTACCAAAATATGCGTCAAGTGGGCGCACAGACTTCGCAGACTAGCCAATTACCAACCGGTATGCAGTTGGGAACGGGTGTGAAAATTATGGCGACAGAAAAATTACACATTCAAGGTAACGTCGAACCGACTGGAAATCAGTTGGATATTGCGATTAACGGACGTGGTTTCTTACAAGTTACCATGCCAGACGGTACAACCAGTTATACACGCGATGGTTCATTAAAATTAGATCAAAATGGTCAGTTAGTCACAGCAAACGGTTTGCCATTGAATCCGACTATTACAATTCCACAAGATGCGTTAAGTGTGACAATCGGTACAGATGGCACGGTTTCTATTTTACAAAATGGTAATCCACAACCCTCAAACGTCGGACAGTTGCAAACGGCTAACTTTATCAATCTTGCTGGTTTAGAACCGATTGGTGAAAACTTATACCGTGAATCTGGCGCGAGTGGTCCACCGATTGCGGGTACGCCCGGTCAAGGCGAATTTGGTAACGTTATTCAAAACTCGCTCGAAACGTCAAACGTAAACGTAGTTGAAGAGTTAGTTGGCATGATTGAAACCCAACGTGCTTACGAAATGAATTCAAAAGCGATTTCAACGACTGATCAAATGCTGTCGTATATCACGCAAAATTTGTAACGAGTAATTGAGATGATGACACGCAGCCTTCGATTTTTTGTGCTATTGCCGATTTTTTTGACGGCGTGCAGCACCCCTTTACCTAAACGCGAGCCATCATTTTCGCCTGTTGCGCCCGCTGATTTGCGTCCACCACAACAGACTACGGGTGGAATTTATCAAGCCGGCTATGATATGCGTCTCTTTGAAGATCATACCGCTCGCCGAGTTGGCGATATTTTGACTGTAGAATTGAATGAAAGTACAAAGTCCAAAAAAGGGGCGAGCAGTCAAGATTCTAAAGACGATAAAGTATCCGTGACAGCTCCAATACTTGGATTATTTGGTTTAGGTTTTCTTGGTAAAAGTGATGTGAAAGCTGAATTGGAATCGACTAAAGCCTTTAAAGGTAAAGGTTCAGCAGATCAAAGTAATGAATTAAATGGTGCAATTTCAGTTACGGTTGTTGAGGTTTTACCAAATGGTAATTTAAAAATTCGCGGTGAAAAACGAGTGACATTAAATCAGGGTGATGAATTCATACGATTATCAGGTATTGTTAGACCTGTCGATATTTCACCTGCTAATACCGTTTTATCCGATAAAATCGCAGACGCAACGTTTATGTACACCGGCGAGGGCGCACTTGCAGACTCCTCTAATAAAGGCTGGGTTTCGCGTGCGCTTAACAGTCCTTGGTTTCCCTTTTAAATAACGAGCAATAACATGAATTTTCGACAACTCACTTTACTTTCTATTTCGTTACTTATGGGATTGGTGCCTTACGCACACGCCGAGCGAATTAAAGATATTGCGTCGATTGAAGGGGTACGAGTCAATCAATTAGTCGGTTACGGGTTGGTAGTTGGCTTAGATAAATCGGGCGATAGTAGTACCAGTTCGCCAACTTCAAGACAAAGTTTAAGCAGTATGCTGAAACGTTTTGGGATTACGTTATCTGAAACGGATTTGAAGCAATTAAAAGCAAAAAACATTGCAACGGTAGCGGTTCAAGCCGATTTACCGGCGTTTTCAAAACCAGGCATGGCGATTGATGTTACCGTTTCATCTATCGGTGACGCGAAAAGTTTGCGAGGCGGTTCACTGTTAATGACTCCATTGAAAGGGGCGGATGGTGAAACATACGCGATTGCTCAAGGTAATTTAGTTGTCGGCGGTATTAGTGCATCAGGCAAAGATGGTTCAAGTGTGACGGTAAATAATCCCAGCGCAGGACGTATTTCAAATGGCGCGTTAGTTGAACGTGTTGTAGCCACGCCTTTTTCAGAGGGTGATTCAATTGTTTTTAACTTGCATCGTGCTGATTTCACGACAGCTAATCACATGGCGGAATCTATCAACAAATTACTCGGAACAAATACAGCGAGAGCTATTGACGCAACCTCTGTTCGGGTAAATTCACCTACTGATTTAGGACAAAAAGTGATGTTTGCGTCAGTTGTTGAAAACGTCAACGTTGATATGGATGAAGCTCCCGCTCGCGTAATTGTAAATTCGCGCACAGGAACGGTTGTTGTGAGTAACAAAGTTCGTGTTACGCCTGCTGCTGTCTCGCACGGTAGTTTAGTTGTGACAATTAATGAAGATATAAATGTTTCACAACCTAATGCACTTTCACAAGGTCAAACGACAGTCACGCCACAATCTAATGCCAAAGTAAAAGAAGAGAAAAATCGAATGTTTGCTTTCAAACCCGGTGTTTCATTGGATGATTTAGTAAATGCTGTTAATCAGGTTGGGGCAGCTCCGAGTGATTTAGTCGCAATTTTAGAAGCCTTAAAATCGGCGGGTGCGTTACACGCTGAATTGATAATTATTTAACGCGAGAATGTTTTATGTTGAGTACGCCCGCTTCATCAAAAGCCGCTGTTTATAACGATTTTAGTCAATTTGCAAAAATGAAAAATGAATCCAAAACGGATTCACCTGCCGCAATTAAAAAAGTAGCACAACAATTTGAAGCACTTTTTTTAAATAACATTCTGAAAGGAATGCGTTCGGCAAAATTAGCCGAAGGGGCTTTTGATAGTGATCAAAGCAAGGCTTATAACGACATGTATGATCAACAATTGTCAGTGCATTTAGCTGGAAAACCGGGAGTGGGTTTAGCGGATTTAATTGTCAAACAACTTAGTCCAAAAGGGGCTAATTCGCGTCCAGAAACATTAGAAGATTATTTGAATCATCCTGTTTCAATCGTGAGAACACCGGATGGTTTAGTTTATGGTAATGACGTTGATAATGATGACAATGATGAAACATCATTCAAGAATAAACATTCAAAGCCGATACAGGCAGCGGTAGACTTTGTTAAAGAATTGTTACCTTATGCACAACAAGCTGCAAAAACATTGGGTATTGATCCGAATGCGTTGTTAGCACAAGCGGCGTTGGAAAGTGGTTGGGGAAATTCGGTAATTAAAAATAGTGATGGCACAAGCAGTTACAACTTATTTAACATCAAAGCAGATCGGTCGTGGCGTGGTAAACAAGCGCAAGTCAGTGCTCTCGAATTCGATCAGGGTATTGCAAGACGTATGAGTTCTGGATTTAGAGCTTATCCTTCGTTTCAAGAAAGTTTTAACGATTATGTGCATTTTATTAAAAACAATCCGCGTTATGAATCTGCCCTAACGAAAACCAGTAATGTCGGACAATATATGCGTGAATTACAACGCGCCGGTTATGCTACTGATCCAAGTTATGCCGATAAGGTTTTACATATTTATCAAAGTAATGCGTTAAATTTATTTGCTCAAAATGCAACGGTGGCGGTGAAATAAGAACATCGCTTATGTTTTACACTTTATAAAATTAGGTTGTTCCCATGTCCGGAATTTTAGGCACAGCGTTGACAGGATTGATGGCTTTTCAACGCGCCATGCAAACAGGCAGTAATAACGTTGCAAACGTTAATACTGAAGGCTATAGCCGTCAAAGTACAAATTTAGAATCTGCGTCAACGACATATAGTCGCGGAAATTACATTGGCAATGGTGTAGATGTGACGAATGTCACACGCAGTTATGATCAATTTATCAGCAATAACATTCGTACTGCTGCGTCATCGCTAGGTGATGCCGATCGTTTTCAAACGATGACAAAACAGGTCGATAATTTAATGGCGAATCCAGAAACCGGTATGGCAAATGCCATGAAATCATTTTTCAAAGCGGCGAATGATGTTGCAACAGATCCAACATCGACTCCCGCTCGCACGACTATGGTTTCTGAAATCAGTTCATTAGCGGTTCAATTCAATACTGTTTCATCACAGTTAGATAATTTACGCTCACAAAATAATGCTCAAATGCAAACCAACGTTGATAAAATCAACAGTTATGCCCAAAACATTGCAGATTTGAATACTAAAATTGCGACTGTTACACGCGGTGGAGGTTCACAATTCCCAAATGAATTGCTCGATCAACGTGATCAGTTATTAGCGAAATTATCTGAAAATATCGATACGTCTATTTTCGTTCGTCAAGATGGTGGGGTTGATGTCTTTATTGGGCAAGGTCATGCGTTAATTTCTGGCGATTCGCGGATGTCATTAGCATTATCGAATTCGACAACAGATGTCACACAAAAAAGAGTCATCATGAAGGCGAGTCCTAATGATTCTGAAGGTTTAGATGTGACTAATCAATTTTCAAGCGGTTCATTAGCAGGCTCGATGAAATTCCGTGACCAAGTTTTAGATCCTGCACAACAACAATTAGGTTTAGTCGCCGCCGGTGTCGCTAAATTAGCGAACCAAATTCATGAACAGGGGATTGACATAAAAGGTAACGTCGGGAAAGCGATGTTTTCTTTTCAGCCAACAGAAGTCATGGTGTATTCGGATTTGGGTAATACCAGTGGCGCAGTGAATGTCACGATTGATACGGCAACAGTCAATAATTTGCAGGCAAGTGATTACCGTTTGGATTACAACCTTGGTGCATATTCGTTAACCCGTTTGAGTGACAATACGAAAGTCAGTTTACCAAGCGGTGGTTTGCCAACAACTGTAGACGGCATGACAATCACGGAAACTGAAATTCCGGCTGGAACAGCGAGTTTTATTATTCGTCCGACTTATAATACTGCGTCAAACATTCGCGCGGCGATTACATCACCTGATGAAATTGCAGCCGGACAGTCCGACGCAGCAGGTGATAACACAAATATATTAGCGTTAGCTAAATTAGAAAATGATACCACGCTGACTAATAGTAAAACTTTCGGACAAACTTACGAGCAATTAGTGGCTAAAGTAGGTACATCGACTAATGCCGCAACAGTTAGTTTGTCAGCTCAAAAAGCGTTGTACAATACTTCCGTTGAAGCGCGAGCTAACTTTGCAGGTGTGAATCTTGACGAAGAAGCCGCTAATCTCATTAAATTTCAAAATGCTTATCAAGCCTCATCACAAGTAGTCGCCATTTCGCGAGCCTTGTTTGATAGCTTAATTGCCGCTGTTCGATAGGAGTTTATATCATGCGTATTTCTACCGCTTATCCACAACAATTAAACGTTACTTCAATGTTTGATCAACAATCAAAATTGAATGATACACAGTTAAAAATTGCGACAGGGAAAAAGTATTTAACCCCCGCTGAAAATCCTTCAGCCGCTGCTTATGCGATTGGTTTTAAACAATCGATTAGTGAAACAGAACAGTATCAAACTAACATTGTTAATGTTCAACAACGTCTCACGCTCGAAGAAACAACAATCACCAGTGCAATGGATACGTTGCAACGTTTGAAAGAATTAGGATTGCAAGGCGTGAGCGATTCAGGAAATTCTGTTGTTGCGCGTAATGCAATTGCCGATGAGTTTGAACAATTGAATGAACATTTAATCAGTTTAGCTAATACACGCAATTCAAATGGCGAGTACCTTTTTTCCGGTACAAACACGACTGAAATGCCATTCGGTAAAAAAACCGATGTTGCGTCAAAATTGGATGTAGCTGTTTTGGCTTCTACGGAAAGCAAATTAACTGCAACAGAAGCGTTACCGATTAAAGCATGGGATAAATTCGTTACAGCACAAGCAACAAGTGCGGCGTATGATTTTATTTTAAAAAATCCAATTTCCATTCCTCCCAGCACAACGCCAGCCGATGCGGCAAATTTGAAAGCACTTGCCGCGCAAGCCGCCGCTGAATGGGTGTCAACACAAGACACAACAAAATATGTCGATGAAGCAAAAATCAATGCCTCATCAAATCATAAAGCCTTTCCCGACACATGGGACGCAAGTTGGAATGATACGCCGGCTAAATTTGTAACCGAATTCAACAAAGCTATCGCTGTTATTCAGTCTAAAAATTTGCCAGTTACGACATTAAAACAATCTGCTGATTCGGCAACGGTTTTATTAAATGAAGCGAAAATTGCTTATAAAAATTCTGTTGATAATTATGTAGATCCGACCAGCACAACCCAAACAATTTCTACACCAAAAAGTGAATCGTGGACAGATTATGTTGGTAAACAAGCGATTGCTGATGCTTACGATTTGGTTGATAAATTTAATCCAACATTAACAGTTGATGAAGCGGTAAAAAAATCAGCAGAACGGCTCGATGCGTATGTTAATGCAGTGAGTAGTTCAAAAGGTGTGAGCGGCGGTAAAAGTGGCACGCTTGCATTTAAAATTGCTGCACAGCAAACCGCAAATGTTTATAACGATACGTTTAAAGCGATTTTCGCAGAAGCGAATGATGCAAAAAATCTCACTAATTCGGGTGCTGAAGGTGCCGATTTTCAAACGACTTTGGTGGCGAATAAAGATGCCGCATCAGCCGCATGGGAAAATTACAGCACAGCTTCTGACACAACAATAAAAGTATCTTCAAATGCGATTACCGGCAATGCAACAGATGTCGTAACGCCTATAACGGGTACAACGTCAAATTCTGCCTTTATTTATTCGGGTTCAAATACCCAGCGTGAAGTTCAAGTGGGTGTGTCGCGTAAAATTACAGATGGTGATACCGGAACGCAAGTTTTTGGACCTTCCAATATCACTGGAAAAACGCTTTTTGATGCAGTGAAAAATTTTGCTGATGAATTACGCGCCGACAAACCAACGCTTGCGACTTTACAAGAACTTGATGATGCGTCTGTGCAACTTTCAAATATCCGTTCAACAATTGGCGCACGTTTAAATGCGATTGATCGCCAAAAACAATCGAATGATGATTTTATTATCAACACGAAAACGGCACTTTCTCAAATTGAAGATTTGGATTATGCCGAAGCCATCACGCAATTGAATTCACAACAAATGTCATTGCAAGCGGCACAGCAGTCGTATTCAAAAGTTCAAGGTATGTCGTTGTTTAAATACCTCTAAAACGTGAATTACTAAACCGCAACATTCTCCACCTAAGCCTTATTGGTTCTGCGTGGAGAATTCTGCAGCGTTAATTAAAGATTGCAGATAAAAAGGTATCTTTTTAGCTAAAGCCAGAAAATTAGTTTGTTATAGTAGACAATCGAACAAATTTCATAAACGTGGGTGTTAGAATTGACATAAAATTTTGACATCATAGACAGGTTAAAAAAAATAGGGTTATGCTTAACAAGGTAGTAGTAGATGCTGTAAGATTTGCCGAGTATTTTGCTTTTAATTGATAAAAATGGAGAAAATAATGGCGAGTATTCTTGCAGTTGATGATTCAGCTTCAATGAGAAAAATGGTGTCGTTCACTTTAAAAACGGCTGGCTACGACGTTGAAGAAGCAGAAGATGGTGTGGATGCTTTGGAAAAAGCGAAGTTACGCACGTTTGACTGTGTCGTCACTGATGTCAATATGCCAAATAAAGATGGAATTGCATTGATTCGAGATTTACGTCAGTTACCACAATATAAACATGTTCCCATGTTGATGCTGACAACAGAATCCGGCATGGAAAAGAAAATGGAAGGCAAAGAAGCGGGCGCAACAGGTTGGATGGTAAAGCCGTTCAATCCCGATCAGCTTTTGAAAACTTTGTTAAAAGTGTTGGGTTAATTAACTTAGCATAACTAAATTTTTGTTCACTTTAGAAAAAAGGAAAAACGATGTCCGTTGATATGAGCCAGTTTCACGATGTTTTATTTGAAGAATGCCTAGAGCATTTGGATATTATGAAGTTAGGGCTAGAAAGCATTGACTTAGACGATTTTAACAAAGAAAAAATGAACACAATTTACCGTGGCGCACATACGATTAAAGGCGGTTGTGCAATGTTAGAGTTCCATACGGTCTCTAATTACGCGAAAGAAATGGAAGTCCTTTTGGGTGAAATGCGTGACCAAACGAAACAAACGAATCCCGAGAATATCGCAGTTATGTTGGAATCCGTTGAATTTCTTCGCGCCATGATTACGACACTTCAAAATAAAGAAGTCGTTGATGATGCCAATGCGGTGGCACACTGTGCCAAAATGCAGGCTGCTATCATTTAACTTCGATTTATTCGCGCTGATGTTTCGGCGCGAATCCCTCTTTAAGAAAATACTAAATTTATTCATTTTTAAATCTGATTTACGATTAGAAAAATTTAGGCACAAGATTTGCACTGAACCAGTGTAAATTTTAGGAATGGTTAAATATATTAACCGCAGTTTAAATAAACTCAGGCGAACAGCACACAAGGTAAGGTTATGTCTATCGATATGTCACAATTTCATCAAGTCTTCTTCGAAGAGTGTTTTGAAGGCTTAGAGGCGATGGAATCAGGGTTGTTGTCGCTCGATATTGGCGACATTGATTCCGAAGTTATCAACACTATTTTCAGGGCGGCACATTCTATTAAAGGCGGTAGCGGTACGTTCGGTTTTACCGTCGTTGCCGGTTATACGCACATTATGGAAACGTTACTCGATGAAATGCGTGATGGACGCAGACAAGTTACGAAACCTGCCGTAGATGTACTTTTAGGGTCAGTTGATTGTTTGCGGGAAATGTTGACATCGATTCAAAACGAAGAAGATGTGAACGCCGCTAGCGTTGCTAAACATCAAGCGGCATTAGAACTTGAATTGAATGGTTCTTCAGGCGGTGGTGAACAAACAGCCGCGCCAGTACAGGAAATCGTTCATGTTCCGGTTATTGTTGAAGAACCCGAAGAAGAAGAGGAAGAAATTCCGGAAGAACAAGGTTGGAAAATCGCTTTTTGTCCGTATTTAAATTTACTTAAAACGGGCAACGATCCCGTTCGTTTATTCCGAGAATTGAAAGTTCATGGTGAATTAACTACAAATGTTAACATTCAAGATGTCCCGCCGTTTGCGGAATTAGATCCTGAAGAATGTAACATTTCATGGGAATTAAAATTAGTCACTGATGACTCCGAGGCAACAATCCGCGAAATTTTCAGTTGGGTTGAAGAAGATTGTGCATTAGAACTTTCCCCATTAGCAAAACCCAAAAAAATTAAAAAAGCGAAAAAACCGGTTGCCGCAACGCCTGTTATTGAAGCAGAAGCCGTCAAAGTTGAAAATGCAACGCCTCCAGCACCTGCCGCTCCGGTTATAAAAAAACCGGCTGTTGAAACCGATGCGTCAAAAAATGCGCCTAAAGCATCCAGTTCGATTCGGGTTGATACCGATAAAATTGATACGCTTATCAACATGGTTGGCGAGGTCGTAATTACACAATCAATGCTAGGATTGATTGGTGAAAACTTTTCGATGGATAAAGTCGGTTTATTAAAGCGAGGATTAGCGCAATTAGAGCGTCATACTCGTGATTTGCAACAAAGCGTAATGAATATCCGAATGTTGCCAATCAGCTTTGTTTTTAGTCGATTCCCACGTTTAGTTCACGACATCAGCACTAAATTAGACAAAAAAATTACGTTAAAACTTGTCGGTGAAAATACAGAAGTAGATAAAGCGGTTGTGGAATTGATTAACGATCCATTAGTGCATTTAATTCGTAATAGTTTAGATCACGGAATTGAAATGCCGGCAGCGCGTGTCGCAGCGGGTAAACCCGAAACCGGAACGATTGAACTTAAAGCCTATCATCGTGGCGGTCATATCGTGATTGAGATTGTGGATGATGGCGGCGGTATGGACAAAAATCGGTTATTTGCTAAAGCTGTTGAAAAAGGTTTAGTAGAAGAATCGACAATTTTAAGTGATAAACAAATTCTTGAATTGATTTTTATGCCTGGTTTTTCAACTGCTGAACAGTTAACCGATATTTCTGGTCGTGGTGTTGGAATGGACGTAGTTCGTCGCAACATTCAATCTCTTGGCGGTAATATCGATATTATTTCTGAATTAGGAAAAGGCACGACAATTGCTATTCATTTACCATTGACTTTAGCCATTTTAGATGGTCAATCGGTCGCAGTAGGCGATGAAACGTATATTGTTCCATTGGTTTCAATTATTGAATCCATTAACATCACCGAAAAAATGTTGAATAAAGTTGCGGGTAAAGGCGAAACCTTCAAACTTCGCAATGAGTATTTACCGATTATTCGAATGCGCGAAATTTTCAACGTAAAATCTGGCGCGGCAACAAAATCAAATGAAGGTGTGATTGTTGTTGTTGAGGGTCAGGGCGCATTATGTGGATTTTTAGTGGATGAATTACTTGGTCAACAACAAGTCGTTATTAAATCCTTAGAGGCGAATTATCGTCGTGTTGAAGGTGTATCGGGTGCAACCATTTTAGGTGATGGTTCGGTGGCATTGATTCTTGATGTTCCTGGTCTAGTACGTTTATCCGTCCGCTAATTTTTGAATTAAACTAACTTAAATAAAAAATGTTATGTCACAAGAAAATAAAACAACAGCCGGTGATGATACTGCACAAAAAAGTTCCGATACGACAATTCAGTATTTGAGTTTTGTTTTAGGCAAAGAAGAATACGGCGTTGATATTTTGCGAGTTCAAGAAATTCGCAGTTGGGAACCCGTTTCGCGTGTGCCGAATGTACCGTATTACGAAAAAGGTGTCGTCAATTTGCGCGGTGCAATTGTGCCAATTATTGATTTACGCGAACGTTTTAGTTTAAGCAAAGCGGAATATACGCCGCTAACCGTTGTCGTAGTTTTGCAAACAGGAAACGGCAGTCTTACTCGTATCATGGGCGTGGTTGTTGACTCGGTATCAGATGTCATCAGTGTCGAACGCAGTGAAATTCAAGGCGCACCCGATTTTGGTACCAAAGTCAGTAACGAATTTATTAACGGCTTAGTTTCTGTTAATGAACGCATGGTAATGCTACTCGATGTTGATAAATTGTTAATTATCGAAAACATGGATCAAAGTGAAGGTTAATTTTTAACTCAAATTTGAAAAGTCGAGAGGAGACAATTTGCAATGAAAATGAATATGCCCGTCACGAATAATGAAGTTATTATGAAAGCCGGAACAATTTTAGTCACACGCACGGATTTAAAAGGTGTGATTACTTTTGCGAACGACTCTTTCATAGAAATAAGCGGTTATTCGCGTGATGAACTTATTGGCTCAAATCATAACATTGTCCGCCATCCCGATACGCCTGTCGCTGTTTTTGAAGAGCTGTGGGCGACCTTAAAAAAAGGGAATCCATGGCATCGTCTGATTAAAAATAGAACAAAATCGGGTGATTATTATTGGGTTGGCGCGAATGTCATGCCCATTTTTGAAAATTCTCAAATTGTGGCATTTATGTCCGTCCGCCATGTTCCTTCTCGTGATGAAGTTAATGAAGCAGAAAAACTGTATCGCAAAGTTAATGCAAATGAAGCGAAATTAGGATCATCGGGTGTTAGAGCTTTTTACAAATCTATTCAGGAAATCTCAGTTGCAAAAAAATTAGCTTTTGCGTCATCGCTGCTCTTTGTACCAAGTTTTTATTCGATGTATGACGCATTTAATCATCAGAATTATGGCTTGTTTTCAGCGACAATGACTGCAGCAATTTTTGGCGCAGCAATCATTTATCGAGTAATAAAAAACATTGATGAGGCGTTAGAAATATCAATTGATAAACTTTATCAATTAACATCAAACAAATTTGGTAAACCGTTGAATTTACGTTTGGATAATCAATTTGGTGATTTATATCGCGCAATTTACGCGACGAGTGTTAAGTTGGGCAACGATTTAGCACAAGTTAAACAAGCGAATTCTGAATCATTACGCATTATTCGAGGTTTAGAAACGGCGCAATCCAGTGTTTTAATCACAAATTCAAATTTTGAAATTATTTTTGTGAATCAATCAGCTAAACAATTATTTGCAAATGCAGAAAATGATATTCGCAAACATTTACCTAATTTCAGAGCCACGAATTTACTCGGTTCTAGTATCGATATTTTCCATAAAAATCCATCGTATCAGCGGAATTTATTGATGAATTCAAAAGATTCGATTACGTCTCAACTTACTTTAGCGGGACGAGCGATTCAAGTTATTGCAAAACCTGTTATTGCTGAAAATGGTGAACGAATTGGTTATGTTGCAGAATGGCAAGATAGAACATTAGAAAAGCAAATTGAACGAGATATAGAAAGTTTGGTGAATTCGGTAAAAGTTGGCGATTTGAGTGCGCGTATTCATTTAGACGAAAAAGAAGGTTTTACACGATCATTATCTGTCAATATAAATGAATTAGCGGATGTTATTGAAAATGTCTTTAATGATATAAATCGTGTGATTGAGCAAATGGCGGGTGGTGATTTAACCACTAGCATTCATGCGGATTATCAGGGTATTTACGCGCAATGCAAAGACAATATCAACGATGCGATTTCTAAAATTAGCCATTTTATTATACAAATTCGAGAAACCGCCGACTTCGTGAATAATTCATCACAAGAAATGGCGAGCGGAAATAATAATTTGTCGCAGCGTGTTGAAAAACAAGCGTCTAGCTTAGAAGAAACGGCTTCGAGCATGAGTGAATTATCAACAGCGGTTAAAAGTAACGCCGATAATACACAACAAGCTAAAAAAGTGGTTCAAACAGCGACGCAGCTTGCTGAAAAAGGCGGGGAAGTGGTTAAATCCGCTATCACAGCAATGCAGGAAATCAACGAAAGTAGTAATAAAATCGCAGAGATAATTGGTGTAATTGACGAAATCGCGTTTCAAACCAATTTATTGGCGTTGAATGCGTCGGTTGAAGCGGCGCGTGCTGGCGAACAAGGTCGTGGTTTTTCTGTTGTGGCGACAGAAGTTCGGAATTTAGCACAACGCAGCGCAAATGCCGCGCAACAAAGTAGCGAATTGATTCAAAATAGCGTTCAAAAAGTGCGTTCTGGCACGGCGTTTGTTAATGAAACAGGCGCGGCGTTAATGGAAATTGTGGACAGCATTATTAAAGTGGGTGACATTGTTAATGATATTACGATTGCAAGTCACGAGCAGTCCGCTGGAATTGGTCAAGTTAATCAAAATGTCGCACAAATGGATGATATTACACAACAGAATGCTGCGTTAGCCGAAGAAGCAGCAGCGAGCAGTGTCGCAATGAGTGAGCAATCCGCTAAAATGACACAGTTGCTAAATTTCTTTAAAGTTGGTGGTAAATCGTCTTCGGTGGAAATGCGTAGTGTTTCGCCTATGATGAATAATAAACCGACGATTAAAAAACCTGTTACTCCTTCTATTCCATCAATAAATAATGATGAATGGGAAGAGTTTTGATAACCCCAACGCTAAAATAAAATAACTCGCAGGGAATAATAATCATGACAACGACAACCGATGTACATACTCATACTAAACAAATCGAGCAGTTTTTAACTTTCGAACTGGCTAATGAAGTTTATGGTGTAGAAATTCTAAAAGTTCAAGAAATTAGAGGCTGGGAAGCGGTGCGCGTTATTCCTAATGCACCTTCTTTTATCAAAGGCGTATTAAATTTACGCGGCTCAGTTATTCCAATTGTGGATTTGCGTGAACGTTTTTCACTTGAGCATTGCGAATACACACATAAAACGGTTGTTATCGTTTTGTGCATCAAACATCATCGCACGGACACATTTGTGATGGGTATCGTAGCGGATGCTGTTTCAGATGTATTAGATATAAAAACGAGTGAAATAAAAAAAGCTCCAAACTTTGGTTCACAACTTGATACCCGTTATATGCGTGGAATGCACGTTTATAAGCAAAGTATGATTATGCTGCTCGATGTAGACAAACTGTTGAATCCAGACGAAGTTGATGGAATGGATGCCATTGCGGATTCGATTTCCTCTGACTATGACGATGCTCTGTAATGTCTCGTTTAATTGCAATTATTAACCAAAAAGGCGGCGTAGGAAAAACGACGACGACCGCCAATTTATGTCATGCACTGGCTGAGTTAGGTAAGAAAGTCACTGTCATTGATTTTGACCCACAAGGACATTTAGCGGTTTCATTCGGCATTATTTCGCATAACATTAGTGGTATTGATGCGGCGATGTTGAAAGAAAAAAGCGTCAATGAACAAGCAGTCAAAGTGCGTGAAAATTTACAATTGATTGCCGCTGGTTCCCGTTTGAAAGAAGTAGAGCAAATGGGTAACAATGGTTCTCCACGCGGTATATTGCTGCGTGACGCACTGAAAGGTCAGTTGCTTGATCAAGATTTTATTTTTATCGATTGCCCACCGTCTTCGGGATTATTAGTTGCAAACGCCTTAATTGCCACCCGTGAAATTTTAGTTCCAATGGCGAGTGATTTTTTAGCGTTACAAGGCTTGTCGCATTTGATGGGAACGGTCAAACGTTTTGAGGGGGCGTTAAAACGTCAATATAAAATCTCGGTAGTTATTTCGCGTTATATGTCTACCCGCCGTATTTCTAATCAGGTTTTAAACATTTTGTTGTCGCATTTTCCAAATGAAATTTTAGCGACAATGATTCGTGAAACGGCGTTATTAGCGGAATGTCCTAGTTTTGGACAAACCATTTTGGAATACAGTCCGAAAAGCCGTTCTGCGAGAGATTTCCGTAATCTTGCTAACGATTTTCTTGAAAATAGAGTAATGACAAATGACAAAAAATAATTTAATTGGTTACGATCCGTTGGCGTGGATGGATGGTGCTGATATTGAAGAAGACACGCCGCCTGTTGAACCGGTTAAAAAAGTCACAAAATCGAGAGCAAAAGCGAAAGTTTTACCCGCTGAAGTTATCGAAGAACCTGTTGTTCAAGAACCTGTTGTTGAAATTGAGGACGAACTGATTGTTGTTGACAAACTTATTACCATCGAAAAACTTACCGATGATGAAGAATTAGTTATTGTCGATGAACTCGTAACCGTTGAAGAAACTGCCGAAGACGAAGAAGAATTAGTTATTGTCGATGAACTTGTAACAATTGAAGATTCGCCGGTTGAAGAATCAGATGATATTGAAATTGACGTTTCTATTGATAAAGATGGCGAAATTGAAATCTCGGTTGAAACAGACAAAAATACAGAAGTAAATGTTCACGTTTCAATTGAAACAACGGAAAAATCGACTGATGAAAATAATGCGATTGAAGTGGTTTCTGAAAAAGTTATTGACGAAACGTTCATTCCTACACCCCCAGAACCGCATATTGATTTAAATTCTGAAGCGTCAATTAAAACGATAGCTGTGCTTTATGAAAAATTAAAGCATATTTTAGACGCGCATGACCGAATTGAGATTAACGCTTCGGATGTTACATCGATTGATACGGCAACGCTTCAATTATTGGTTTCGTTAAAAAAAGATGCGCCGCGTTTAGGTAAAACCATTGATATTATTTATCCATCAGAGCGTTTTGTTGAATCTGCACAGCTTTTAGGTTTGCTTGCTGTTTTAGAAATTTCAACACATTAAAGTGTAATCGGCTGGAGGTGCGTTATCGCATGGCAATCGTAGAAAAAGAGCGCGAATTTAAATTTACCGTTGATGATTTTAATGTTTTGAGAAAAATGTCGAATGCGTATTCGGGAATTCAAGTTCCTGATGAGCGTTTTGATATGTTTTATTCTCGTCTTTCGAAGCGTGTTAGAAAACTAGGATTGAACGATTTTAAGGAATACTGCACTTATTTACATCAAAATAATGAAGCCGAATTTACGGATTTTATTAACGCGATTACCACAAATTTAACGTCTTTTTTTCGTGAAAAACACCATTTTGATTATTTACGAAATACGATTATTCCTGAATTACTGGTGCGTAATAAAAATTCTAAAGAAATCAAAGTTTGGTCAGCAGGATGTTCGACCGGTGAAGAACCTTATTCAATTGCTATGACACTATTAGAATCAGTACCCCAAGATTGGAAAGTAACGATTTTAGCCACCGATTTAGATACTCAAGTGTTGCAAACTGCATCGGAGGGCGTTTACACCGAAGATAGAATTGCAGATTTGTCACAAGACGTTTTGAAACGTTGGTTTTTAAAAAGTAAATCATCGCCAAGCCATGTCAAAGTGAAAGACAGTTTGCAAAAAATCATTACTTTTAAACAATTGAATTTGATGACGGAATGGGGAATGAATGTCGCATTTGATGTCATTTTCTGCCGCAATGTTCTGATTTACTTTGACCGCGAAACAAAAGCGGCGTTAGTAAAACGATATGCTAAACTGTTATCTAGTAAATCCTGGTTATTTATTGGGCATTCAGAATCGTTGAACCAAATTTGCAATGAATTTGAATTGGTTTCAACAACGACATATCGAAAAAATACTTGAACGTAAATAAATGAGTAATGAAATTGGGAGACCCTCTCTTCGAGGTTTTGATCATGTCAATCGTTATTTAGACAGAGATCACGGAATTATTGCGGCAAAAATTTTGCCTGGTGAATACTATGTCACATTGGAAAATGAATTGATTACAACGGTTTTAGGTTCTTGTATTTCAGCTTGTATTCGTGACAAAGAAACTGGAATTGGAGGCATGAATCATTTTATGTTGCCTGAAACAACGGAACAAAAAATGCTACACGGAAGTGATGCGATGATTGGTAATGCGACGCGATATGGGAATTTTGCTATGGAGCATTTGATTAACACGATTTTATCAAATGGCGGAAAACGCAAAAACTTAGAAGTTAAAGTTTTTGGTGGTGGCAAAATTATTCCGACGTTGAGCGATGTTGGCGAACGGAATGTTAATTTTGTATTGGATTATATTGATCAAGAAGGTTTAGCATTACTTTCAAAAGATTTGGGTGATATTTATCCTCGAAAAGTTATTTATTTTCCAAAAACGGGTAAGGTTGGAATGAAAAAAATTCAAGATTTACACACGGATTCCATCGCCCAACGTGAGCGTCAATACTCAACAAATATCAAGACATTACCGGTTGGTGGTGATGTCGAGCTGTTTTAATTTTTGTGATTAAAACATCAATTAGAAACCCCATTTTTAGAGCAATGTATGAATAAAATTCGAGTTTTGATTGTTGACGATTCTTTGTTAATCCGAAAAGTATTAGCGGCTGTGCTAAGTTCTGCGCCTGATATTGAAGTTATTGGCGCAGCAGAAGACCCATTTGTAGCACGGGATATGATTAAACAGCTTAATCCTGATGTTTTGACATTAGATATTGAAATGCCAAATATGAATGGCATTACATTTTTACGAAATTTAATGCGTTTGCGTCCTACGCCCGTTGTTATGATTTCAACAATGACAGAAAACGGTGCTGAAGAAACTTTAGAAGCTCTCGCTTTAGGTGCTGTGGATTTTGTGGCTAAACCTAAAATTAACGCTGAAAATACATTAGCGATGTATTCAGAAGAAATTATTGCGAAAGTTCGTAATGCGGCTCGCACAAATGTTAAGGCAATACAGCTTCGTGAAGAAACTCCGCACGTCGTGAAAACGACACCAATGCAGAAAACGACACGTTCTAATGCAGGTTTTACGCAACTTATTGCATTAGGTTCATCGACAGGCGGTACGGAAGCGATAAAAGTCGTTGTAAAAAGTTTGCCGGCAGATTGTCCACCAATTTTAATTACGCAACATTTACCGGCGGCATTTAGTCAATCTTTTGTGCAACATATTGATTCTGTCACGCAAATGACCGCGAGCATTCCAACAAATGGTCAGATTGTCGAATGGGGAAACATTTACCTTGCACCTGGCGGTTTTCACATGGCGGTGAGGCGTGTGAATAACCAATATATTATTCAAATTGAAGATGGTGAACCGGTAAATCGTCACAAACCTGCGGTGGATGTGTTATTTCACTCTGCTGCAAAGTGTGTAAAAGACAATGCGGTATGCGTTTTGCTAACAGGAATGGGAGCAGATGGCGCAGTGGGAATGCAAGCCATGAAAGAAGCCGGTGCAAAAACCATTGTTCAGGATGAAGCCTCTAGCGTCGTTTGGGGAATGCCGGGTGCGGCATTTAAATTAGGTTGTGCCGATTACGTCGTTCCATTGGACGATATTGCCGCTAAAATTTTGACATTGGT
The DNA here is from genome assembly GCA_903876445.1 of uncultured Pseudomonadota bacterium. GTDB lineage: Bacteria > Pseudomonadota > Gammaproteobacteria > Methylococcales > Methylomonadaceae > UBA10906. Next base: position 822 of record CAIQZX010000130.1, on the reverse strand, counting down.
CAAAACGTTGCGCTAAAAATTGCTCTATTTTCCGCATTAACGCTATTATTTTTCAGGCGAAAGAAGACCTTATGAACAGTCAAACAAAATCACAATTTATTGCGGTCGCTTCGATTACATCGGAGTTAAGTGCCGTTATGGTAGTTGCGAAAGAGATTTCGTTAGCTGCCGCGAATGCAAAAGCGATTGCATTTCGAGCCGGAGATAAAGCGAAAGGCTTTCAGCCAATTACCGATTTTATTAACGAGCTTGCAAAAGAAACGATTGAATTAGTTACAAACATCAACGTTTATGCGTTGTTGTTATACCGTTTGACGGTAAATGAATATAGACGAACAGCGGCTTATAATCGATTTGAACAAGTGGCAAAATTGGCGACCGGCGCACGTTATGCCGACTCGATGCAAGAACCGATTACCCATGCACGAACCATTATGCAAGATTGCCAACGTCAATTTAAACGTGATGTCACACAATTATTAGGGCAACTCGAAGCGGTGATGCACCATGCGCGTGCAGCTCGTGTTATCGCTGCAAACTCGCGGATTGAAGCCTCGCAAGCGGGTGAGTATTTACAAAGTCTTCAAGCTGTAGCTGAAAGTGTCGATAAAGCTGCACATACTATTCATGATAATGTGCAACGTTGTCGAATCGCATTATCGATTTATCGCAGTAGTTAAAAAATTACAGGAGCATTATCCTTTTGACATCCTCCCCGCCCTAAAGGGAACGGGGATTCCTAGGTTTCGCAATCTAGGTTTCTGTTTCAAAGAGTGTAGCTCGAGGGTAGCTTGGTTATCGCCGTAAAATCCCAGAGGGAAT